>JBKQMK010000325.1:0-6506 GCA_052146735.1 Desulfomonilaceae bacterium | reverse complement strand
GAAATAGCCCCTTTAGAAAAAAGGGTTACCACGATCAACATATTAATGTATCTATCAACTGTATGGCTGATGGATAGAATTCACTTCGACTACCCCTTTGCCACTCAACGCCGTGGACTGCCCAATGTAGTAGCGCCAGGCAATATGGCTGGGGACTACTATGCCCAGCTATTGAGAGATTGGGCCGGCGAAAAAGGCCACCTTCGCAAACTTGCTATCCAGTTCCGCAACTTCATGTTACCCGAGGATATTCTCACCTGCGGCGGCAGGATTACTGACAAGTATATAAGCGAAGGCAAAGGATATGTTGATTTGGAACTGTGGATAAAGAACCAGAACGGTGTTAATTGTGTTCTTGGAAAGGGCCTTGTGGAACTTCCCGTCAGGGCGGTCAAATAGACACGAGACGAGGTGACCGGGCGGCCGAATAGACCGGTAAAGGGCTTTGCAAAAGCCAACGTAAGCCAATACAATGCCTCCAGTACAGCGGTAGGTATTTGCAATGGAACAAGAACATGAATTCTAAATTTGAGAGCATTGTACCCTCCGGAATGAAGGTGGACAAGTTGGCAACGGGGTACCATTTTACGGAGGGACCTGTTTGGAATTTAGACGGTGGATTCTTACTGTTTAGCGACATTCCGGGAAACCGAATAAGCAAATGGAGTCAGCAGGATGGCATTTCGGAATTTCGTTTCCCGAGCGGCAAATCGAATGGCTTGACGCTCGACAGGAAAGGACGGTTGATCGCGTGTGAGCATGCCACGCGAAGGGTGTCTCGCACGGAGGATGATGGTACTGTAGTCACTATTGCCTCGCACTTTGATGGCAAGAAGCTGAACAGCCCTAACGATGTAGTTGTGAAATCTGACGGCAGTGTCTATTTCACGGATCCCCCGTACGGCTTGAATCCTGTATTTGGCACCTTGGAAGCCCCGGAACTCCCTTTTTTCGGGGTCTATCGGTTGTCGCCAAATGGAGACGAACTGAGGCTTTTAATCGACGATTCGGTCCCTAATGGGTTAGCGTTTTCTCCGGACGAAACGTTGCTCTACGTCGCCGATACAGAGATGAATCATATTCGGGTATTTGATGTAAACTCTGATGGGGGAACCACAAACGGGCGCATTTTTGCCCAAATCCCCGGAGACCCACTGGCACCGGACGGTATGAAGCTGGACTCGGAAGGCAATATTTATGTTACCGGCAAAGGCGGGATTTGGATACTCAATCCTGAAGGGAGAAGGTTAGGGATTATCCCGGTCCCGGAACTTCCCGCTAACTTATGTTGGGGAGATAAGGACTGGAAAACCCTTTATATCACAGCCAGGACCTCCCTTTATAGGGTTCGTCTGAATATACCCGGAGTGCCCTTGTCGTAAATGCCGTCAATTATTGAATTCCAGCATGGGGGTTCAAAACTGCGACTATGCCAAAGGAGTAATTAGCATCACAACCCTGCATGTATATAGCAATCTTAGGTTATTTGGAGAACGAAGAAGAATGCCAAAGTGCGGATGGAAAGGATAATACTTCCATTATGGAAAACGTAAGCACCGGCAATAGAGTATTTCCAATCTCGGATCTGCCACAATCATATCTGTTAAGCCATCAAATAAAACCGGGGTGTCCTGATGACATCTGATTGCGGAAAGGAAGATCTGACCGACATCGAACATTTAGCAACAGAGTCAGATTCTTCATCATTTGCGTTACTTATGGATTTAAAAATTGTGAAGTCGGATCGCGGCTATGCCTTAGCAGAACTGAAAATATCCGAGGAAAGACATTTCAATTTTCGTGGCGCAACACATGGGGCTGTCATCTTCGCTATTGCGGATCATGCGTGTGGTCTTTGCGGAAACTCACTTGGACGTAAATCGGTCTTGGTTCATTCGAGCATTAATTTCTTCTCCAATCCAAAACCCGGGTCAGTTATCCAAGCGGAGGCTCGAATGATGCACGTGGATGAGCTAAAGGGAACTATGATCATTGACGTCCGAACCAGCAATGGGGAGCCTTTGGCTAGGTGCGAGTCCACTGTCTTTTTCCTGAGTTGAGGGTGCGATTCGCAGACATCGTTCACCGAACCAAGAGGCCGCGGAGAAAAGGCCCGTCAGTGCTGTAAATAAACACTTACAAAGTAAAGAGGCCTGCGCACAGACGAAAAGACCCGCTGCGGCTTGTTATCAGCCAACGGGTTTTGCTGTATTGTCTTCGGCTCAATCTCCCGCGCGTACGGCTCGACTCCCTTTCCGCGCACACTCACGCTCGTCTCTCCCTAAAAATCCCGGAGAATTGATTCTGCAACGCCTCAGTTTAGATTTGACGATTAACGTCCTGGTGGGTTCATCGTCCAATTTGTACGTATCCAGGTTTTAGGTCGATCCAGTGCACCACGGTCCCCTAACCCCTTCTAACCCCAGCCGTGGCGCACTGGAAATTTCCCTCTTCGACCCACCACTCCACATAGACATTAATGGAAATGTACAGGAAGGGTCCAAAAAAGAACAAAAGAAATGGCCTGTAACTGGCAACGCCAAAGGTATTGTTTTCGATGCTTGGCAATTAAATGGCCGAAAGTAGTGAAAGCACAGGAGCATGAAAAGACTCAGTTCTTTGCGGGCTCTTAATCTTAGCAATGAGTATCGCCGCTTTCAGATTTGGAGCTGAACCACATTATTCCGGTCAGTACGTCCTCATCATATAGTCCAGGTCACTTTCAGGATTCAGATCGCTTCTTGTAATTGCGCTGAGATCTGAAAGCCTGTTTTGAACATTCCATTTCCACAAAACCGGGTTGTCCCGCTCCACGCAATAGTAACACGGGGAAACGGGCATTTGCGGTTCCATACGGGGACGTGACCCGGCAAGAGTCGGGGCTGGTTTTTCGTCGCCGGCTTGCGTGAAACTGACCGTGGAGATCAACGTCAACGATAGAGCGACGAGCACCGCCGCAAGAAAAATCTTTGCTTTCATGTGCCTATCTCCGGCATCCTTGCACAGTTTCTTGAACGGATGCGGCTTGACACCGGTCCAAGAGGAGGGGACTTCCAGCCCCACCGGTTGCCCCGCAGGATGCTAAGTCCCGTGCGTCTGCAAAATTCCGCTCTAACTATTAAGACAGAATTTCCAACCCTTTGTTAAATGGGCATCTAAATTTCTCGGGTTCCGGAATGATTCTCCGCGAAATGCAGATTGGATTGTTTTTCCCCTACCCTTCTCGTTACCCCCTCCCCAAGACGTCTCGGTTTTCGTCCTGAGAACCGTCAAGGATAATTGTCGTCAATGCATGAATGTAATTGACATCGAGCGGGCAGCGGGCATAATCCCCTTTTGGGCCACGAAAAGACACCGGATACAACAGGATGTAACCGATTAGGAGGTAGCATGAAAAGCGGAAGGGGTAGGTTTTACGGGATACTGATGCCAGTCATGGTCGTTTTGATTGCAGCAGTATGGCAATTCGCATGGGCTCAGGAACAGGGCAAAGAAGTGATTACGGTCCGAGGCTCAGAAAGTACGGCTTGGATGGTTGATTCTTACGCCAAAGAATTCATGAAAACCAATCCTAATGCCAACATTGTCGTATCAGGCGGTGCAGGTATTGGTTGGGAGGCGCTTCTCAATCACGAATGTCAAATAGCCATGTCTTCCCGCCAGATAGAGCCGGAAGAAAAAGAAGCAGCGACGAAGAAGGGATTGGATATTCAAGAGAAACATATCGGTTGGGGGGGCATAGTCATAGTAGTGCACCCGTCAAATCCGGTGAATGAACTCACCGTTGATCAGGTCCGTAAGGTGCTGTCAGGACAGCATAGCAATTGGAGTCAAGTCAGCGGCCCGGACAAACCCATAGCCGTTCTAACTATAGGCGAGGAGCGTCCCGGAACACTGCACTACATTCAACACGATTTTCTCCACGGCTCCCTTGCCCCCAATGCTATTACAAAGACGTTCTTCAGTGCCGTTGTTTCCGGGGTTACCGAGTCAGAAACTGCCACCAGCTTTATACGGGTCCGTAATATCTTCCAACTCAAAGAAAAGGGTCAGGAATCAAAAATAAAGGTAATTGCCATTAAGAAGGATGATCAATCTCCGGCAATCCTCCCATCCAGAGAGACCGTTGATAAGGGTACTTATCCCATTACGCGACCGTATTTTCTATATATTGACACCAAATCTGCTGGAAAACTTACGAAGGATTTTGTTGAGTTCTGTGGCAGCAAGAATCCCAGGCCCATGTAGAGTATTTTAAGGACAGATAATCTTAAATGTTCGGCATGTGGGAAGCGCGCCCCTCGGCACGAATGTCTCTAAAGTCTTGCCTCCCTCGTTGGGAGGTCCTACATTTTGACCATGTGATCTGATAAGCTTCCGCAATTGACAGGGCCGGAATTGGCGAAAGGAGAAAGCTATGAGAAAACTAAGTGTTTTGTTGGTGCTTATTTTGGCAATGGCTATTCCTAGTCTCGGTTTTGGAGCTGAACTACAGGAGAAGCAAAGCACACAGATAACCAAGCAGCAAGCCATGCAATCTCTACGACAGCTCAAGGATCAGAAGAAAAAGGAATTTGAGCAATTCAAGCAGCAGCTAATGGACAGTCGAAAAAAAGAACTTCAGGAATTAAAAGACAAGTATAAAGCGGCAAAGCCTGAAGATAGGCCGAATCTGAAAAAAGAGTTCGAGCAAAAGAAAACCGCCCTCAAAGAACAAACAAAGAAGGAATTGCAAGAGAAGAAAAACCAATTGAAAGCTGACTTGAAGCAGCTTTTAGAGCAAAAGAAAAAGGACCTTCAGGATAAGATGAAGAAAGAGTCCAAATAATAGCTTAATCCAACCACCAGAGCGGGTTTGCGCAGGGAGTGGACACAAACCTGACACAACCGTGTACCCGAGAAAGAAAAACCCGCTGCGGCTTGTTGCCGGCCAGCGGGTTTTGACGTTCGGTTTTGGCTCCCCGAGTAGGAATCGAACTTACAACCTATCGGTACTCTCTTTTGAACATACCGCGCCGCTGTCCTCCGTGTTAACCGTATTCATGGCCCTCGACCTTGGACCCACTGATGACCGGCACTGACCTGCGTACCAAAGAACTGAAGATCCTCAGAAGATTAATTGCGGTGCAAGAGTGGTCAGAGGGCACAGTTAGCCCCTAGCGTTTTCGAGGTCGCCGAGCTTACATGCCTTTCATGGAACGTGACCCGCCCGTTTCGTCTCCGCAGCACTCCGATAAAGACTCTACGCAGCCTGAACTACGTCGCGTGTGCCCTGACCTCACTGTTAAGCCCAGGTTCCATTTTCTATCCTAACTCAGAAGGCGGACCAGTTTTTGGGGGTCAGGCCAAGGGTCATCTTCAACAAGCAAGATCGTCACCGAATCAGGACTGGACATCTAGAAGCGTCTTTTCTAAATGATTGGAAACGGTAAATGTAAAAGTAGATCCCACGCCAAGTTTGGACTCGCACCATATGCGCCCTCCATGGCGGCGAACAAGAGTCCTCACGTGAGCTAAGCCCATTCCCTCGCCCTGGACGTCTTTAATCGATCCACGGTGGAAAGCTTGGAAAATCTTGCTTAAATACATCTCCTCTATTCCACGGCCGCGATCGCTGATTACGAACGCCGTCTCGCCAGGAAAGCGGTGACCGGTGATGGTTATTTCTTGCGCACGTTCCGGGTCGCGGAACTTCAGGGCATTGTTGAGTAAATTGGTCATGACCTGCTCCATAGCAAGCCGATCGGCGACTGTTTCCGGCAGTTGCCCCACAACGACTTTCACATTGGCGAAGTTGAGCTGATAGTTTAACTCATTCAAAATCTCCTGCGACAAGCGTCGCATATCGAGAGGCTCAAGGCGAAGCTCCCTTCGCTCCAGTCTGGACAAACGCAAAACAGCATTTATGAGGTTGTCCATTCTGGATGCAGAAGAATTGATGAATTCCAGGGCTTCGGGAAGATCTTTTTCGAGTGCGTTGAGCACCCGATCCTTCTCTTTTTCATCCATTTTAGCCAGCCCTAGCTGGATGGCAGGAGTGACGATCTTTATGACTTCTTCCAGTTCGTCTGAAAATCCCTTTATATTTATTAGAGGTGCCCTAAAATCGTGAGACACGATATAGGCGAAGTCTTTTATTTCCCGAACGAGGTTCTCCAGCTTCTCTTCATCCAATTTACGCTGTGTGATGTCTCTGGCGATAATGGCTAAACGATAGATTCCTCCTTCGGCGTCCTTGACAGGGAAGCCTGTCGCCCATATCCACCGCGTCAGACCGTTGGATCCGAGCATCCTGAATTCATAGTTGAAATTTCCGGTGCCCTGGACAAATTGCTTGAATATGTTGGCTACTTGTGAGCGGTCTGTCTCGTGAACATCCGTCAACCATGCGGCGGGATTTTCGTAAAGCTCCTCTGCTTTGCGGCCGAGCATCCTTTCGTAAGCAGGACTCACGTAAATGAATGAGTACGGTTCCGCGGACCTGATTAACATAAAAATATCGTCGA
>JBKQMK010000324.1:0-15224 GCA_052146735.1 Desulfomonilaceae bacterium | reverse complement strand
TTGAGGCCTCGCAAGAATTCCGACCATTGAGAACAGTCCCGGAGATTTCCTTCACCTGACTCGCAGTCACGCATTGCTTGCCGGACAATTTCCCTGGCCCTGGCGACGTCGCGTGCGGCAAGGAACTCGCCAGCTTGGCGTATCCTGTCTTCAAGCGTCGGCTTCGCGCCTTCTCCTGTGACAGTGTCTTCTTTGCCCTCCCTAAGAGCCGCTGTAGCGGGTTCGAAGCCGTCGAGTAGGCTATTGAAGCCTGATGACGATCCCGATCGTTCCGACGCGATTCGAAGCTCTCCTTGAGGATTTTCTGTCTTGATGCTACCGCGACGGTCTTCAGCTGCGGTTACAACTGGTAGCGCCAATTTCACTATAAAAAGAGTTACTGTAATAGAGCATATCGTTGTTATAACACTTTTTTTATGCAAATATTTTCCACGACAACGATGGCTGGTAGCGAAGAAATCCTTTATCAGTGCTATTATGTACGCCTCTTTGCGATTTGGTCCCATTTGAAAAATTCCTTGACAATCACCGGATTTGGAGGAATCCTAACAGACAGCGGGGGTGAGTCAAGGGACTTCTCGGGTTTGTTGCCCGGAAGGTGTGGCACGAAGGGAGCCGGCAAAACAAATAATGATTGACAAAGGCTCTCATTCATGGTAGCGATTGGTTAACACCTTGTCTCACTTTCAAGAGGGAAAAACTGTTCTCGATTATGAGAACAGAAGATTGAGACTTTTATTCCATGAGGAGGTATTTATTTAAATGAAAAGATTTGCAGTGACGCTTGCGGTTGTCGGTATGGTTATGTTGTTCGCGACGTTTGCTGTAGGCTTCTATGCCTGGGCCCCCTATGCTTCCTGGGGCGGCGGCGCGTACGCCAAAGGCTACGGCAGCAGTTCATCGAGCAGCGGATACTATCCAGCAAGCTCTTCGAGCAGTGGCTACTGGCCGGCAAGCTCTTCGAGCAGTGGCATGACCTATGGCTGTTGTATGCCGGCTTACACCTGTATGCCTGCTTCCAGCAGTAGCAGCAGTGGTTACAACTACGGCGGCTACGGCTCGTCCAGCAGCAGCGGTTACAACTACGGTGCCTATGCCTCATCGAGCAGCAGTGGTGGTTACTGGCCTGCGAGCAGCTCTTCCAGCGGCTGGTACTAATATCTAAGTGGTCCATTAGCGATCACTTAAAAGCTATGTAGAATTAAATGACGAGGCGATTAGCCTTTAGGGTTGATCGCCTCGTCCATTTGCAGGGCATCTGATTACACACTGTCATCTCATGCAAAAACCCAAGCACCTCCGCCGCTGTCTCCCAATCTTAGGTCTTTTCCTGTTCGGTACTCTAGCTGTCTCCTGCACCAGTCAACCGAAGTCCGCCGAAACGGGCGGAGACGCGTCCCGTTTGACCGGCACGTGGGTTCTTACGTCTAGGGTCGTTGAAGGTCAGGATCTGCCGGTCACCAGCCGGCTTATGAAGCTTGTATTTAATAATAACGGGACCTTCCGCGCGATTTATAGAGGGGATGAGGGACAGACCTGGATCGGGGCAGGGGCAGGCGGCTTCTCGTACGCCCCTCCTCTTCTCACGTTGTTCTGGGATTCCGGTCCCGTGGTGACAATAGTTGTTGAGGAAAAAGACCCGGAGCGCCTGCTCTTCCACCATAGTCGCAGCTTTGTTCCCCTGAAAAATCAGGAACCTGACGAGCTTTTCGTCCGCCAGAAAGTCGAGAAAGGTCCTACCCGCCAACCATCGTAGTCATTCCGCGAGTCGCCAGCCCTCTATCGCAGTGCCCAAGAGATATGTCCGATTTGCTGAACGACGCCGTCATCCAGGACTTTCGGGTGCGTAAGAGCAACGGAGGTCGCCCAAATGAGGGCCAAGGCCCTTTGCCCCTACAAGGATTGTTGCACCAACTCCGGACCTGATTCGGGTTTCCAGGAATGACCCGAGAAACCGCGCCCGTCACGGTGAGCCTTCCGGATTCTCCATCTGCAATGGCCAAAGGGGTGTTGTTTTTGACGATTACTCTAAGTGACTGAGTATTGGGGGACGGGCGGCTTACGAGTTCCCGCCGGCCAAATCTGTCTCAGGAATTCTGGCCGGCGAGATTTATGAGGCCCCCTGCGAGGAGGATCTTTCTCTCCCGATCAGTGACATCCAGCCGCAAAAGGACCTTTCTACGGGACGGCAGCACTTCGGCAATGAGCTCATGCTTCCCGTGCTCCACCGCGGCCCGTGCCCCTTCAACGCGGATTCGGTCATCTCTGGAAATCGTCTCGTAGTCAGTGGGATCGGCGAAAGTCAGCGGAAGAATGCCAAAGTTGATAAGATTGGCTTTATGTATCCTCGCGAAGCTCTTGGCCAGCTTGGCGCGGATGCCGAGGAAGCGCGGCGCGATGGCAGCGTGTTCCCTCGAAGAGCCTTGCCCGTAGTTCTCCCCCCCGACGACAAAGCCGACCTTCGCAGCCTTAGCGCGGCGAGGAAAGTCCGGGTCAACCTTCTCGAAAACAAATTCGCTGATGGCTTCTATGTTGCTACGTAAGGGGAGGATCTTGCTCCCAGCCGGCATAATTTCATCCGTGCTGATGTTGTCTTCCACCTTGATGATCACAGTGCCCTCTATGGCTTCTTCGAGCGGGCCGAACTTTGGGAACGGCTTGATGTTGGGGCCCATGACGATTTCAACGCTCGACGGATCTGATGCGGGATGAACCAGGTTTTCATCATTGAGCGCGTATTTGATAGGGTCCGAAACCCGCGGATATTCTCCAAGCGCTCTCGGATCCGTGATTTTTCCTAAAATCGCGGCTGCTACAGCCGTCTGAGGTGAACAGAGGTAGACCTGGTCGGGAAAGGTCCCACTTCGGCCGGGGAAATTCCTGGGGAAGGTCCTCAGGGAGACCGCTCCTGTGGCGGGGGCTTGCCCCATGCCGATGCATCCAAGGCAGCCCGACTGGTGGATACGCGCTCCACTCAAAATAAGGTCCGTTACCCCACCCGCCTCTGCCACGTTTAACAGGACCTGACTACTGCCGGGGTTGATCTCGAAGCTCACGTCCGGGTGACAATGCCGTCCCTCAACTGCCTTGGCGACCACCATGAAGTTTCGGAAAGAGGAGTTAACCGAAGAGCCGACAATTACCTGGGAAACGTCGATTCCTTCCACCTCGGAAACCTTCTTCACGTTGCCGGGGGAACTGGGGCAGGCAATCAACGGTTCGAGCGCGCTGAGGTCAAGTTCGATGATTTCGCTGTACCTGGCATCCGCGTCCGCAAGGATTTCCGTCCAGACCTTGCCCCGACCCTGGCTTTCTAGGAATTCCCGAGTGCGCGTGTCGGAGGGAAACATACTGCTTGTGGCTCCCAACTCCGCTCCCATGTTCCCAATGGTAGCGCGGTCCGTTGCGGAGAGGTTCTCGACGCCCGGCCCGAAGTACTCGAAGATCTTTCCCACCCCCCCCTTCACGGTCAGCCTGCGCAGCATTTCAAGGATTACGTCCATGGCAGACACCCAGGGCTGCAGCGAGCCAGTGAGGCGCACGCCTATAATCCTCGGCATGGAGAGATGGAAGGGGTATCCGGCCATCGCCATGGCAACGTCTAATCCACCTGCGCCGATGGCTAGCATGGAACTTCCGGCATTGGTCGGGGTATGGCTATCTGAACCGAGAAGTGTCTTGCCCGGCACGCTAAAGCGCTCCAGGTGCACCTGGTGAGACACGCCATTGCCGGGTCTGGAATAAATCACCCCGTACTTGGCAGCGACACTTCTCAGGAACCGGTGATCGTCGGCATTCTTGAAATCCGACTGCACAAGATTATGGTCCACGTAACTAACTGAAATCTCAGTTTTCACTCTTGATACGCCCATAGCGATAAATTCGAGAAAGGCCATGGTGCCGGTCGCGTCTTGCGTGAGAGTGTGGTCAATCTTGATGGCTATTTCTGAACCGGGTTCGAGTTTTCCCTTTATCAGATGGGCCTCAATAATTTTTTCAGCAACCGTTTTTCCCATGCTTGTATCCTCATTAAGCAGGCAATTTTATCCGCCCAGGAGGGGGGTCCACTGACGCACCGTGTTCTCCACCATAGGCCCGGCCCCGCTCTTCACGATCCTGTTATGACAGGGCAAAAGAATGTCCACATTCAGGCCTGCGATCAGCTCCAACGACCGCTTAAGATCGGCCGTGTTCGCTGACACCAAATCATAGCGACCGATGGCTCCGTCGGCATATATCGTATCACCGGACATCAAGAGCCTGTGTTGGTTATTGAAGAGGCCGATGCTCCCCGCGGAATGTCCGGGCAGATGGATCACCTTGAACGCGATTCCGCCGAGGGCGAATTTCTCTCCGCCTTCGAGCTTTCTATGGACCTTTATCTTGAAGAGATCCTTAGGAACATTGTACTGAGATCGGATCATGGACTCGAACATTTGATTGCCCCAAACTATTCGGGCGTCACCGCGTTCGAGGTAATCAGCCTCGTCTTTATGGACCCACACTTCCGCCTCAGGGATAGCTTTCAATATTTCGGGGAGGCATCCAATGTGATCTAAATGAGTGTGGGTCATGATGATCCGTTTCACCTTATCGAAGGGGATTCCGCAACTCTCCAATCCCTCAAGCTTGTAGGCCCCCATCTCCATGAGCCCGCAATCTACCAGTGAAAAATCGTCTGATTCAGGCTTCCCCACCACATACATGTGGGAGTCGGGAAGAAACTTGTCTTTGCCCGGTATCCACCGAACGCCTTCAACTACGTGTTCGAACACTCTTTCACCCCTGTTCCTCGGGCATTTGGTGACCGGCACGGAGGCCGGTCCTACCAAGCTTATCGTAGCGCCGGCGTCCCTGCGGGCCAGCCGTCATACCGGGCGATCCGCCTTCCAGGCAAACGGTTACCGCTACTCTTTTCCTCAATCCTAATCTTCATCCGGGAAAATCCAGCTCCAGTCATCCTCGGGAAGGAGATTCCGCTTAATTTGCTTGGTGTACTGATCCATGATCAGCCACTCTCCGCGTCCGTAAGCCACTGGTTCCGGATTTCCCGGATCAGTCATGGAGAGTATTGTCCCTTGTGCGAGAAAGAAACGAGGGTTCCGAGGATTGCCTCGTATACCCGAGGGCTCGCTCACAAAAAGCAATTTCTCTTCTTTGCCCACGGGCCTCAAGAGCGTGAAATCGACTCGCACCGACAGCCCGGCAGCTCTGGTTATCATAAAGCCTCCCCACGCAGTGTTCTCGTCGAAAATCGAGATCAGAACCGCGGGGTGGAGCTCTTCTTTTCCCATGAGAAAGCTTCCTCCCCTGTCAATATCGGCCGAGTCATAACCCCAGGGCGTGGTTATCACGGTGGTCCCGTTCGAGGCGTGGAGCCTAAACCTTCGCTGTAAGCCGGTTACGGTGCGGTGGTGTCCACATACAAAGCAGTTTCTGTAGTAGGGGAGGCCGCGAAATTGCTCGGTAGGCGGCGCCGGAAGACTGACCGGCCCGCCCGAATGTGCAGCAGCTCGAATCTCGGCTCTCAGATAAGGTGTTTTGTCGCCTTCCTTGCTTATCCGCGCGGAGATACGAGGCTCCTCATCTTTGGCACTTTGTTCCACAGTGAATACGGCCCTATCTCCTATATTTATTCCGGAGCCGCCGAACTTGAAGTGCACGTCAACGGGATATGGGAGCTGTCCGGTCCGACGCCAGGCATCCAGGCACAGCCCCATGCCCAGGCCACCATGAGGTATGCCTATGAAGCCCTCATGGCGAGGCTCAAAGACCAATTCTTCGTCTGTTCTAAGCTCTGTCGCGTCCAGCGGGACCATCTTAAAGAAAGGATCACTGCCCGTCAGGAACGAATGCTGATTAGGCTTGATAGACATGACTCCTCCATACCACAAATGGCAGGCGTCGGCGCAACGGTTTCATCACCTGTCAACATACAGTGAAACCGCTTCTCCTCCTCCCAGGCACAGCGAAGCCATTCCCGACTTGGCCCCCCGGTTCTTCATAGCATAAATGAGGGTTGTGAGAACTCTGGCTCCGCTGGCCCCAATAGGGTGACCCAGTGCAACCGAACCGCCGTTGACATTACACCGATCGACGTCCAGACCCAGCTCACGGATGACGCCCACAGTAGAGCCTGCAAATGCTTCATTGACCTCCATGAGGTCCACGCCGCGGTAATCTACGCCCTCTTTGGAGGCGACTTTGGGGATCGAGAGCATCGGGGCCATGAGGACATACTTCATATCCAAGCCAGCGCTCCCCTGGGAACCCACCCTGGCCAACACTTCCAGCCCTCTCTCCTTTGCCTTCTCCTGAGACATGACGCAAATCGCCGCAGCTCCGTCCGAGATTACGGATGCATTGCCGGCCGTGGCGTAACCATTGGCCTGAAATGCCGGCTTCATCTTGCTCAAAGCCTCGTAGCTCGTCTCTCGCGGACACTCATCTGTGTCAAATATCTTCGGGTCGCCTTTTCGCTGGGGCACGCTAACAGGCATGATCTCTTCCTTAAATCTGCCCTCTTTGATCGATTCAAGTGCACGTGAATAGCTCAATGCAGCGTACCTGTCCTGGTCCTCTCTTGAGATATTGTACTTCTCGCTGCACAGGTCGTTGCTGATCCCCATGTGGAAATCGTTGACGATGTCCCAGAGGCCGTCATGGACCATGTGGTCAATCAGGCCGCCGTTGCCCATCCGATATCCGAAGCGGGCCTTTTCAAGATAGTATGGGGCGTTACTCATGCTCTCCATTCCCCCCGCTATGACAACGTCCGCGTCCCCAAGCTGGATGGCCTGGGCCGCCAACATAACCGCTTTGAGCCCGGACCCACAGACCTTATTTATGGTAAAGCATTGTGTTTCATACGGAAGACCACCTTGAAGAGAGGCCTGACGAGCGGGATTCTGCCCGTATCCGCACGGGAGCACTTGACCCATTATGACTTCGTCCACGTCAACCTTTTCTATCCCGGCCCTCTTAACAGCCTCTTGAATAATCATCCCTCCCAACTTGGTAGCTCCGAAGCCGCTCAGCGCACCACCGAAAGAGCCCAGCGGCGTACGAACCGCACTAACTATCACAGCCTCTCGCTTGACGCTCATCCGTATTCCTTTCATTCTTCTATTTTCTTCCTGTCTGAGCACGTGGCAGCCGCGAGTTGTACCGATGCGCATTGGAAATGGCCTTTTGGTAGGGGCACGGCATGCCGTGCCCCTACTTAAATGCGCTTCACTATGCTGCGTTCCTCGTGCGACCCCACAAGTTCTTAACTCCGTGAGGCTCAGAGATACCGGTCCACCAGTATCTCGGCAATCTGGACCGCATTAAGTGCGGCTCCTTTAACAATATTGTCCGAGACCACCCAGACATTCAGACCATTAGGTATGGTGTCATCCTCACGAATACGGCCCACCAGCGTGACATCCTCTCCTCCTGCAAGTGCAGTTAGTGGATACTGGTTGCATGGCGGATCGTCTACCACACGCAGGCCTGGGGCATGTTTCAGCAGCTCACGCGCCTCTTCAGATCCGATTTTCTTTTCGGTCTCAATGTTCACCGATTCCGAGTGGCCGAAGAAAGTCGGCACCCGGACTGCGGTAGCGGTCAGCCGGATGGACGGATCCAATATCTTTTGCGTCTCCCACACCATTTTCATCTCTTCTTTGGAGTATCCATTCTCCAAGAAGACGTCAATGTGGGGCAGACACTCGAAAGCAATGCGGTGCGGGTAGACGGTGGTCGGGACAGTCCTGTACGGCTTCAATGCCTCCCGCAGCGTATCCAGGTTGTAGTCTTTCGTCCACTGAACTGCTGAAGCAATCTCTCGTGACTGCATCAACATCTCCTCGATGGCGTCCTTGCCGGTTCCTGAAACAGACTGATAAGTGGACACAACGACTCGCTTGATGGTTGCTGCATCGTGGATAGGTTTGAGCACGACGACCATCTGTATGGTCGAACAGTTAGGATTGGCTATAATGTTCCTGGTCTTATATCCCGCAATGGCTTCAGGGTTCACCTCCGGCACTACCAGAGGCACGTCGGGATCCATTCGGAAGTGGGCCGTATTATCTATCACGATGCAGCCCGCGGCCGCGGCTACCGGTGCGAACTTGGCACTGACAGACCCGCCCGGCGAGAACAAGCCGATGTCCACTCCTTCAAATGAGGATTCGGTAAGCTCCTTCACAGGATGATCTTCTCCCTTGAACCGAAGGGTCCTTCCTGTGGAACGCCCCGAGGCCAACAGCACAATTTCCTTCACCGGGAAAGACCGCCTCTCCAAAAGGCTGATCATCATGTTGCCTACTGCGCCGGTTGCGCCTACAACTGCAACCTTGTATCCCTGCTTTTCCATTTCCGCGTTTGTTCCTCCTCTGTTATCCGATCAGCCCAGCAACCTATCAACACACAACCCTGTCCTTCCACTCGCGGCGCGTCCCATGCCTGCGACCGCTACGATCAGGATTCCTCATGTACCACCATCTGTTGGATAAGATCAAAAAAAGGTTGGAGGCGCTTCAGTCATTGATGGTCATATTCTTATTATCAACCATTTACTTTTTACTGGTCGATGGTTTATCACCATTTTTGGTCTGCTTTGTCTCCGATTTTTCGGTTGCTTGTGTATCAACCTGCTCCACGGGGACTCGTTGCAGCGAAAAATCGCCTGATGTGCTGTCTTTTTTCATGATCCAAACTCGGCCGGTATCTGTATCGAGCATAAATGTATGACCTTTTGCCTGCGGAGAGACAAAGATTTGGTACCTGCCGTTGGTAGTTACATAGGGACTCCCTTCGGTCGACTTCCCTTCCTGCACGGACAGTTCTTTTCCCAGCGGCCACTGAGCCTGGGCTGTGGCAACCAAGCACACCGAAACAGCGGCAACGAGAATAAACCTCTTGAAACCATTCATTGGTCCTCTCCTGAACACATGCAGATGTTAAACTATATCAGCCTGAAAAAAAAGCGTCAAACAAGAGAGATCCTTTGATGAGCAAGTCTTCCGCTTAACCACTTGCCTTTCTGCGTGAGACACGATCTCGTGTGCGCGCTGCAAATAAGCGGTTGTCAAGAAAAAGCCCGATGTGATAGAGTCTGGGGCGCTTGTCATGGAGGGGACTTTTTCATGAGGCCAATAGTGCAGCGGATGGCCATTCTTGCAAGCATAAGTTCTTGACGAATGCAGTGTTTTTGTGGTATTAAAGCCATTACAGATACTGTATCTTGCAAAAAAGTATAATCTACTCTTTTTTCGAGGTTTTTTTGATAGAGATGAGTCACACTCTCATGACGCGACCCATTTCAAGTACGGAACGCCAGGGTATGCGCCATACAACAAATCGGTACTTATTCGCCCTTATCGGACTGGTATTGCTCTGTATTCCTTTTAACGTGCAGGCCATGACAGCGCATGAAATTCTGGAGCAGGTCTTCAAGCAGAATCTCAGCGACACGTTTCGCGCGGCGTTGACGGTGAAGACGTTTAAGGGAAAGAAAGTTCTTTCCGACCATGTTCTTTGGCTCGTGGGAAAGACAAACCAGGATACCAGCACTTTCTTCGTCGATTTCGTGGAGCCTAAAGAATCCAAGGGGCTGCGCTTTCTCTTTGAGGTAGAGCCCGGCAAGGACCCCAAGGCTTTCATGTACATGCCGGCAGCCGGCAAGACTCTCCCCTTGGCCGTTGACGACCCATCGGTCGACATAGGAGCTACCGGTCTGACCATGGAAGATATCCAGGGTTTTGTTCCTAAAGGCGGAGAAAAAGAAACCGTCCTCAAAGAAGAGAAAGTAGATGGTCGCGATTGCTACGTAATCAAGATCTCGCTGCCCGATGGAAAAGGGGAACGACTGATCTGGGTGTCGAAAAACGATTTTCTGATCGTCAAGTCACAGCACCTGGACGCACAAGGGAAGATCAAGAGGACGTTCCGTGTCGTGGAATTCTTCAAAACAGAGAAAGGCAAGGAGTTCCCAAGAGAGGAAGAGATAACTATCCCGGACAAGGGGACTCGAATTCAACTGCGACAGGACAATGCAGTCTTCGGAATCGCACTCCCGGATGAAGTAACGGATCCGGCGAAATTCGGGACTTTTGCTTGGAAAGACTGATCGAAGCACAGGAAGGTCTACAGAGCCGATCAACCCAATCTTTGGGAGCGTTGACCATGGCACGAATACTGAAAAACATGCTGATCGCCGCAAGCCTCTTCTTGGTCGCAAGTTGCGCGGGCCTCCCTGACATGAAGAGGATTCAGGGAAACATGGACCAAATGGTCTATTATATGGGGGTGATGGCGTCCAGCATGCCTCACATGGTCAATAGCACCACTCGAATGGCTAATATGGCAGAGACAATGCAGGGCAAGACCGACGCCTTGCTGGCCAACCTCGAGAAAAAAGGAACCGGCGCGGAGCGGGCGATTCAGAATTACTCCCAAGCCGTCCTGGATAACGAACGAGCAGTAATCAAGAGCTTGCAGGGAATTCGGCAGGAATTAGGGGACCTGAAGCAATCATTTCGTCCCGCCGCGGGAGGTTCAACAGAAGGACCAGAGCAGGCACGAGCCAATTTGGCTCTGCAGAACAAGCTCAACGACATTGAGGCCAGACTATCTGCCGTGGTTGAGAAGATGGATAAGCTTGGTAAACGAGCTCCTTGACGCGCGCAGCATTACCCTACCCCGGAATTCTACACCTTTACGGAACACTACTCGTAGCATTCTCAAAATCCCGAAGGATGCGCTCCTGGCTTTGGACGACGCTTTCACTTGGCTGACGGGCCGCGGTTTATCTGCTATGATGAGCCAATGGAAATCCTCATCGATATAATTGCCTCTTCAGTTAGAGTTTTCCGTGAAGCGGCACTGTACATCCTTTTCGGATTGATGATCGCGGGTATCATGCGGATTTATCTCCAGCCGGAGTCGGTGGCTCACTACTTACATCGCGGCCGATTCAGGTCCGTGCTGTACGCGGCCCTGCTTGGGATTCCCATTCCGCTCTGATCGTGCGGCGTCGTGCCCGCAGTTGCGGGGCTCAAGAAACAGGGAGCCAACAACGGAGCTTGTTTGGCTTTCCTCATATCCAGTCCTGAAACCGGGGTTGATGCCATAGCGTTGACCTATTCCCTACTGGATCCTCTCATCACAGTGATCAGGCCGATAACAGCTTTGGTGACGGCCGTGGTGGCAGGCATTGCCGAAAACTTTGCCGGCGGGTCCGAGCAGCTCAACCAGCTCTCTGTCGCGGATCGCACGTGTATGGTCGACGGCTGCTGCGACGGAACGGATTGCGACCCTGCGAATCACGCTGCACATCACAACTTCGTTGAAAAGATGCGGGCGGGGATGGGGTACGCGTTTAAGGACCTCATGGCGGATCTCGCCGGCTGGTTCTTGCTGGGCATACTATTGGCAGGCATTATCACGGCCCTGGTGCCGGAGTCCTTTGTGAGCGGCGTCTTTGGTTCCGGTCTGTTGGCCTACCTGGGCATGCTGGCTGTGAGTCTCCCCATGTATGTTTGCGCATCAATGTCGACGCCGGTCGCGGCCGCGCTGGTTATGAAAGGAATGAGCCCTGGGGTGGCGCTTGTTTTGCTTTTGGCCGGACCGGCCACCAACATGGCCACTATTGCCATGGTGGGTGGAATGCTCGGGAAGCGGGCGCTCGGGATCTACCTTGGATCGATCGGATTGTGTACTCTGGTCGCGGCATATCTGACCGATATGGTCTACTCTGCGTTGGGCATATCTGCGAGAGCAGTCGCAGGCGCTGCGGGCGGTGAGTTCATTCCTCAATGGCTGGAATCAGGCGCGGCGCTCGTGTTGGCTATGCTGATTGCACGCGTATTATGGAAAAAGATGATTCACGTGAGGCTCATTTCAAGAGTAGTCGAACGTTTCGGTGTACGCCCAAAGAGGGCGGTCGCCGTCTGCTGCGGCGAAGGTCGCCCGGGAGAGTCTTGAGGAACAAAGACATCCCCGTGAGGGAGTTCCCAGAGAGCACATATGGACATAATATCCACCAATTCCTCTGTCATGCTCCGGTATCCCGCTGATCCGCGAGTGGTTCTTGTCCATCCTCCGGCTATTAGTAAACGGTACCTCAAAACAAAGTTTATGCCGTACGGCATGTCCGTGATCTATGCCTTTCTGAAAGAGCATTCCATACCTGTGGTCCAACATGATTTTCTCATGGAATACCTGTTCGAGGATGAAAATGGCATCGACTATCACAATCCTGAAAGGACTTTTTCTGAGAAAGATTTCTTCGAGGTTCTTCAAGGTACCGGTTCTCAAAGCGTTCTCGATGCCTTTGCAAAGAAGTACGCCGGCCGCCTGATTCCTGACGCGGGAATGTACGCCTTTTCGATAGTGGCATATCATCAGTTCTGGGCTTCGCTCCTACTTGCACGGTATATCCGCCGAGTCAACCCTGAAGCTGTGATCGTGTTCGGTGGACCATTCATCACTATTAAGCCGGTGGAATCGTTCGTTGGCTACGGCATGGCCGACTATTGGGTGAAGGGGAGTGGAGAGATTCCGCTATTGATGCTTCACCAACTCCATCAGGAGAGGGCGGTGATTCCCCGCTCGGAGATACCGGGCGTGATTTATTTCGACGGAGGATTCCTCGTTCAAGCGCCCCAGTCACAGTTGCCGGCTGAGGAAGAACGCGTTCCCGACTTTGAGGGCCTTCTTCTCGGGTCGTATCGGTACGATCATCCTTTGACAGGAGAGAAAACTCTCTTTCTTCCGTATCGAATGTCAAAGGGGTGCCCTTCGCGATGTAGTTTCTGTACGGGACGCCTGGTGGACAGTTATGACTGTAAATCCGTCGATAAAATCATCTCAGAGCTATCCGAACTAGCCCGGAATTACCAAACTGCCACATTCCAATTCGCGGACGCTTCGATTAACGGTAATCCCGGCCGTTTCGCACAGGTTTGCGATCGACTGGCCGTGAGTTTTCCCGAAATTCGATGGTACGCCTACGCAAGGATAAGTGGTTTCAACCCGGCTCTTTTGAAGAAGGCGAAGAATGCTGGATGTTTCAGCCTTTTCTGGGGGGTGGAGTCGGCCCATCAGCCCACGGTTCGATTGCTGGGGAAGAGATTCGATACGGCGAAGATGTACGATCTGATTGAAGAATCAGTGGGCATTGGGATCAAGAATTACGTTCATCTCATTTACAACACGCCCCACGAGTCGGAAGCGGACGTGGAAAGTCTTATCCGGCTCATGGAACGATTCGGCGATTCGGACATGGTTGCTTTCTTGCCTCAGCGCTTTCTTCTGGAGCCACAGTCCTTGATGTTTGAGTATCCGGAACGGTATGGGCTGACCAACTTGCGAAGTGTTGGGACCTCGGTCTTCGAGAGAGAACAGTTTGTCTACGACGAATTGGAAGGGCTGGAGTCGAAGGAAATCCTAGAGAGGAATGATCAGTACCGGAAGAGGCTCGAGGCCCATCTTGACCGAATCCGGTACCACAATTTGATTATCGGGTCCGGGAGCAGGCTGCTCAGCATGATTCCGCCAAGATTGCTTGTTGAAGCGCAGAGGCGTGCGAGAACTTCTCGGTTCGTCGGCAAACTGCATGAGACAGTCGTGGCGTGGCTGGAATCGAAGAATGCCGCGAGAGAACAGCTTTGATAAAGTAGAGCGACTGGACGGCCCTTGACAAGTTCCCCCCTTTGGTAAAGAGGAGCTAAGGGGGATTTTAAGCTACCCATTGAAAATACCCCAAAGTCCCCCTTTAGAAAAGGGGGACTTTGAGAGCCTCTCGGCCCCCTTCTTCTAATTAAATCCTCCTACACCGACAGGAGCAGTTTCGGCCGGTAGCTTCTGTGTTCTTTGACCCCGCCTATCCACAGGCGCGGGTATTGGTGAACCCGGAGCAGGTTTGGCCGGCCATGCCCATTCGGCATCCGGGTCGCGCCCGAAGATGTTGCCGCGTTGTTGAGGATTGTAGCGTTCCTGGGCGTTGTAAATATCTCCGACAGCGTTGACCCCGAACGTGTGCAGGTGCTTCTCATCGTAAGGATAGTTCCTTAACGGAAGCATGAGGTAAAGGTTCGCCTCAGCGTTGCGAACCGCGGTGTCCGGATTCTGATTGTCGTAGCGTGGCAACTCTTCACCCCACGACCGAACCACTATTCTTGTGGGATCAACCTTATAAATCTTCACCAGAGCGTCTTTGACGTTTCGGGCCCGGGCCATGCCGAGCTTATAATTGCTGCTCGTCCCTCCGAAAAATGCCGTGTGTCCGTCGATTTGCAAGACATATTGCGGGATAGCATGAAGAAAATTGGCCACGCTCTCGAGCTTGAGCGCTTCAGAAGGGACCAGATCGGCGCTCTCCATCTTGAAAAAGATTTCCGGATAGGGGAACATTATCTCTCTTACAAGCACGTCCCATGAGAATTCCTGCATTTGGGCCTTAGTGCGGACTTCCTCCCATTGCCGGCAATATCCGCCGGTCAGCTTGCACACTTCATAAAGGTTCCGCCAGCCGACTTCCCTATCTCCTCCGAAGAAAATGCCGTATACCTGAACTTTCTTGCCATACGCGTCTTTCAGGGCAATAGCGGTCTTCTGCGGGCATTCGCCCATAGAACCTCCGTCGGTGAATATCACCACAGCAGTTCGGCCGGCCGCCGTGCCTATAAGAGACCCCGCCAATTGCAGCGCGTCCTGAAAGGCTGCGGTCCGCCGGGGACCGGTGCCCTCCTGACGTAAGCACGCGTAGTTCGACACATACTTGACCCTTGTCCACGGACCGAGCGGGCCCAACAGCCTGGGCGTCGCGCAGTCACCAAAGGTTATAAGCGCTGTGTTCAGATCGTACTGCCAGTGAGGCACATGCGGCATCACTGCATTGAACATCATGAATGCTCTAGTCGCAACGAACATGCGGGAAAAGTCGTAGTTTCTAGGGTATCCTGCCATCATGGAGTCGGACACGTCGAAGAGAAAGATCAGATTGTGAAATCTCGGTATGAAATCGTGGTCTTTTTCTCCTTGGACTCCTGAATATGAGGGTCCTGGTAGGAAGATGAGAAGAGCCGCCAAAGCTATGGCAGCAAGGCTTGTTTTCATGGACCATCCTCCCGGTGGACTCACGCACATCTATATTAACTAAAATGCATGATGTCCAATATATACACGCCTATATTAAAGTAATTACTTAGATATGTCAAGGAGAATGTGGCCTT
>JBKQMK010000323.1:0-16074 GCA_052146735.1 Desulfomonilaceae bacterium | reverse complement strand
TTGCTCATGCTAACGCAAGAAAAGTGGCTCTTGACATGAGCATTCCTTACTTCAGATGGATGCGCCCGCCTGCTGCAAAAGACGGGGACCCCATATTCTTTGCTCGGACTCATGAGCTTGCCGCAAGGACTGCATGCTCATTGGGCCGACCTGTGTTCCTTACTACCGGCTCCAGGAACATTATTCCGTACGCGCTGGAAGCGGACCGTGCCGGCGTACAGTTGGTAGTTAGAGTGCTCCCTCATCCCGAATCCATCGCGGCCTGCCGAAGAGCAGGGATTCCCGATAAGCACATTGTAAAGGGCCGAGGCCCATTTTCGATAGAAGCCAACCGAGCAGTAATACGAGAATTTAACATTGGTACCATGGTAACAAAGGACAGTGGTGTGGAAGGTGGCTTTCCGGCCAAAATAGAGGCCGCCCAACTGGAAAAGTGCCGCGTGATCGTTGTCCAGCGTCCGGAAGAAATCTCGGAGCGAATCTTCAATAGCGTGCCCAAGCTGGTGGACGCGGTATCCGAAGTCTTCCGGAGAGCCAGCCCCCCATGTGAAGCCGAAGTATTGCCGGGCAAGAAAGAACAGCCTCTCGGTTCGTAGTAATGGAATTGATCAATCTCATCTTACGGAATGTCTTTCGGCACAAGCTCCGGTCAGGCTTGACCATAGTTGGTATCGCTGTTGCCATGTTGGCGTTCGGTGTACTGAGGACATTGGTGGATACATGGTATCTACGCGTAGAAAACTCGTCTGAGAATCGGTTGGTGACTCGGAACAAGACCTCTCTTATCTACACGCTCCCCGTGGCGTACAGGACCAAGATCCTTCAGATCACCGGCATCAACGGACTGGCTTACGGGATATGGTACGGAGGAATATACAAGGACAGGAAGAATTTTTTTGCCCAGCTAGGCATTAGCGGCTCGGATTATTTGGGCCTTTACCCGGAGTTTGTCGTGTCTGATTCGGCAAAAGAGGCTTTTGACCGCGAACGTAATTCCGCCATCGCTGGGCAAAGGCTGGTTGAAAGATTTGGATGGAAAATCGGGGATGTCATCCCTCTCCAAGGGACGATTTTCCCCGGTAACATCGAACTGGTGCTGCGCGGGATCTACAAGGGTGCAAGAACGAATGTGGATGAAACTGTGTTTTTTTTCAGATGGGACTACCTGAACGAAATACTCAAGAAAACATTGCCGGATAGAGCAGACAAGGTGGGATGGTACGTGGTCCGTGTAAAGGACGCGGATCGCGCGGCAGAAATAGCTCAGGAAGTTGACACCCTTTTCGCGAGTTCCCTCGCTGAGACAATCACCGAGACCGAAAAGGCGTTTCAGCTAGGTTTCGTAGCCATGACCAACGCGATCGTGGGCGCCGTAAAAATCATTTCCATAGTCGTGATCGGGATCATCCTAATCGTGTTGGCAAACACTATGGCAATGACCGCCCGTGAGCGTTCCTCGGAGTATGCAGTGCTCAAGACCTTGGGATTTCCCCCCCGGTTCCTTTTTCTTCTCATCTCAGGAGAATCAGTGGCAATCGCCGTGCTGGGCGGAATTGCGGGGGCTGCGTTAAGTTTCCCTGGGGCCCGGCTCTTCCAGGCCCAACTCGAATCGTTTCTCCGCGTATTCGAGATTTCCGGTTCCACTGTCGCCCTAATCGTTGGAGTGTCATTTCTTGTAGGGCTACTGGCCGCTTTGCCCCCGGCAGTGAGAGTGAGCCGAATGAGAATTGTCGAGGGCCTAAGACATATCGGCTGATGGCCGGCCTAGATTTCATTTCTGGTTTTTGACTCCGCCAATCCCTTTGCACTTTCGTTATAATTTCGGTTGACTTTCGCTTTATATTCGGTATAATCTTTCCGTCATGGTATAGCCCGGCCTGCTCCCTTGGGAACAGCCGAATAGGAGTCATCAATCCGTGCAATCATTGACCAAGAAGCAAAGAAAGGTTCTTGACTACATACGCCTTTTCCTGGCACAGCACGGTCATGCGCCCAGTTACGAGGAGATAGCTCGCGGCTTGGGGCTCTCCTCACCATCCACGATTCACGCGCATGTAGAAAACCTCACGATTAAAGGCTACCTCACGAAACGATGGAACGCCAACCGTTCCATAGACCTATCAGAACCGCTGAATATTCAATCCACAGCGCAGGAGCTTCCTTTGGTCGGCCGCATAGCGGCTGGAGTGCCCATAGAGGCGATAGAAGACCGGGACAAGATTGCCGTCCCTGCCCACCTTGTAGGTCGGAACGATACGTACGTGCTGCTGGTGAAGGGTGATTCCATGAGTGAAGATCACGTGCTGGACGGTGATTATGTGATTGTGGAAAAAAGGGAGACGGCCTCAGACGGGGAGGTGGTGGTGGCCCTCATACGCAATAGCGAGGCCACGCTCAAGAGGTTCCGCCGGGCAGGGAATCGAATAAGATTGGAGCCCGCTAATCCCGCCTATGAGGCCATGGTGTTCGATGAAAGCGAGGTCATAATCCAAGGGGTGGTGGTAGGGCTCCTAAGAAAGTACGACAGAAAGGCCTAACCGATGTCTGGCGATCGGTTGATCCTACATGTCGATGCGGACGCTTTCTTCGCCTCGGTGGAACAGGCACTGCAACCTGAACTCAAAAGCCGCGCCGTGATAGTAGGTGGAAGCGACCGAGGAGTTGTGTCCGCAGCCTCTTATGAAGCCCGGCGCTTCGGTGTGCATTCGGCCATGCCGATAGTTCAGGCCCGGAAGCTGTGTCCACACGCTGTGTTCCTTGATCCCAATTTCCAAGCTTACTCTGAGTTTTCCCGTCGGATGTTCGGCATCATGAGAAAATATTCCCCCCTCGTGGAAGCTACCAGCGTAGACGAAGGTTACGCCGATCTCACGGGCACGTTACGGCTTCACCAGGCGCAGCCATGGGAAGTGGCTCACCGACTGCTGTGCGAAATCCGCTCAACCCCGGATATAAACGTTTCCGCGGGTCTGGCAGGAACCCGGACTTGGGCCAAGATGGCCACCGGTCTGGCAAAACCCAATGGGCTCCTTTACCTCGAGCCGAGAGGAGCGGCGACCATCCTCGGGGGACTGCCCGTAAGTTCTGTGCCTGGCGTGGGGAAAAAGGGGCAGGAAATATTGGAACGTGCACGGATTTTCACAGTCGCAGACTTGGCCCGCGCACAGCAAAAGTCGATGTATCGTCTGCTCGGGCGTTGGGGCGAGCGACTCATCGAGATCGCGTCGGGGAACGATTGCCGGCCGGTTGTGGCGGAGCGGCAGGACTCCCAGAAATCGTACTCTAAAGAGCGAACCCTGGAACGGGACATCTCTGATTACATGTTCGTTCGATCCGTAGCCAGGGAACTGGGTGAAAAGCTTGCTGCACGACTGCGAGCCGACGGCACGGGAGCTGCCACAGTTACCCTAAAAATAAGACATGCGGATTTCACTGACTGCGGGCGATCCATTTCACTGAAGGAGCCAACAAACCTCACCAGCGAAATCCTAAGGCTCGTTGACTTGCTTCTGCGAAAGACCATTACAGGGAACGTGAAGGTGCGGCAGGTGGGAGTAAAACTCTCCGGGATCGGACAGCCGGTGCTACAGATGGACCTATTTGATCCCAAGCGCCCTCTACTCAGCCGGAGGGACCGAGCAGTGGACGCGATCCGTCAGCGATTCGGATTTGGGTCAATCCGGGTTTCCGGGCGATCCTGACCCCACATGAATGCGAGGACGTTATTTGCCAGGCTTCTGAATTCAACTTCGCATGAAAACAGGAGGCCAGAACCACGACGGCAGGGAGGCCCGTCGCTAGCGATCTAATAGGGGCAGGCGTCCTTGCCGGTTCGAGTGAGAGAAGCGCCCACAGCGGTTTTCACGCCGCGTGGGAATGCTCTACGCCATCGGAGTTGGTATAAGAGGATTCCAGACGGGGGCGTCCGCCTGTGGCTCTTGCCCTATGATGTAGGGTCTCAGCCTTCCGTCTTTTCGGGTGCTGCCGCGGCTTCAGCTTCTTCAGCTGGAGCACCCTCTTCTTCAGCCTTCTTCGGAGCTGCCACCGTCGCCACCGCCACACCCTTGTCCTGGAGCGCGGAAACACCTTCTGGGAGTGTGATGTCACCTACGTGAACAGAGTGGCCCACGTCCAATCCGGAAACGTCCACGGTGATGACATTGGGAATGTTATCAGGAAGACAAGAAACACGAAGTTCTCTGGCGCTTGCCTGAAAGATGCCTCCCTTGTCGATACCCACGGGCTTGCCTTCGAATTCAATTTGGACCGTCACTTCAATGGATTCATCCATGAAAACCTCAAGGAAGTCCAAATGAACGAGACTTCCGTCCAGGGGACGTATCTGCCTTTCCTTGAGAAGGGCTCTCCGGGTAGTTGTTCCCCCATCCTCGCGGATTTTGAGATCGAACAGAGGATTACTTCCTGCTTGCTCGATAGCCTTCTTGAAATCGTGAACATCAATGGCGATCTTGATGGGCTCTGTTTTCTTCCCGTAGAAGATTGCAGGTGCTTTGCCAGCGGCTCGTAATCGGCGAGCAGGCCCTTTTCCACTTCCGGTTCGTTGATCAACGGACAAAGTTACTTTATTCATGGGTGCCTCCGGCAGGAGCGCCACGGGTTTTCAAAGTGTCGGCCCGGATAACAGCTCCTGTTCGAAATTTTCAGACAAATAGCTCGGAAACCGAGATCTCTCTGTGGATCCTGCTAATGGCCTCCCCGAGGAGGGGCGCCACGGATTCTGTGTGTAGTTTAGAGCACTTGGCAATTTTATCTTCAGACGGAATGGTATCCGTAATGTACAGTTTCTTGATCGACGATTGGGCGATCCGTTCAACCGCTTGGCCGGACAGAACCGGATGGGTGCAGCTCGCGTAGATACTACGGGCCCCCGCTTGTTCGAGAGCAGCCGCGGCCTTGACCAGAGTCCCGGCGGTATCGACCATGTCATCCAATATGATCGCATCTCTGCCCGCGACGTCGCCAATCACGTGCATCACATCTGATTCATTCGGTTTTGAGCGTCGTTTGTCGATTATGGCGAGATTGGCTCCCAGGCGTTTGGCAAAGGATCTGGCCCTTTCGACCCCTCCCGCGTCAGGGGAAACGATTGTACATTCAGAAATCGGGAGGTCGGCCTTTATCGCTTCAGCCATTATGGGGCTCGCGTAAAGGTGATCTACCGGTATATCAAAGAAACCTTGAATTTGGCCAGCATGGAGATCCAGAGTAAGTACCCGATCAACGCCCGCGGCCGTAATGATGTCGGCAATGAGTTTGGCGGTAATCGGTGCACGACTAGCCACTTTCCGATCCTGACGGGCATATCCGTAATACGGCATGACAGCAGTCACTCGGCTTGCCGAGGCCCTTTTGAGAGCATCAACCATCACGAGAAGTTCCATAATGTTGTCGTTGACAGGCTGACAGGTGGACTGGATGACGAATACGTCCATTCCTCTCACATTTTCCCTGAATTCAACCTGTATCTCCCCGTCGCTGAAGGAACCGACAATGGCGGTGCCGAGCGGTATGCCCATGTATCTGGTGATGGCCGCGGCCAGATTCAGGTTTGAATTTCCGGTGAAAATCTTGAGTCCTACCCTCATTGACCTTTCCTCTGTCAAGTTAACGAGCATGCTGTAAAATTTGATATACTAGCTCCACACCAATCCGATGTCAACGGAAATTGCCGCGGCATCGGGCGCGGGATGTTGAGGTTGGTTGAGAGAGAGTGAGGGACAAGGATGCCACAATGCATTTACATAACCGGTGCGGAAGCCCAGAGCGGCAAGTCAGTTGTGGTGCTGGGCCTAATCGAATGGCTCTGGAATCAAGGGCGGACAGTGGGGTTTTTCAGACCGGTAATCATGTCAGAAAACCAGCCAGATAGACTTATTCACGTGATACTTGCCCGGTACGGCTCCCGATTTCCTTATGTGGCCATGTACGGATGCACGCACGAACAAGCTTTGGACTTGGTTGGCGGCGACAGTCAGGATGCGCTGTTCAAGTTGATCCTTGATAAGTACAAAGCCCTGGAGCAGCAATGTGAGGTGGTCGTTTGCGTGGGCACCGATTCTGCCGGGGTCCCGTTGCCGTTCGAACTCGGATTCAATGCGGAGATAGCATACAATCTTGGCTGCGCAATTGTTCCGATTGTGACGGGCCGCGATAAGACAACCCACCAGATCGTCGACGCGATGAGGGTTGTAATCGAATCTCTTGAGCAAAGGCGATGCGACGTCTTGGCCGTGATTGCCAACCGTGTGCCTTCCGCGCGAGTTGCGGAGCTTATTGCAGAGCTGCGAGGCGCGATACCGAGCCATATCCTGTGCTATGTGATCCCTGAGCACGCAATATTGGCTAAACCGACGGTCGCCGAGATCGCCCAAGCTTTGCAGGCAGAATGCCTGCGGGGAGAGGCCGAAAGTCTGAACCGAATGGTTACTCAGTTCAAGGTCGCAGCCATGGAGCTGCCTCAGTTTCTCGACCGTATTGAGGAGGGGAACCTCATTATCACACCGGGGGATCGATCTGACATCATTGTGGGAAGCTTGGCTTCCGAGGCCTCCACCTCGTACCCTCATATTGCGGGACTGCTCCTGACCGGGGGATTCAAGCCGGCTCCTCAGGTCCAACGCCTCATCGAGGGGCTTGGGGCATCCTCGGTTCCGATATTGTCAGTGGAAACGGATACGTACACCACTGCCACTAACGTGAATTCTGTGCGGGGTACCCTTGTGCCGGAAGACACCAGAAAGATGGCCGCGGCTCTGGGAATCGTCGAGGCCAGCGTGCGTTTCGATGAGCTGCAGGGTCGCCTTGCAGTAACTCGGTCGCGCCGAGTCACGCCGCTGATGTTTGAATACGAACTCATTCAGCGTGCCAGGGCGGACCGCAAGCACATCGTGTTGCCTGAAGGAACCGAAGAGCGCATCTTGAGGGCGGTCGAGATTCTGCTACTACGCGATGTGGTCAATCTTACTCTGTTGGGAAATCCGGAAGAAGTCCGCCGGAAGATCAGTTCGCTGGGGATAGAAGCCGAGGGGATAAATATCATTGATCCCCTGAGTTCCCGAGTGCGCGAACTTTACGCCCATACCTATCATGAGATGCGAACGCACAAGGGTGTATCGCAGGAAATGGCATTCGACGTAGTAGCGGACAGCAGTTACTTTGCCACATTGATGGTTTATCACGGACACGCGGACGGCATGGTCTCGGGCGCGGTTCACACGACCTCACACACCATCCGGCCGGCCTTCGAGATCATTCGGACCAGACCGGGATTCTCCATCGTTTCGAGTGTGTTCTTCATGTGCCTGCCGGATCGGGTGCTAGTTTTCGGAGATTGTGCCGTGAATCCTGATCCGAGCGCGGAGCAACTGGCGGACATCGCGGTCAGTTCGGTGGAGACTGCGAAAATGTTCGGCATCGAACCATATGTTGCCATGCTGTCGTATTCCACTGGAGAATCCGGCAAGGGTCAAGAAGTGGACAAGGTGAGGAAAGCTACATCCCTTGTGAAAGAGCTTCGCCCGGACATCAAGATCGAGGGGCCAATCCAGTACGACGCGGCCATAGACGTTGGGGTCGCTCGAACGAAGCTGCCGGGGAGTGAAGTGGCGGGACATGCCACCGTTTTTGTCTTTCCGGACCTTAACACAGGGAACACAACCTACAAGGCTGTCCAGCGATCGGCCAACGCTGTGGCCATAGGCCCTGTGCTCCAGGGGCTGAACAAGCCCGTGAACGACCTGAGCCGGGGCTGTACCGTGACGGACATCGTCAACACTGTCGCAATTACCGCCATTCAGGCTCAAGCAATCCGGGAGCCGGCATGAAAGTACTGGTCATCAATTCGGGAAGTTCGTCGATCAAGTATCAGCTTTTCGATATGGCAGGACAGTTGGTGCTTGTTGCGGGCATTCTGGAAGAAATCGGTCGAACAGAGAGCCGGCTAAGGCACCGTAAGCGCGATAACAAAGGAAAGTTCCAGGAGCACGTTCATGCTGAACATATAGCCAATCACCATGAGGGATTCCGTGTCATCATGGACTTCTTCTCCAACCCTGACACGGGATGGGACCTTGGCGATCTGTTCGGAATCGGGCACCGGGTTGTGCATGGTGGAGAAGCCTTCCGAGAACCCACCCTGATCAATGACGGAGTGATATCCAACATCAGGACCATGATCCCCTTGGCCCCGCTCCATAATCCGGCCAATTTGACGGGT
Source organism: Desulfomonilaceae bacterium (assembly GCA_052146735.1). Taxonomy (GTDB): domain Bacteria; phylum Desulfobacterota; class Desulfomonilia; order Desulfomonilales; family Desulfomonilaceae; genus CAWBBA01. Next base: position 7,838 of record JBKQMK010000323.1, on the reverse strand, counting down.
GTTGAAATGGCTCGGAAACATTTCCCGGCCGTGTCTCAGGTCGCAGTCTTTGACACTGCGTTCCACCAGACTATGCCGGCCCATGCATTCCACTACGCTCTCCCCTATTCCTTTTACAGTGAGCATCATGTGCGCAGGTACGGATTCCACGGGACTTCGCACCGGTATGTGGCCAAGCAGGCCGCAGCATATCTAAACAAGCCGCTGGAATCGCTAAACCTGATCACCTTGCACCTGGGAAACGGGGCCAGCGCCACGGCGATACTGGGAGGCAGAAGCGTTGATACTTCGATGGGAATGACTCCTCTCGAAGGGCTCATTATGGGTACCCGGTGCGGCGATCTTGACCCGGCCATCCAGGGGTATCTGGCCAGAGTCACGGGAAAGACATGTGAGGAGATCGGAACGATCTTCGAAAATGAAAGCGGGCTTCGGGGAATCTGCGGCGCCAGCGACATGCGCGAAGTGGTCCGCATGGCGGAGTCGGGTGATTCGCTCGCTATGCTCGCCCTGGAGATGTTTTGTTATCGTATTAAGAAATATATCGGCGCCTATTTTGCAGTCCTGGGACAGGTAGACGCCCTGGTGTTCACGGGTGGCATAGGGGAGAATTCCCCGACCGTGCGTAGGCATTGCTGCCAAGACTTAGCCTCCCTGGGAATCGCTGTGGATCAAGAACGCAACGAAGCCCACGTCAAGGAAACGTCTGAGATTCAATCAGACGAGTCACGGGTAAAGGTGCTCGTGATCCCGACCAACGAAGAGCTTGAAATCGCCATCCAGACCGTGGAGTGCATTCAGGCTGAAACTGGCCAAGGAAATTGAAGTAGCGGGGTGATCTCACTTCACTCTTGGCAATTCCTACGAAATTGCACGGCTGTAGCTTTCGCACGGTGCCACGGAGGCATTTTCATCATTCGTTGTAGCTTTCTAGTTGTGGCGGTTGGCAGAGCGGTCTGCCCGCCGTCTTTCAATTAAGAGCAGCAAAGCAGGCAAAGTGACCAGAGTCAACGGTACTGAAGCCATCATGCCGATGACCATGGTCCGTCCGAGGAAAGTTAGGGTGTAGTGTTGAGAAGTAAGCATCGACACGAACCCCATCGTGATCGTCAGTGAAGTGACCATGGAGCGGGGGGTTACTCTCTTGACCGTTCGCGCCACTGAGCCGCCTTTTTCATGAAGGCTCCCCATGACCACATGTATGCCGTTATGAATCCCGAAGCCAAAGATCAGCGGAGCCACACACACGATTGAGAACGGCAACCCCATGTTGGATAAGCCGATGGCGCCTAAAGTGATGCTGAAACCTCCTATCATCGGAATCAGGCAAAGGGCGACTCCAAGAGGATGAGGGAATATGACGAAAAAGACTGCAATCACCAACACAAAGGCATAAAGTCCCAATTTGACGAGTTCCGATACCAGCGTGGCCAACATAGCTTCCATAGCCTGTCGCGGCCCCGAGATGTTTATGGGCACAGGGAGACCGCCGACGGCATCGAGTATGGCTTGATCGGATCTCGCAAGTTCATCAGGGTCACGAATCTTGTCGGAGAGTCTTATCCGGGTGAGAAAGCGGTATTTCCCATCCACCTGCGCGATATACCATGACTTTTCCAGTTCCGGGACCTCATCATATGAACCGGATTCGGTCTGTTTGAGTTTCTGAAGAATCGTTCCGATTCCATCAAAAGACCGTTTCAGGGTTTCCGCGGCGGTATCGGAAAAATCAGACATCTTCAATTTCTGTTCGAAGGCAGCTCGCAACGTGGGCCACGCCTGGACCACGTCTGCAAGGGCATCAGTGTTGGTCTTCGTTACCGAGTCGGGAGACAGGAGATACGAGATTGAATCAAAGGATGCAATTTCACGATCCCTATCAATCAACTTCTCCAGGATACCGTCAAGAGTCCTTTGGATTGACAGACCTTCTTGAACGTTCTCCACGTCGAAGGACAACAAGATCGGCTGCGAAAAATTCGAATGAAACTTCCGCGAAATCCGCTGGGACACCGCCATAGATTCCATGTCCTTGGCGAGGAACACCTTGAAGAGGTCTTTCTCGTATGTAACACGAGTGGCAAAAAGCACGCTGAGGAGAATCAGGAGTGTTGAAACTGCCACAATTGCTTTCGGTCGTTTCTTGAACAGGCCGGAAATGACGGCAAAGGATACCTGCACACCCGGAAAATAGTCTCTCTTGCGAGACGCCACTATGGTAAATATTGCAGGGACCAGGAGCAAGGTTGACCCAAGGGTCAAAGCCAGTCCAGTGGCTCCGAAGTATCCGAATTGCTTCAGTGCCGGCTGGTTGGAGAGACACAAACAGAGGAACGCGAGCATTCCTGTCAACCCACCCAGTACTACCGGGGGGCCGGTCTGCGCATAAGACCTCTCAAGCGCCTCGGTTCTGGAGCACCCTCGGTCTATTTCCTCTCTGATGCGGCCCCATAAATGCTCGCCATACTCTGCACCCAGACCTAGCAAAATGCCGGTGGCACCCATGACTACGGGGTTGACTTCGTTGTAACTTAGAAAAATAACTCCGTAGCTGGGACCTATTCCCGCGACCAAGGGAGTCATCAAGATGGCCGCAGACCAGAAGCTGCGGTAAACGAACAGCAGCAAACTCACCACCAAAGCGAACGAACAAAGGATTAGGGTCGCTGTTTCGCGGTCAAAGATAATGTCCGATTCGTAATGGAAAACAGTTTTCCCTGTCAGATACCATTTGATGTCCCGTGATCGTTCCGGGATACCGGGGATGGTTTTTGTCAACTGCGAGATCTTGTCGGGAATTAAGTTATGCAATAGTTCTATTAGTTCTTTGCCTCGAACGACCTCTGTGCTTGGGAAATCCGGCGTGATCTGGATCAAATACAGAGTACTGTCCGGGCTTGCTATCAGCAAATAAGGATCTCCAAGGTGGAGGGAACCCACTCTTTTTTCCATAGAGCGAGCCACGAACTGGCCAATCTCCAGCGGATCTTCCAAGAGTCGTTCCTGGAGATAGGTGTTTTCCGTGAGAAAGAGCCGATTTCGGGTTCGTCTCAGGGCGTCTGTTATGCCCTGCACGCTAAAGATGCGATGGATTTCCTGTCGCTCGCTCGAATTCATACCGAGGAGGAATCGTTGGAGAAGCTCGGCGGCTTGCTCGTGATCTTCCGGATCCATGAAGCGGTAGCGCACTCTGTGCACACCTGGCAGCTTCAATATGTACTCGCCAAGGTCGCGGATGAAGGGCAGGCGAATCTCTCCTGGGGGCTCCGGGAACTCCAATACGAGAATTAACGCATCCTGCTCCCCAAAAATTAAGGCGTTTTCCACAGTGAGGTTTATGCGCGGATCGTCACGTCCTACCCCGGACATGATATCGCTGCTCACCGTAATGAACGGCACGGCGCAAAATCCGGCGATTGAAAGAGCCACGAACGCGGCAATCATCTCACGCGGATGGTTCAATGAAATCCTGCTGATTTTAAGCAGAACCCAAACTAACAATCGCATGGGATTTCGCTATCTGCCTTTGAACATTGTGAGGAATTACGGAGCGATGGTGACATGCGCACGTACCTGCAGAAAGTGTTTGCCGTAATCTTCTGGTATTCACGCAAAAGAAGCCTCTATACCATTAATCGCCTCTGGAGGCAACGCGCGGCCGGCTTGTCCAAAGGGGAATTAATCGGCTAAAAAACAGGATTAATCAGGATTTTTCAGCAACCTGACGACAGTTTTGTCTCTCTGGCGTACATGGCGGAACATACCAGGCCGTTTCGGTGTCAGAGGAACCAGCCGGTGATCGGGCACCGGTCCACGGGCCCCCGAAATGGCAAGACGGCAGCATGATTCCGGTAAGTGGGCACCGGACACGTGGAGGACATCGGCCATGACTGAGAAAAAGGATAGTGAGGTTGTCTTCCTTGCCGAGGATTTGGCTCACCCAAATCTAGATACGAACACTCTGCGGAAAAGTGTCAAGGGTGACGTCTTGTCCGCAACTGATTCTGATTTCGAGAAAGTGGCTCTTGATATTTGGAACAAATATGGACCGATTAAACGCCGGCCTCAATTAATTGTTAGGGTGGCTGACGAACAAGACGTAGTCGAGGCGGTCAGGTTCGCAAGAGCCAACAAGCTGAAAGTCACAGTGCGCGGGGGTGGACACCACTGGAGCAATTCTTCGCTGCGCAACAGCGGCGTGATGATCGATCTGACCAACCTCAATCAGGTCATTTCTATAGATGCAAAAGCGCATAAGGCCGTGGTTCAGCCAATCATCAGCAATCGGGAAATCCAAGCTCACTTCAATGCTCAGAATTTATCCTATCCCAGCGGGCATTGCCCCCCTGTCAAATTGAGTGGTTATCTGCTCAGTGGAGGAATGTCATGGAATCAGGGTGCATGGGGACCTGGAATTGGCAGCGTCGAAGCAATTGAGTTAGTTACTCCCGATGGGGAACTAATTACTGCCAACAAAGATCAAAATACCGATCACTATTGGGCCGCGCGCGGAGCCGGACCTGCCTTCTTTGGGGTCGCAACGCGCTACCATCTCAAGCTCTATGATTTGCCAAAAGCCATAGCATGCAGCTCTTATTATTATCCAATCGGCGAAGTCGGCACTGTCGCCCAATGGCTTGAATCCATAGCAAGCAAATTGGCCCCTAACATCGAATTGAGTCTATTCATGTTAACCGCACCACCTGAGCTTGCGGAAAAATGCAAGGCAGATGCCGGCAAGGTTTGTGTGGTGACAGCCACGATTTTTGCTGAGTCAATGGGGGAGGTTAAGTCATCGCTCAAACTTCTTGACGATTGCCCGATCATTGCCAAATGTCTCTCCGAGACGGTCGCAAAGCCTCACAACTTTGAGGCTTTGTTTGATGCATCCGGAGCTTTGTGGCCTGCCGATCACCGCAACCACGTCGAAGCGATGTTCTCCGACTCCAACCTGGCCGATATCTTCAAAGGGGTCCGTGATCATTTCTTGAGGACGCCGTCACCGACCACTCTCGTCATGTTTGCAATTTTTACCGGGCCCAACATTCCCGCTCCGCTTCCCGATGCTGCATTCTCAATGAGCGCCCATTACTATGGCGGACCATGGACTATGTGGACAAAAGCCCAGGATGACGAAGCCAACACGCAATGGCACAAGAAATGCCTGGAGCTGCTTAAACCGTTTGTCACCGGGCATTACATCGGCGAAACGGACACGGTCACATATCCGGACCACGTTCAGGGATCATATACCGAGAGCAAATGGAAACGCCTTGAGGTGCTGCGAAAGAAATATGATCCTGATGGTGTTTTCGTAAATTATTGCAATGGATTGAGCTGAGAACGGCTGGGATCCTTAATTCATGTGGGTCGCCCGCAAGAGGGCCGGAAATGCTTGAATAGTCTACCAAATTTTTGTGAAGTCGGTTTCAGTCCGACCAGCGGGGTCTGGACGCCATCATCAGAATTCCACATTTGGTGCCACGTCGATAGCGAGGATCGGGTCCATGCCTCGACCAGGATTAATCCTGATTATGCTTCCACATTCACCGCTGGCCACAGCGGCTGAGGGAGCGGTAACGAAGGATCAGGGGGCAGGTAAGCTTCTCGTCGTCCGACAGCCATCTCCGTTATACAACGACGCGCTTTCCAGCGTCATTACCTTTTCAGAGGAGGAATCGTCATGGCCGGTGCTAGCTGCGCGATCAGAGGAACGTTCTTCGACTTCGTCGACGACCCGTGGAAGCACATCGGACACGAGCAGGACGCTGCCCGCTTCATCCGGGATGGGCTGCTCGTCGTCAAGAATGGGCTTATCGAGGATTTTGGCACATTCGCCGACCTCTCACCGCGCTACCCCGACCTTCCGGTTACCCATCTGCAAAACCGGCTGATTCTCCCGGGGTTCATCGACGGGCACATTCACTTCCCGCAGGTGCGCGTCCTCGGGGCCTACGGCGCCCAGTTGCTGGATTGGCTGCAAACCTGGATCTTCCCCGAAGAAGAGAAATACAAGGACCGCGACTACGCGGCCACCGCTGCCCGGTATTTCTTCGACGCCCTGCTCGCCGGGGGCACGACAACCTGCCTGGCATTCACCACCAGCAGCCCAGTATCGACGGAGGAGTTCTTCGACGAGGCGACGCGACGCGACATGCGTGTGATCGCGGGCCTGACCGGCATCGACCGTTTCGCGCCCGCCAGCTCCGTGATTACGCCGGATGATTTCTACCGAGAGTCCCAGCGTCTGATCGAGCGCTACCACCGAAAAGGCCGCAACCTCTACGCCATCACCCCGCGCTTCGCGGTGGGTTGCACGGATGAAATGATGGAACGCTGCAGGCAGTTGAAGCAGGAGCATGACGACTGCTGGATCAACACGCACATCTCCGAGAACCCGTCTGAGCTTCGCACTTCGCGCCAATACTTCCCCGATTGCAACGACTACACGCGCGTTCACGAAAAACACGGGTTGCTGGGACCTAAATTCACAGCGGGCCACGGGATCTGGCTCTCCAATGACGAATTACGCCGCTTCTCAGAGGCGGGCGCGGCCATTGCGTTTTGTCCCCTGTCGAACCTGTTCCTCGGCAGCGGCCTCTTCCGCCTGGGCCGGGCGACAGACCCCGAGCACCCCGTCCGTATCACCGTGGGCAGCGATATTGGCGGCGGCAACGCGTTCACCCTCGTTCGCGTGCTTGAGGAGGCATACAAGGTCGGCATGTGCAACAACACCATGCTCGACGGTTCCGTTAATCCGCGAGAGCAGGACCTCGCGGAGGCTGACCGCAACAAGCTGTCGCCCTACCGGGCATTTTACCTCGCCACGTTAGGCGGCGCCCATGCTCTGTACCTCGACGACATGCTAGGCAACTTCGACAAGGGCAAGGAGGCCGATTTTGTAGCCGTCGACTGGAACGCGGGTCAGCTTGCGATGCGCTGGCACCAGTCGCTCATCGTGGAAGGCGCCAGCCCGGAGACCGTCGACCAAGCGGCCCAGTTGCTGTTCGGCGTCATGACGGTCGGCGACGACCGCAACATCGACGAGACGTGGGTCCTCGGAAAGCGCGCCTACAAGAAAGCTGCTGAGACAGCGCACGCTTAAGTCGCGACCGGACTCACGCGCCCTGTCCTCTTTGTTGGACGGCCCATCGTTCGGGCAACTTAACGTAAGGAGTTCAAGCTTGGAAGTGCGTGTCTCTCGGGCTTCCGCGGTTGTGGTGCAACGGGTTCCCGCTGCCCTCGCGGACTGGTTCATGGAATGGCAACGCGGCGTCACTGCGGCCGCCGAGGGCTTTGCCGGCTATCGCGGCACCGACGTCTACCCCCCGGCTGACGGCCAACGGGACGAGTGGGTGGTGGTGATCCATTTCGACGATGAGAAGTCATTGCAGGAGTGGCTGGGCTCGTCGGTTCGGGCGCAGTGGGTGGAGAAACTGCGGGCGCAGGTCGGGGACTTCGAGCTGAAGGCGCTGCCGGGCGGCTTCGGCCCCTGGTTCTCGGGCCTCGCTCACGGTTCGGAGGAGACGCCTTCGCCCTCCTGGAAGATGGCACTGACGGTGCTTCTCGGCCTCTATCCCACTGTTATGGTGCTCACGCTCTTTCCGGGGCCGTACACGGAGCCCCTGGGACTAGCCTTGGCCATGCTGATCGGGAACGCCCTAAGCGTGTCGATTCTCCAGTGGGCTGTGATGCCTGTGCTGAATATACCGCTCGCTCCCTGGCTCAAGGCCAATTCGGATAAACAAAGGGCCTTATCGGTCGGTGGACTTTTTCTGATCCTTGGCCTCTTGGTGGTCATGGCTCTACTGTTCCGTCAGGTGACGGGCTAGACGAGC
>JBKQMK010000322.1:0-3245 GCA_052146735.1 Desulfomonilaceae bacterium | reverse complement strand
TAAATATGACGGTTCAAAGTGCTCAGAGAGAAATCTCTCGAAGGTTTATCGGCAAGGTCGCCCTGGTGACGGGAGCAGGCCAGGGAATCGGGCGGGCCACCGCACTTCGCCTGGCAAGAGAAGGCGCGGCAGTCGGAATCCTCGACAGGAACCCGGGGACCACGACGGAAACCGTCAGTATTATCACAGAAATGGGAGCCCGTGCTCTTGAGCTGGTTGCAGACGTCTCTGACACGGACGCGGTTACCGAGCGCGTTCAGAATTTGCGGGAAGAGTTCGGCAGCATGGACGTGCTGGTCAACAATGCAGGGTTTGATAGGCCGGGAGCGTTCCTCAAGATAGGCCCGGAGGATTTCCAGGCTGTTTGGGGGGTCCATCTGTTGGGTGCGATAAATTGCTGCCACGCGTGCGGACCGCTCATGATAGGACAGGGGGACGGTCGGATCGTAATTGTCTCGTCCATTTACGCGAAAAGTGGATCAAAAGGGGAATCTGCCTACTGCTCGGCAAAGGCCGGTTTGATCGGCCTCACGAAATCGCTGGCTCGCGAGTGGGGGGGCAAAGGGGTCCGAGTGAACGCGGTCCTGCCAGGATTGACCGAAACTCCGACCATAAGGGATTTCATGAGTCCCAAATTCAAAGAGATGATGATAGCTGAAACACCATTGGGAAGGGCCGCAGATCCTTCGGAGATCGCCTCGGCCATCGCGTTCCTGGCTTCCGACGATGCGAGCTTCATTACCGGCGCAACGCTGGAAGTTAGTGGCGGCTGGAATTTGTAAGAAACGGCAAGTGCCTCGAACAGTTTTTCAAATAGGATTTTCCCTACCTATCCTGCGGTGGCATAGCGAGCTGTCAACGGCACTGCAGACGGCAGTTCAAAGCATTCGCGCATACGGTCTATACGTTCCTGACCGAATTCTTCACGGCCGGCGAAATCGGCACGCAGCGTGTCAACATTCCTGAATGCTTGAACAAGATAGCGCTGGACATCCCCTAGAGAGTGTCTAATTTCAGCCAGTTCGGCCTCTTCTACTAGAGACGGAATGACCGTAGTGCGAAAGGCTACCTCGAGACCAGAGCACTTCAAGATAGCAATGCTTCGTTTGATGAGGTCGACATCGATCTGGACGCCAGTCACCACAGAGTATTTCGCTGAGGACAGAGGAGCCTTAACATCCATGTAAACCGCATCAACAAGACCCGAATCAATAAGGCTCTCAAGCATGCGAGGATTCGACCCGTTGGTATCGAGCTTGATTTTCACGCTTCTTTGTCGAAAACATGTCAAGAGATCCGGCAAGGTTGGCCGGAAAGTCGGCTCCCCACCGGTCACAGTGATACCGTCGATCCATTTCCTGCGGCTATCAAGAAAGCTCAATATACTGTCAAGCGGATAGTCCGGCATCGATCCGGACTTCTTTACCAAACTTTCGTTGTGGCACGTAGGACATCGGAAGCCACAACCTTGGAGAAATATGACTGAACAGACCTTGCCTGGCCAGTCTATAAATGAAGTGTGGATGAACCCCTTTATACCCCACGTCTCTTTCATGGCTGCTCCTTGATCTGCGACCATTACCATTAGAGAGTGCACCACGGTGTGCAATCCCAATCAGAGTCAAAACCTATCAGAGCGCCAAACGTCACCTTGGAATAATGTAGTTGCCAGCGAAATTGAGTCTTTGCCCCGCGCCAAAGAAAGAAAACTCACTGACAGCGGAAATCCATAATCGGGGATCGTTCTCGAAGATGCAGCACTCAACTCCGTCGATGCGAACAAAGCTATATCTGTGACCCAGTCCCCCGCCAAGGAAGTGTTTCTGATTCGGCGCTACCTATCTCGAAATGAGGTGAATCTCTATGGTTCCGTTAGCTTCCGCCGGGTCATATCCGACACCCGCAGATCCAACCTGGAGCACTAAATGTGCAGATTAGACAGAACTTAGCAAGAGAAATTTGCTGCTCAGTGGACATTTTTTCGAGATCGACGCAATCTCCAACCCCTTGGAATCATGGCTTCTTGTTAACGAAGATCAATCAGATAATCGCGGAGGGGAAACGACTTGATTTTGGCAGAAGGAAAAACGTGAAAGGACTTGCCAGATGATCGATTGCAATGCGGAAACAACACACAGAGACGATGCATTGACCGGATAGGATTTGGGGGTGGAACCTCATGAGAGATTCCACCCAGGTCCCCGCCCTTGAAATGGTCCTATACAGCGGCTCAGCCGCAGTGCTCCTTCAGATAATTCTTGATGTTCACAGCTCCGGTAATCACCTCATCGGAATCGGATACCAGTATAGGAAGCTTTTTTTCAGAGAGAGTTACACACTCATAATACGCGAGTAAGGCCAGCGCTTCCGGGTCCTCCCGGTTCAGAGACATCACGGTGACATCTTTCATGCTGCTGAGATCCACGTTAGTCTTAACCCAGTCGCACTTGCCGCAGCCTTCTTTTGTGAAAAGATAAGTCATTGCTAACCTCCAATTCAAAATTATCTTATGGTTACCGCTCGTTCGCGGCAAACTGTCACGGGGTCCAGTGCACCACAACCGATTTCGGTGATACCTCTATCGTCCATCGGACAAATAAGAAGCCCATCCAGGAGAGGATGAGGGAGGTGAATCGATCCATTTCGACGTGCCGGGAGCCCCGTTACGCAGTACGCGCAACAGTGCGTCCAGATCTAGGCTTGCCGGCCGGCCGGGACTAGGTATCCAGGGTAATGGGCCACCGCTTCCCTCAAGGAGATTGTTACGCCAGTTCAGCGGGCGCAGATTTGACAGCTCTTTCTGGCCGCCACACACATCCGGGACGATGTGAGCTTTCTCCCAGCCATAATTTGACTGTCTGTTGCCATGATCGTGTCTGTAAATCGGATCCCCATAAGCGTCTTTCCGCCATTGAGCGGGATCCTCTCCCGGAATTGGAGTACCTTTTTCCCAAACAGCCTGAATCTTCAAGAATTCTGCTAGCTCCATTTTGATCTCCATTCGCCTGGTTACATTCCTGTCGCCAAGTCGAGATTTCTAAACCTATCCTTGAGTTCACCCCTTTTGCCCTTGTTCCAGCTAGACACCTTCGTGAAATAGCCAGTGATCCTGGTGATCTGCTCCACCTGGTCGGACTTGCAATAAAGACACAAGTCGTGGAGGCCACGGGTGGTACGACCGCAAGCGACGCAAGTGGTCAGTTCAGGAGAAAACGCGACCTGGTCGTTCTGCGTCATCCTGAAGG
>JBKQMK010000321.1:0-13160 GCA_052146735.1 Desulfomonilaceae bacterium | reverse complement strand
GTTTTCTATGCTGAATCTCGGTGAGTTTCTGTGCGAGTTCGCTCTGCTCATGGTTGTACACCACCGTCACAGTGCCGACGACGTCCTCTTCCGAACGGCTCCACTCGTCCTCGACGAAGCGATTCCTTATAAGGTCTCTTATAGCTTCAGACCGGTTGGTATAACCCTGCTCCGCAATAAGGACGTCGAACTTGTCCAGCAGGTCGTCAGGTATGGATACTCCGAATCGCACAAGATCGGCCATATTGATACACTCCTCGCAACTTGACGACTAGAAGCGGTTGGAAAAGGCATGAGTTTCTGGAGAGTCACCGGAACGGTACTTTTTTTCAAGAAGCCCCTCCCCGGAACCTACCCCATAATCTCCTATCATTTGCCGCTCTCCCCTCCTTCGGAGCAAGGTCTGCGGCTTGGTGAACGGGCTCTACGGACGCGTAGTATATACCAAAAGGAGAGCAGATTGCTATGTAAGGGTGACGAAATAAACGATGCGCCGCAGGACTGAGCAATACCTGTGAGCGAGGTGTTCCGGTAGGAGATAATAGTTGTTAATTGACTGTTTTTGACGAGGGTTGCCCTCGCCTTGCCTTCAAGTGCTCTTGGGTCCTCCAAGCGCCCTCAGACACCTTCCTCATTTCGTCTCTTTTCAATATTGTTGATGATGCACTCGGCCCATGAATCAGCAACTTTGTAAACCATTTCAAGGCCCTGCCTCGTGGAAGTGATGATGCCTCGGCTCTTGAGATGGATCAGGTGCTGCGATACGGTGGCCTGGTGTAAGCCTAAGCATTCCTGCATGTTCTTGACGTTACATCCCCCTACCTTGAGCAGACCGTACACGATCTTCAATCGGATCGGATGCCCAAGCGCCTTGAAGATTTCAGCTTCCCTCGAGAACTCCATCTTCTTTATCTCATGAAAAAGTTGGTCGAGATCCTCTCGGTCTTCTCTTGCCGTGTCTACTGCTGGGTTCATCAGTCTCACCTTCGTTCAAAAGTCCGAGCTTTGTTGAGCCTCACTCTTTGCCGTTTCTTTCACCCGGTCCCCGGATGAACATGCCGGAGACATTCAAGTGGAGACTCCAACGCGAGGTAGTATCCATTTATTCAAGGCGAACCATCCGGCCACGATTGCTATCAACAGCCATAGATCCATTTGTTTCTCTCCGATTTTGGCCTGTCCGGGTGCTTTTACAACTGGTGCCCCTCATGGCGGACTGGCGTTTAATCCAACCGAATTAGGAGTTTCTGAAGGGGGTGCCGGTGAAAGCTCTTTGCAAAAAGTTTCCACCGGCATGCCTTCGAAGTGCTATTACCGTGCCGCGGCGGCTGTCCTGGCGGGACCGCGATCAAACCTCAAGCTTCTGCCCAAAGGGTTGGTCAGGAGGCGGTCGAGCCAATCCGGCAGTTCGTATTCGGAATCGTTACGAGTTCCGGCCCTTCCCATTCCGACGAGATCGGACAGCCATTTGCGAACCGACGGGGTGTTCCAGGGCGCGAGTCCCATGTGAGCAGCAACTACCTGCCCTTCCTTGTTGATGACGTAGCTGGACGGAAAGCCCTTTATCTCGTAGATCGCTTCTTTTTGTTCGTTGACAATGTAATAACCCATCAGGCGTCCTCTGACCACATTTTCTACCACCGCCTGGCTTCCCTCGGGGCGGGACGCAATGATCAAATCGCCGCCGTTGGATTTGCCGTAAGACGCAACCCATGACGGCTGATCCCAAAAGTTAGCGCAAACTACTTTAAGATCGTCCGTCTTCATCGATTGAAGCATGTTCTTGAGGAGACCCTTCTCCATGCCGCAGTATTGACAGTCTTTCCGCCAGAAATTCAGGACTACCACTTTGCCCTTCAAGCCGGACAGACGCAGAACGCTGCCGTCCAAGGTGCCCATTTTGAGGTCGTTGGCATTCGGCGGGTTTTTGAAAAACTGGAAAGACGTCCCGTCGGTACCTCCCGCGGCCCCCGCCGGACAAGGAGATCCAAGAAACCATCCGGCAGCGACAATTACTGCAACAGTAGCTGAAATAACGACAGGTTTTCTGGCGTGAATCAATTTCCCTCCTCAGGAATACATCGTCATTAATATTTAAATATCTGAATATCCGTTTTTTGTCAAGAGCCTTTTCATAGTAAATTCCTCAAAATCACCATGCTCATTTGAACAGCTCATACTGCACAGGCCGCGGCCGAGGTCGGCCGCCAAGCGGGTCGCTGAAGTCGCAGATGGAAGGATCTATAGAATTCAGAAAGCTAGACTGGGGGTTTTCCACTTTGAGGCCGTGAAGCATTCTACCTGATGCCCTGGTTACGAACAGTTCGTGCTCGGCCCTGGTCATGGCCACATACAGAAGTCGGCGCTCTTCATCCACGTCCGGGGGCTGCCCCTTTGATTCACCCGGCGGAATGTACGGGATTATGCCCTCTTCGCATCCGACAATGAAGACTACAGGAAACTCCAAGCCCTTAGAAGCATGGATAGTCATAAGAGTAACGGCTTCAGCGCGCGGATCCAACGCCTCAGCTTCTTCTGAAGGACTAGACCGACGCGCCCGCTGGTAAGGAATCCCCGAAGATTCAAACGCCTCTTCCAGGGAATCACCTACCGCGTTCAATCGAAAGAGAACAGCGAAGTCCCGGAAGCCGAGGTCTCGCTCCTGACCGGAAGTGCCCCTGGAATCAAGGGAAAAAAACGACGACCCTCCCATGGCAGCGTCAATGGCTCTGACTATGAATTCCCCTTCCGTAGCCGGGTTGGGAAGACGGATTATCCTGATGGGCTTAGACCCGGATCGTTCTGCCCTCAAGATGTTCTCGGTCCCCCGGCCGTCAAGGACCTCAGCCGCGGCCTTGAGAATAGGGGCCAGCGATCGATAATTTCTGTGAAGTCTTACCTGCTGGGCGGATGGGTAATCTTCGGCAAACCGCAGGAAGAATCGTCTGTCCGAGCCCCTGAATCCGTAAATGGCCTGGTCTGGATCGCCGATGACAAAGAGACCCTCTCCGCCCGGGCTCGCCAGAAGGCGGACCATTTCGTACTGGGCTTTGTTAACGTCTTGAAATTCATCCACAAGGAGGTGCTCGGCAATGGTTTGGCTCATTTCTCCGGCAACAAGGGGATGATCCTGTAAGAGTCGGACCGGACGGACAAGAAAATCATCCAGATCATAGGCCCCAGTGCTTTTCAACTGCTCTTCGTACGCGACGTAGGCCTGTCTGACCTTGGGCTCGCCACCAGTGTCTGAACAATCCACGAGGTTCTGTTTGAGAAGGCTCACCTCGCGAAAGAGGGCTGGAACCTGCCCAGGTGCCAGCCCCAAATCCGCGGACTTCACGGCCTGCCTGAATAGACTAAGCGCCTCGTCTTCGTCGAGGATCTTTTCCCGGCGTTCAATACCGGCCTTTTCCTCGAATATTTCAAGTATCCGAGCTCCAAGCTGGTGGAACGTGCCTACCCAGCATCCCCGCGCGCTTTCCGACGGTAACAGATCTTCGAGACGCTGCCGCAGTTCCGAGGCGGCCTTACGGGTGAAGGTGACGGCGGTGATTTTGCCGGGATGGACTCCCCCATCTTGGATCAGCCCTGCGATCCGATGGGTCAGGGTCCTGGTTTTTCCGGTGCCTGGTCCGGCCTGGACCAATACCGGCCGGTCAATAATCGACATCGCCTGCTGCTGTTCTTCATTCAGCGGCTGATCGCTTTTTACCGGAAGAATAGTTTGCGGCTGACTTTTTGCTTTTCTTTTCTTTACTGCTGCTACGGCATTACCCTTGCGCCGCGTCACGCCCACTTTTTGAACCGGGACCAGGGCCTGCTGGCCACCAAAATGCTCGCGTTCACCCGGCCCGAAGAGTTGAACGGTGCCGTACTCACCATCGAAACCGGGCTGAATCGAGACTTCCTCTTTACGGACCCTCCTCACCGCCTCGACCAATATTTCCGGCGCATGGCGGCCGATCCGGTCCAGTGGGTATGCCCAAAGGATCATCAGCTCCGGTCCCAATTTCCGGAGAAGGTCAACATAGAAAGCGCCAACTCGCTTGGATTGGGGACCGACACCCAGAACCTGTGAGACAATCTCGACAAGGGGCAGCATGCGCCAAAATGGAGCGGCTCCCTCCAGGGCCGTTCCCGTCTGTCGGTCCGCAAGTTCAATGACCCGGTTCATGACCCCTACCGTAACCGGTTGTCCGCAGACGGGGCAATGTCCCTTCAGTTTTTCGGTTTCTTCCGGACTCAAACGAGCAGCACACTTCCTATGGCCGTCGAGGTGGTATTTTCCTTCTTCAGGGAAGAATTCTATGGTGCCGAGAAAGCCCTCGCTGAGTGTTTCCTCCTCCGGCACATTCCAGCCCGAAACATCCGGACCGCGAAAAGTATTGCCAGTCACTGAAGTTGCCGATTGTCTTAGTCCGCCGACACGGATCGCCTCACGAATTGCAACATAACCTGGATTTCCCGAAAAAATATTTACTTCGCGACCGAGCTTTGACGGAGAATGTGTGTCTGAGTTTGAGATAAGCGTGTATTTGTCCAGCGAACTGACCTGGTGATTCATTGCCGGGTCCGACGAAAGGCCTGTTTCGAGCGCAAATATGTACGAGCTAAGATCCTCAAAGCACTCTTCCACAGAGTCAAATCCGGATCGCGATCCCAGAATCGAGAACCAGGGGGTCCAGACGTGTGCGGGAATCATGAAGGATTCAGAAGTGGTTTCAATAGCTATTTCAAGGAGATCCCTGCTGTCCAGTCCGAGAATCGGCCGACCGTCGGACTTGATGTTACCAATGCGATCAAGCCGTTTGTTGAAACGCTCCATCGAATCGAAGTCGGGCATAAACACGAGATTGTGTACCTTTCTCGTGGCACCGTGCTTCTTGTAGATGGAACTTATTTCCACGTTTAGTATGAACCGCACATCCTCAGGCCCAAAACCACCAGGGACATCAATTCCTTTGGGAAGATACTCGTTCTTCAGTCGTAATAGTCCGTCTTCTGCCTCGACCAGCATTTCGAGGATCTCTCGGCTCCACTGAGGATGAGTGAAATCCCCTGTCGCCAGGACACGAATTCCCTTTAGCGCCGCCCATCTCGCCAATTCCACAAGATTGCAATCTTTGGAGGTGGCTCGAGAGTACCTGGAATGAATATGAAGGTCCGCGAAGTAAAGCACCTAGAACTCTCCTGCCTCAGGAAACCGAGGCCCGTATTATCTTGAGGTTGGCATAGGCCTTCCCACCCTTCGTCAACTACACACAGGTCCTCCGAATAGACCACCGGCCAAGGACGCCGTCACCGCTTTGTCCGGAGGGTCAATTCATCAATCTTTCTTGTCAAACCTTCTCTCATGGATGTTTCCCCGGCAAATTCCAGCGCCTTAGCATAAGCCTGCAGAGCCTTCTCCATGCTGCCGGAGTGTTCCCAAGCCAGCCCCATACGGGCGTTAACGTCCGCCCGCTGGTCAGGCGTGGTCGCTCTTTCCAATGCCTTCTTATAAGAGGCCATAGCCTTGTCGAACCGGTTCTTCGCTATCCACGCGTCACCCAAACGTGCCAGGATCTCGGGATCCTTGGGGGAAAGCTTGAGAGCATGCTCCAGGATCGGAACGGCCTTTTCAGGAGAATCACCCGCAAGGTAAGCGGCCGCCAAGTTTTTCCACGCCGGCAGGTGCCTGGCATTCTCGTGCACTGCCCGATCAAAGTCCTCCAGCGCCCGCTTAACATTCGCCTTGGAAAGAAAGATGACGCCCCTATTGTTGAGGGCGTCCGCGTGCCTGGGGTCGAGTTCCAAAACTCGGTCAAAATCAGCCAACGCCTTTTCGGCTTCGCCGAGTTTATTTAATACTATTCCCCTGTTATAAAAGTAGTCACAGCGATCAGCCCGCAAATCTATCGCGCGGTTGTAAGCCTCAAGAGCCTCCCGATCCCTTGACAGGGCCGCATAAGCATTGCCCAGATTGTAGAATCCTTCAAAGGAAGCGGGATCCAGTTTGAGTGCCTTCTCACAATCGGCGACAGCCTTGTCAAAGTCTTTGACCCGAGCAAACGCCGAGCACCGATTCGCCAGGATTCTGGAGTCATTTGCGCCGGCTTCAAGGACTTCCGTATAGTCTTCAATTGCTTTGTTGAACTGACCTTTGACAAAGCTAGCGTCGCCGCTACCACTCAGAGCTTCAAGATTCTTAGGGTCCTGTTTCAGGGCAGCGGAGAACTCCCTCAGCGCTTTGTCCGGCGAACCCTCCGAGAGATAGAGTTTACCGAGCATTACGCGGGCCTTAACATTCCGCTCATCCACCCGGAGAACGGTATTCAGGTCTGAAACAGCATTGGTAGCGGAGCCCGATTGTACCCAAAGAGCGGCCCGGTTAAGAAGCGCCTGGACATGCTCTCGATTTATATCAAGGGCCTTGTCGTAGTCCGCCGCGGCCTGGCGAAGGTCCCCTTTTTCCTGGAAAGCCATCCCTCTGTTGTTGTATGCCCCGGCATTGTCGAGATCGAGACGTATGGCCTGATCAAAATCTTCTATAGCAAGGTCAAGGTCTTTCTTGCGGGAACGAACTATCCCTCTGTTGTTGTAGATTGCGCCATTTTTCGGGTCCAACTCCGCGGCTCGACTGAAAAGCTCCAGTGCCGCATCCAGATTCCCGGAGCGTTCCGCTGCAACCGCCTGGTCAAACAATCCCTCTGCCGTATCGGCAGTGATCGAGCTGGAGAGAAAGAGAATCAATACTAAAGTTGCCGCGAAGACTATCCCGCTCTTGATCATTGTTCCACCCTTCTGTCCAATCCCGCACCTCCTATGGGGGCTTCAGACCTTTTTTGCACTACTGAAGCCGCCGTTTCTTGACGAGCAAGGGCAGAATTGGTAAAAGCACAGAGAGCTGTTCAGGTCCCTCATGCGGGATGCCACAACCGCTGTCCGGCCGGCATCCGGGACTTTGAAATTGTTCAGGCAGTACTTACACCTGTTCTTGGCAATTGAAAATTGAGGTATCCATAACCGATGAGGAAAGTGTTGTCAATCGGCAAGCAGCTTGGGTTCAAGACAGTAGAGACCGGGTCGCGGGGCTTAGGATGGGCTTACCCACTAGCCACTGATCCGGCAAATGGTGCGCCGGTCCCAGGAACCAAAGGTTCGGGCTCCGATAAAGGCGTTGGGTTACGGTTCTACAGTCTCCTTCTTATTCCTCTGACGCTGGCAGCTGTCTTTTTCTACGCATCACCAGTGGGAGCGGACGACTTTGACGACTCTCCGCCTGAATGGGAATTTCTGTTGTGGGGCGGACAACCATCGACGGCACTTCCGAACAAGATGCTGATTCAGGTTCCGGCGGGCGCACATCCCGAGGAGAGAGAGAATGGGCCGGACCGGGCTTCTCGCGATGAGACGAGTCAGCTTAGCAAAGCTGATTCCATGTCACTGGAGAGCCACGAGACCGCCGAATCCTGGAGCGAACGCCTTATGAAAAAGTTTACCCCGCTACTGGCCTCATCAAGGGATTCGTCGATCCTGTTGAAGCCTGTCATCGAATTGCAGGGTGATCACTCCAGGGCACCGTTCAGGGCATTGTTCTTGAGGAATATTCCCCCTCTGTATGTGACTCCCACATTGCCCGGCGAAGGCATTTGGCAATCAGGGGGATTGCCGACCGGAAAAGACGGCATACCGACAGTTTACCGTACCAGTTACAGGCCGAGCGTCACGTATGCGAACGCCGTTGTCCACATGATGGTATTCGATATGAAGCAATTGTCCGTGAAACTGTACATAGGGTCTACTGAACCGGGAGGATCGAGCAAAACAGCCACGGTCGAACCCCAAGATAAACCAAGGCTTCTGGCAATAACCAATGCCCTTTGGAAGCAGAAGCATTCAGGCGAAGGTGGAGCGATTTTCCGTGGAACGGTGTTAAAAAAATTAGCGCCGGGACTGGCCACTATTGTCGTCTATAACGACGACTCAGTAGACATTCTCGAGTGGAACGACGGCATACCCACATCACTTGTCCGAGATGCCCGTCAGCTCAGGCATTTGATTGTGAAAGACGGGAAAGTGGTCGATTCCGTGATACAAGGGGGAAGGAGAGCCGACTCTGAAATTGGCCTTGGTTTTCTCCTTTCGGAAGAGGAGCCGGCTCCCAATCCGTATTGGGGAGGTTTTGCGGGCCTCGCACCCGCCCCGAACTACGGTGAAGATTGGTTCATTGCTACTCGTAGTGCCTTCGGCATCCGAAGGGATGGCAACCTGGTGTTTGCCATAGGCCACCACATCAGCACCAAGGATCTGGCCAAAGCACTGGTGCTGGCCGGGTGTGAGAGGGCCATTCACGGAGACGCTAATCCCCACAATGTTGTCGGGAATCTGTACTATGGCAACGGCGACGGAGAAATAGTCAAGAAGGTAAAGCTCTCTCCCGAGCAGAAAACTTACACCCTTGATCGATACGACCGGAGTTATACCAGCGACTTTTTTGGCTTTTTCTTGAAACGTGAAGAGGGTGAGCAGTCATGATCCGCGGACTCGCTCTTTTCATCAGCCTAGGACTTTGCCTTCTCACAGGAACGCCTCTCTTGTCCGACACGAACTCCGGCCCTTGCGATACGGAGCATGCGAGGTGGTCAAAAGCTTACGAGTCTCTCCAGGCAGGCATGGAGAGGTATCGCCAGATCAAGTACGAGTCGGTAAGTCCTCGTATCGCAAGAGAGATGGGAGCCCATGAGAGAGGGGCATCGATAGCTCGGATAGTGGAGGTTGTTCTCAAGGAACGGAGAGAAAGGTTGGCTGAACTCGGTCAGAGGTGCCTCGAATTCGCGGATTTGGAGCGATCTTCTTTTGAGGATTGGCGCAGATGCGCTACGGTGAGATTTCAAAGACGAGACAACTCGTCTGCAGTCGCCTTCAAAAGCATTGTTCGGGAGAGAGACCTATTAATGGCCGAGCTACAAGACCTTCTGCTGGACGAAGCGTACGTTCAGTACAAGAATCATCGTGCTCCTGCCCCGCCGGCCTCTCCAAGCTACGAGGCAAACCAGCCGTCGAACATAAGGTACCGGTGAAAACTGGGCACCGATGGGACGAAGGTCATAATGCCGGAATTCCCTTTGTCCCAGCCTGCCTCATGCTGTGTTTCCCTTGCGTCCAGATAGCCGTTGCCGGCGACTCTTGCTTATTCAAAGGCCGCCCTTCGTCGAATGGTCTCGACCGAGATTAATGGTCGGTACCCGTAACAGGTTTTTCGTTAATCTCAGCTTCGCGTCAATCCGGGAAGTAGCTCCAGTCGCGCGTCTGACCAAAATCTCTTGACAATAATTCGCTCGGGAGTCTAAGAATATACCCTTGTTTCCGCGCTCTCACCTATTTCGGGGTCTCACTTTTTGAGAGTACCGATCCCTAGTTACCGGGCAGCAGGACTGTCGATTCAGTTATAGGAGCCGAGGGCGGAACCTAATGCCCGGTGGAAAGAGCGGGGATTAGGCTCACTTCGCGACTGAATCACCGGCGATTGCTGGACCTTTGCTGGCTGACGCGTAGAAGACAATATCTTGACATACAACAGGAGTTTGCAATGAATAAATCCGACCTGGTAAAATCTTTGGCTAAGGAGTTGGATCTACCCCTTCGTAAGGCTGAAGAGGTCGTAGACATGGTCTTCAACACCATGTCTGCAGCCCTTATAGCCGGAGATCGAATCGAGGTCCGCGGGTTTGGTTCCTTCGTGGTCAAGAATTACGATGGCTATACAGGAAGGAACCCGAAGACGGGGGATCAGATCACTGTCAAGAGCAAACACCTGCCCTTTTTCAAGACAGGCAAAGAACTCAAAGAAAAGGCGAATGTTTGAATCGGAATTACCCGAACTTCACAGGGGAACAATTTTTGGAGTTCGTGAAAAGGTCAAAGGATTTTTATCCTCACTTGATTTGAATGCTGCATGAACAGAGAACACGGCTTTCCCGCGAGCATTTTCCCACGCGTTGGAGCAGTGCTCCTTACGGGGATCCTGTACTTGGGGATTCCTTCGGGGCCGGCCGGAGCCGCAGAGGCCCCTGGATACTCCCGGGCCAATTACGTGCTTCCCCCTGACATTCAAAAGCAGGGCTTAACCTTCGCGGGAGTGCGAATCCCCATAGATCGCCATGAAGTTTCGACCCGCGTGGTAGACCAGGTAAATTATCTACTGATGGACCGCCGCGCGGGCATGATGGAATGGTTCGACCGCATGGCCATTTACGGCCCCATGATTAGAAAGGTGCTGGCAGAGGAGCAAGTTCCCGAGGACCTGCTCTATCTTGCGGCTCTCCTCAGCGACCTGCTTCCCAACTTTCGGAACCGATCCGGTGGGGTAGGATGGTGGGCCCTCGGGTCCTCCAAAGATAAGAAGGACGCTTCGGCGGTTCCGTGGGTAGTGACGAACGACTGGGATGATCGTAGGGATCCCATACTCTCCACCAGAATTGCGTGCACAACGTTTCAGGGGATCCTTCGGCGGAAACCTGGCACCGATTGGTTATTAGCCATTTCCGCCTTTGTGGATGGGGCTGACAACATTGATCCCATCGTAAGCAAGGCACAAGGTTTTTCGTACTGGGACATGGTTATGCCGCCCTATTCGGAGGTCCTCATCCCGCGCCTGATCGCAGTGCGACTCATCGACACCCATAGAGATTTCTACGGCGTAGAGGTCCCCCCCCTGCCGGCTTTATCGTATGACTTCCTCGACCGGTTGAAACTCCTCAAGGATTTACCTTTGCATGTTTTGGCCAAATGGTGCGGAACCAATCCGAGGGCCATCTGGGAACTCAATCCGGGGGTCGATCCTTCGACCGGGATTCTGCCAAAGGCGGACAAACGGAGTCCCCTCGGGTTCCCTCTAAGGGTCCCTAAAGGAACCGAACGCAAGGTCAGGCAGGCACTGGTCGGGGAAGGTTACATCGCGAACTGACTGCTCACTGGACATTTTGTGGCGTGGGGGATCCGGGCGAAAATCTGGGGCTATTTTAAGAGGCATTACTTCTTCGCTATCCATCGTATAATAATTTCATGATTGGATATGTGAAACTCCAGAGCGACAATGACAGGAAGGAGCCTAAGCTTTACCTCTGTTCCCACTGCGGCGCGGTGATCACTCACTCGGAAGCTCGCATTCCACTTAACGGCGCACAAGACCATTCGTTCATCAATCCGGCAGGTGTCCGCTGCAACTTCATGACATTCAGCCATTGTGACAATGTGATTGTGCATGAAGAGCTATTCTTCCAACACTCATGGTTTCCGGGATACGGTTGGCGCTTCCTTGTGTGTGGAGCGTGCCTTCAACATTTGGGCTGGAGGTATGACGCGGTACAGGCTTCGGTCCGGCCAGAAACGTTCTTCGGAGTGCTGAACGATGCGATAGAAAAGTGTTCAGAAACGAATTGAGGACTGCAAGCAGACTTCCGGGGTGGTGGCCGTGCTAAGGGCCTCTGTCTACTTGTGGAGGCTGAGAAGGAATCGTTTCATCTGGGTCAAACCCGAGAATATCCCGCCGAGCCACCCGCCAACGCATCCAGTAAGGAAAATCTGGGCATCCGGAATTTGGGAAACGCGAATCTTGTAATAGAGAAAGAGATCCACCACCACGAACGAGATCACGGCAGCGAGGATGAAAACGCGGACGAAATTCTTTTGCCAAATCCGCAAGAAGCTGCCGACTACATAAAATACTAAAATCAGCACTCCTAGCGACAGGACAAACCCCAAAAAACCAGCTTTTATCAGAAGACCGAAGTCCATATTTTCAGACTCTCTACTGCTGAAGGCCGTCCACTTGTTATCATGAGTATGGGATTTGAACCACGCAAACTACCAGTAGGGCATCGACTTTGTCATTGCCAGGAGTGAAACGACGAAGCAATGACACACCATAGATCTTTCCTGAATTTACTTCCCCAAGCGCATCGCACCTTGGCACGAAACTCTTTCTATTCCCCCTCGTCCGGCACCCGGTCTTTAGGGGGCTGAGCCGATTCAGGCGCGGTTGTGAGATAGTCCACTCCGTAAATTACCGATCCCTCTTCTTTGTCTTTGTAAAGAATCCGAACCCGGTCACCTTTCAGAGGAAGTTTCGGAGGATCGAACCGGGCCTTCCAACGGAGGAGGAATTTCCGGGGAGCCGGTTCGCCGTCGGGCTTCAACCAGAGGTAGCCCTCCTCCAGGCCCAGGATAACTCCTCGAATTTGCTGGATCGGCGCCGCTAGCGTAGCGTGGGCCAAGCAGACGAGAACCGTCGCCAAGATGAACGTTGTTGCCCAAAAACGCATCGTTTCCGATAGATGGCGCTCTGGCGCCCGATTGTTGAGTGCTCCGACCAGGGGTTCAGTCCACATACGATCTCGAAAGTCCCTTTCTTCGGAGCACTCGGGCACCGATCAGGCTACGCTCACACCAAAAGTGCTCATCATAGAGAGCGCCGCCTTGCGTCCTGCTCCCATGGCCAATATGACCGTGGCCGCTCCGGTGACGATGTCACCTCCAGCCCAGACTCGATCCTTTGATGTTTTGCCTGTTTCCAGGTCGGCCACTATGTTGCCCCACTTGTTGGTTTCCAACAGCTTCGTGGTGGTCGGGACGAGTGGATTTGCCGCATTGCCTATGGCCACGATTACGGTGTCACATTCTATATCGAAGAAATCTCCTTCGACCGGGACCGGCCGTCTTCTCCCTGACGCATCGGGCTCACCAAGTGTCATCTTCTGGCAGTTCAGTCCCACAGCCCATCCTGTCTCGTTTCCAATTATTTTAATGGGCGCGGTCAAGAACTTGAACTTGACACCCTCTTCCACCGCGTGATGCACTTCTTCAACCCTGGCTGGCAGTTCCTCCATAGTCCTGCGGTAAACGATGGTGACCTCCTCAGCCCCGAGCCGCAGAGCGGTACGTGCTGAATCCATCGCTACGTTGCCGCCGCCGAATACCACAACTCTTCTTCCCTTTGCCACCGGCGTATCGGCCTGTGGGAAAAGGAAGGCTTTCATAAGATTGGCCCTGGTCAAGAATTCATTAGCCGAATATACGCCGTTGAGATTCTCGCCCGGTATCTTCAGGAATAGCGGTGCGCCTGCGCCTGAGCCGATGAAAACGCCATCGAACTTTCGCTTTTCCAGCAGATCGTCCAC
>JBKQMK010000320.1:0-3802 GCA_052146735.1 Desulfomonilaceae bacterium | reverse complement strand
AAGCAGGCATACCTGGGAGAGAGGGCAAAACCGCAGACCGGCTGACGAATTTACGATATCGCAGCATCCTTTTTCTGAAAATATGGCCGTTCGCGTCGGAAAACATTTAAGTTCTTCGAGAACTGACTTGACTCACTGACCCTCTAGTGGTAGGGAAAAGCCCGGCCTCAACCTCGGGGGAGGGAGGGGCCTTCAAACCGGCAAACCGGCGGGTGAGGGTGCCGGGCATCCTCCCCACCGGTTTCATTTTTTCTTTCTCAAACGCTACCCATAAAATCCCGTCGTTTCAAACTCTTACTTGATACACACAAGGCCCCTCTCCCTTCTGAGAATGACGATTGTGTCAGATTTGTGTCTCCCCTGTGCGCAAACCCGCTCTGCGGCTTGTATTAGGTTGGTTAACTCGGGCTTAGAATAATGGGTCGTGATCCGTTTTGATTTGTGGCCGAGAAGGTCTTGCCTGTCTTCGAAAGAAACACCCGAGGCCCGCAACCTGCGGCCAAAAGTATGCTTCAAATCATGAACCCGAACAAATGGAAGTCCCGCTTGCTCACGAGCTTTCCTCCACCCGGAACTCCGCATGGTGGTCATGGGGCGGCCTTGATAGGTGAATACGTAGGTGCGGTCAATGCCACGGACTTCCTCAATAACTGCTCTGGCCACACTGTTCAACACGACAAGCCGGTCTTGACGGTTCTTGACCAGATGAGGCGGTATGAGGAAAACCGACGTTTGCAGTTCCCGGACCGGCACTTCCCATTCCCACCGTAGACCACAAATCTCAGCATCCCTGCACCCAGTGTTTACAGCGAACAAGGCCATGCGTTTCAGGTGGTCGGGCAATTTTTCGAAGAGCCGATCTTGCTCCTCCCGCGACATCGGGTACGGTTCCCTCTTGTCGTCCTCCCTGAGCAACTTTATCCTTGGAGCGTGCGCAAGCCACGTAAGGCCGTGGTGATCCATCCACTCGCCCGCACAAAGTTTGAGGATGTGGCCGACGATCTGCAAAGCGTAGTTGATGGTTTTCTTTTTCCGCCCAGCTCCTTTTCGATCCGCGATGTAGGCTTGTAGACTACCCATGTGTACGGCCTCCAAAGACAAGTCCCCGATGAATGGGTCAAGACTTTTTAAAAGCCCGGCGTCTCTGTCGATAGTTGCCTTCTCTTTTTCCTTCAGATACTTGGTTGCAGCCTCCCGAAAGGTCCTCTTGGGCCTCACACCGTAAATCTCGGCCTGCCGGATTTCTTCCATGCGGTGCGCTAAGTATTTTTCCGCCTCCTGGAGGTTGCCTGTTCCACAGCTTTCGCGAAGTCTCTGTCCTGCGATTGTCTTCTGAATGTGCCAGATGCCTCCGCGTTTGATGAGTCCTGGTGGGACTTTCTGCCCCATGTGATTCCTCCTTTCATCGGCTTACCAGGACGACCATTCCGAGCCTTATATGACTCCACCCAGGCGTCCAAGTCAACTCGGTCAAAAGCCACCCCCTGCTTCCCAATTGGGATTTCAAAAACATATGGGCGGACCTCGACATTGAAACGATTCTTGTCCATGCCTAAATAGGCAGCGGCGTCACGCAATCGGATTAGTCGAGGCGGAAAGTCCATCGGTTCCTCTGCATGCCGTGGGCAGACACGCCTTACCGGGCCAGCTTTACCACGGGATTGTGTCTTTCTTGTCTTCGGTTCGTGCGCCCGCCCATCTCTCGTCGGCGGCCCGGATCTTCTCTTCGGCGCCGTCCAGCGTCTTGCCGAGATACACGCTTTTCTGAATGCCCCGGATCTTTTTGTAGCCTCTAAAAAACCCTCGCTTGTCAGCTCGAACGGTCCAGCCTTCAATGTGGAGGGTCTTAGCTGTGTCTACCCCCTGGTGTCTAACCGAAGTGTCTAGCCGTGATTCTGTGTCTAACTGCCCTGGAGCTTGGAGAGGGGATTTTGATTGTGGGGCGCTTCTAGCCGTCACTATTGCCTGGAGGTCTTTGAGTAGCATCGGATCATCATCGGCCACACCCTCTGCCAACGCTTTTTCAGCGGCAAGGCGCACACCGGTGAAGAGTGCCGGAAGCTCTCGCCCCTGAATACCAAGCCCGCGTCCTGGTGTGGGATACCACTCTCCATCGGTACCAATGTGCCATTGCCGAATGTTGAAAAACGGCGGCTTATTGGCGTTCAAACGGGTCCAAGAAAACTTCAGGTTTTGTCGCGTCCCTCGGGCGATAGACACAAGTTCTTCGCCGTTGTCTACTGGCTTATCCATATCAACCCTCTCTTAATTGCGGCATGCTGTTGTAATTGCATTACTTATTTTACCAAACTGAGTTTGCGCGGCGGCGGGCATGTAGTTAAGCTGCTTAAATCCTTGGAATCGGATAAAGGCATAAGAGGGGAGTTCAATCTGTTCATCCTTACTTCATCCTTTTCTGATTGCTGCTGACGGGGCGGTTTCGGCAAATAAGAGCTCGTTCTGCCCTTTCCTGAGCCTCTTATGACGTCCAACAGCACCCACTCTTCCAAGGTCTTGATGCAGGTCGATACGTGACGCTCGCTCAAACCCGTGGCGGCTGCGATTTTCTTGAAGCTAAGGCGTATCCAGTTCATTCCCATCGCTTCTGACCACAGGTACGCATGGACTTTCATAGGCCCTTCATCCAAGTAGAGCTGACGTTTGCGGCAAGGGCGGCGACGCTCCTTCTTTTTGAAGGCCGACACAACCCTGGCCTTGACGACCTTTTCCTCAAGCGGCGGCTTGCACCACTTGGCGTTAATTCCCAGCAAAATACCGAGAACGCTGTTCTCCGTTCGGTTTGTATCGTCTCTAAAGCTGGTGGCGTAGGCGAAGAGGGTGACCTTTCGTTGCCCCTTGGGTATCGGCTCCCCTATCGGAATGTTCGGCTTCACGATTTGGTGGGTATAGCGAGCCGATTCTTGTCCTTTCAGAGTCTCTCTCCCTTCCTTCCTCGGCGTCTGATGCTGTGCCGTATCTGTCGTCTCGGTTTTCTTAGGCAATAATCCGGCCATCCATACCGGAACGGCCGCAATTTCCAGATCATTAGGATGGTATGCATCCTCCCACTGATATGTGTGGCCCGAAATATGATTGCTTGGAGGCGCTACTACATAGCCGCCGTCAGCTTTGATATCTATCCCCGGCCACATGTCAGTCTTGCAGGTGAAACCAATTCCGTTCTCTGGCCTGAGATAATCATGCCAGCCTCCACCCCCTGTCAGCGCCGTCACCGTCACCGGCAAGCCGTGCGTCTCTTTCAGGCTTCCGTAACTTTCGTCACCGCCCTTTCGCGGATCCACGTCTATCACGATCAATCCAGACTTGCGGCCGGTAGCAATACCTATGTTGGCCAGCGGCCAACGATCCCACCAGGTCCTGATTTGTTCCGGGTTCGTGGTTGCATTCAAATAGCCATGCAGCAGGTCCCTTTTGTCCCACAGTGGATGTTTCCCGCCGTCGCTTCCGCAGTCGGGCTTACCACAAGCGCAGTTCCCATGTTCGTCGATCCAGTATAGTGGGAAGACCGCCAAACCCCTCGTCGCGTATTCAAGCGCCGCCTGGAGGAGTAGGGCGGGCCGGTCTTCGGTTGAAGCAATTTGACGTTGTTTTTCCTTCGATAATTGTGTATTACTCATTTTGACAATACCTCACATCAACAATTTGTTTGCTTTTTGTCAGTAGTGACCGTTCAATGACTGACTACTCTGGATGAAGAGCCACTGTGAGCAGTCTTTGGTTGCCTGTGGTTTTTGAGGACATGTTTTTTGGAAATTGGCAGATGGGGGCTCACTACCGGATG
>JBKQMK010000319.1:0-21963 GCA_052146735.1 Desulfomonilaceae bacterium | reverse complement strand
GAGTCTCGTGATATTCCCAGCAGACGGGCCGCGGCCTGCCTTCTGCCGCGGGAGCGTCGCAGCGCCTCGACCACAAGAGACTGTTTCAGATCGTAGGTAACGTCATTCAACGTCCGGCCGGCGGGGAATTTTGTCGTGAAGGACCAATCACCGGAATTCACGTCCCCGGGCAGGCCGGCCAGATGGATTCCCCTACGGTCTGAGAGTATCAGTCCCCTTTCGAGTACATTGCGGAGTTCCCGTACATTGCCGGGCCAGCGGTAGCTTTGAAGGCGGTTCATCGTTGCCGCATCGATAGCGGGCAATTCGTGCAGTTGCAGGTCAGCCTGAAGTCTGCCCATGATCTCCCGGACGAGCACGGGAATGTCCTCAATTCTTTCCCGCAAAGGCGGAATCACTATAGACATCACGTCAAGTCGGTAAAGAAGGTCTTTTCTGAAGCGACCGGCTTCAGCCTCTTTTTCCAAGTCTTTGTTGGTTGCCGCCAAAAGCCGGGCATTGACCGGAATGTTCTTCTCGCCGCCGACACGGGTCAAGTGACGGGTGTCAAGGAAGGTCAGGAGCTTTGCCTGCAACTGGAGCGAAAGCTCGCCGATTTCGTTGAGCAGGAGTGTTCCTCCTTCAGCCAATTCCAGAAGTCCCCGCTTTCGGGCGTACGCTCCCGTGAAAGATCCCTTTTCGTGGCCAAACAGCTCGGATTCGGCAAGCTCCGGGACGATAGAGGCGCAATTGACAGAGTAATAGAGGCCATCCGCACGCTTGGAATGATCGTGGATGTACTTGGCGACATAATCTTTGCCGCTCCCGCTTTCTCCAAGCAACAGTACCGTAGAATTTCCCTTGGCAACCAGTCGCGCCTTGTTCAAGGTGGCGCGCATAGCCGCGGAGGGATATTCGTCAGCCAGTTTTGGGGATGAAAACTCCCTCTTGGTACGATCGGTAATGTCCTGGGCCACGCCACACACTCCGGCGATTTTGCCCACGGCGTCATGCAGGGGAACAAGAAATGCGTGGAAGGTGATCGGAACCCCCCCGATCCGTATGACATGCTCCAAATCTATAGACTCTCCCTGTAGGACGCGCGTACCTACACCTCTAACGTATTCGGAGCTGTCCCGATCCACAATTTCCTCGGCCCTCATGCCAAGGAGTTCTGAGGCGGGTTTGTTGAGCAGCTTCTCAACGGCCGGGTTTACGTGGGTAATTCTTAGCGAAGTGTCCATAAGGAATATGAAGTCCTGCACGCTCTCGAAGATTGCCCTGAGCCGCTCCTCATTATGGCGCAAGGCATCTTCAGCGTTCTTGCGTCGGGTAACGTCGGAAACGATCATTTGAAGCCGGCCGTCTTTTCCGGCCACGGATTCCAGCCGAGCATAGAGCCGATCTCCATTGTTTTTCGCCAATTCGATTTCGCAAGAGGTGCTGTCTTGAGACTCCGCGGCCTCCTTCTGATGGGAAAAGAAAGCGTTTCTGCCATCCTTGGAGACGAAGAGAAAAAATGGTTTCCCCATCAGGCTTTTTCTGTCTGCTCCGAGCAGCGCGGCGCCAGTAAGGTTTGCTTCCAGAATAAGGCCCTTCCTGTCCAGGGTGAAGTAGCCGGAAGGCGCGAAGTTATATAAATCGAAGTAATTGGCGCGTGATTCCTCCAGTTCAAGGCTGGTCAGGCGCAACTCCTCGTTTTGCATTTCGAGCTCAATTTGATGCACCTTGAGCTCGTGAATTAGTTTTCGAACATCCTCTTGTGAGAGCCCGTCCAGGTCTTCCGCCTCGGGCGAGGAGCCTCGGAGGGTCTGTTCGGCTTTCATACGCAGACCCGGCGATTTGTCCCCGGTGATCGTGTCTCGGCTCATGATAACGGCCCTTAACTGAGTCATACCATTAACGAAAAAACATTGAGCGGTCCCTTCTTTAACGCTGACAACCCCACATGCCTTAGGAGATATTAATGCCTTGTACCAACTTTGCCAATAAAGTACGGCGCGCGACACAAGATTTTATCGACTGCTAACGCATCTGCGGGAACTGTATAATCAGCTTGTACCAGGGCCTAAATCCCCCGAAAGTCCCATTCAGCTATGCGCGGGAACTTGAGATTTCATCTAGAGAATCCAGAATTGCTGACAGAAGACAGCAACCCGATGTGGAAAGATCTTTTTGGCCTTATCAAGTCTCGGTGGTGATGGGCCAAATTCGTCGGACAGGCAACTGCACGGAATGATCGTTTTGCTTGGTACGTGCTTTCACCCCGGTTTGCGGCCGGTGACATCTTCGATGGCTAACAGAATTCTCGGCATTGCACCGCTTTTCCCCTCCAATTTGCGAGCATTTAGCAGCATTTTCCGCTTCCCGATCTTCTCGAAGTCGTGCTCCATTTCAAAAGCCTGTATTTGCTTCTGCTGCGGCAGGATCTCCTCGAGAAGCTCGCGTAACCGGGGAATGTCCCACTGGCGGTTGCCGAGATCATATATCTTCTTCCCCTCCGTCCGAGGGGGATTTACGGCAAACGTGTCATAAAAAGATCTGTTGGCGGAAATGACTTTAAGGTGGTCATCTAGTACCAACATTGGATCTCGAACCGTATCGACTATGCTTTCAAAGTACTGTCGTGCGTCGTCTAATGCCTGCTGCACGTGCTTTTGTTGAGTAATATCGACAAAACTGAGCACGATTCCGTCTATAAGATTTTCAGTTGTTCGATATGGCCGTATGCGCATCAAGTACCATCGGCGATCCTTTGCCTGGACTTCGATCTCTCTTGAGACCAAAGTTTGGAGAACTTCCCGAAAATCCTCAACCAGTCGGTCATATTCCAGATTCAAAGATATGTCGCTCACCGGGCGGCCCACATCTGTGTGAATCAGGTTGATGATGTCCGCCACTGCCGGGGTGAAGCGTCGAATGTTAAGGCTCTTGTCAAGAAAGATTGTACCAATTTGCGTGCTGGCTAGAAAATTGTTCAAATCGTCGTTCGCTTTGGACAACTCATTCATTCTTTCCTGCAGTTCCACATTGACGGTAACCAGTTCCTCATTTACCGACTGCTGCTCTTCCTTGGACGTCTCCAGTTCTTCATTGGTGCTCTGCAACTCTTCGTTGGCAGACTGCAACTCCTCATTGGTTGACTTCAACTCTTCATTTGAAGTTTCCAGTTCCTCTATGGAGGTCTGTAGGTACTCCTTGGTGGACGCGAGGTCTTCCTCGAGCTGTCGTATCCGTATGCGCAAATCGCCTTCGGGCTGACCGGAAATTGATTCTTCCGGCGGGTGTGTTTCTTGAGATTGGATTTCCTCGAAGACCACCATAAGTAATCCCCGGCGGGCCGGCGGTTCCAAAATAGGCTTGACGGTAAGATTGATGAATTGATCGTGTCCGTCGATCTTCACATGCATACGCTCTCGGCGGACGGTCTGCTTGTGAGTCTCGGCCTTTCGGATTGCGTTTGACAACTCCAGTTTCAAGCCTTTCTTGGCCGTGCCCAATATGTTCCAATTTGCGTCCCCCGACGGAGGCTGGAGGTATTTCGACGTGGACCCATAGAAATAAACTACATCGTGTCTCTCATTGATCAGAACCCCTGTCGCGGCGTAATTCTCCAAAATAGCCTTTTCTGCTATATCACCCAACGTCATTCTTGTGGTTGTCACGGCCACCGGCACTCCCCGGCCCACATCTGCCTCAGGGAGCGCGGACACCTTCACTCCGGGTCCGCCTCTGTACCCGGTTTCTGCACGCTGATAGAGCTTCCATTTGCGGTCAACAGGAGCAAAGAGGTCTGTATGAGTTCCGATGGTTTCCGACGTGCCGAGAAAGAGAAAACCGCCTGGTCTCAGGGCGTAATGGAAGGCAGGTGTTAACTTCTTCTGCAGCTCAGGTCCCATGTATATGAGAAGGTTACGGCAACTGACAAGGTCAAGTTTCGAGAAGGGCGGATCGGCGATAATGTTTTGTACCGCAAAGACGGCCATCTCCCGCACATCTTTCTTGATGCGGTAGTAATTTCCTTCGTGTACGAAGAAGCGTTTCAAGCGCGTGGGCGAGACATCAACAGCAATACTGTTGGGATAAACTGCTGCCCGCGCTGCTTCGATGGCCTTCACATCGATATCTGTTCCGAAGATCTGGACGCTGAACCGGTCTTTCAATTCATCCATATACTCCCGGACTAGAATTGCTATAGAAAAAGCTTCTTCACCTGTCGCGCAAGCGGGGACCCAAATCCTCACGCCATTATTGGTGTTTTTGTTTTCAAAAAGACGCGGAATCACTTTTTCCTTTAGGGCCTCAAATGCCCCGGTGTCCCGGAAGAAATTGGTGACCCCGATGAGAAACTCTTTGAACAGGGCGCGAGCTTCCTCAGGATAGTTGCCGATGAAACGAACATAATCCGACCTCCTGGCAATCTGGTTGACGGCCATCCGCCTTTCAATTCTTCTGAGAATCGTGCTCCGCTTGTAATGAGCGAAGTCGTGACCGGTTTGCGTGCGTACCTGCACTAGTACTTGCTCAAGTAGATCGGTGGTGTCGAAAGGGAGGTCAGCAGTTTCTTGCAGTTTGGGCACAGGCAGATGTTGGACGTAAGCAATCAGTTGTTCCGGCATCTTGGCCGGGGGGAGCACATAGTCAACCAGACCCGTAGCAACAGCGTTTTTCGGCATCCCATCATATCTGGCCGTAGCCGGATCCTGAGCCATGGTCATGCCACCCTCGCCCTTGATCGCCCTCAGTCCCATAGCACCTTCGGTTCCCGTACCGGACAGCACAACCCCAATCGCTCGCTCTTTCTGGTCCGCAGCCAGGGACCGGAAAAAGAAATCGATGGGTTGGCGCAGCCCCCGCGGTGCGGACGGTTCGAAAAGATGAAGTTTTTCGTTCAAAATGGCCATGTCGCAGTTTGGACGGATAACGTAAATCGAGTCCGGTTTGACCGACATGCCGTCTTCCACTTCCACCACCGACATGCGTGTATAGCCTTTGACCAGGTCGCTGAGAATGCTCTTGTGCGTGGGGTCCAGGTGTTGCACCAGAACAAACGCCATGCTGGTATCAGGAGGCATATTCGTAAAGAACTGCTCAAAGGCCTCCAGCCCTCCTGCTGACGCGCCTATACCAACTATACGGAAATTGGGCTCCTCCCCATGTCTCGCGCTTTTTCTTTTCGGTGTTGACGAGGCATTGACGCTTCCAGCCGCGTCAGCGATCCGGCTCTTGTTCCTTGGGCGGCTGGTCCGCGTCTTGATGTTGGCTTCCGGTTTCCTTTTGGCCATTGGATTCCCTGTGAAGAAAACATGTGAGGTGTCTAATGAGAAAATAACATCGCTTCCGACCGTCAACAAGAAATATAGTAGCCGGTTTGTAACCACTCAGTTGCGCGAGAGATCGCTGGTTCTATGTGATTGCGAGGAGAAAGGCGGCGAAGCAATCTCTAATTCCGGCCCTTTATAGATTGTCACGGGCTTGTGCCCTCGCAATAACAGTTTGCGGCTTTGTGCGCGATCAGGATTGCCGCAAATTTTACTGCATGACACTATACTTTGCGTTCACTGGTAAAGGTGACATATTATCAGCTCACACCAACCCGGTGTGAATCATGCCATGCCAGGAATGAGCGGTGAAAGAAAACCCACCAATCGTGACAGTCGAAAAGCCGGAACACGTGGAGCCTCAATTCCACCTGGCCGGCATAGGAACGAGGTTCATAGCGTATCTCATAGACAAGTTTATTCAGATGGGCATGGTTCTCGGCCTCATGATAATAGCGCTTCTCCTGCTCATGCTGACCGGAGAGCTCACTTCGCTTACACCGCTTTTCGTCCAACTCAGGGATTTCA
Source organism: Desulfomonilaceae bacterium (assembly GCA_052146735.1). Classification (GTDB taxonomy): domain Bacteria; phylum Desulfobacterota; class Desulfomonilia; order Desulfomonilales; family Desulfomonilaceae; genus CAWBBA01. The sequence goes on along the minus strand of JBKQMK010000319.1, from coordinate 16,135 downwards.
TGGGCTGGTGGCTGATCGCTCCGGCAATTCTGGGATATGAAATAATAACCAAGGGTTATTTCATCCTGTTTGAATATCTGTGGAACGGATCGACGCCCGGGAAGCGATCTCAGGAGATCCGAGTCATCAGAAAGGACGGGCGGCCTATTTCTTTTGTTGCTGCGGTGATTCGCAATATTCTCCGAGCGATTGACATCCTGGGTGAGATATATCCCCTGGGATTGGTGGTAATGTTCATAGATTCCCGCAACCGACGCCTGGGGGACCTGGTCGCGGGAACTCTCGTGGTCAGGGAACGGGAGCTTAAGCCGCCAGTGATCTGCACACCCCTCGAACAATCAGATAGTGCCGATGCTGAGATCTTGAACGTGGCCCTGGAGATGACGGCGGAGGATTACGACCTCGTCAGGAAATTCCTTGCTCGCCGCGATTCACTGGATGCGGATTACAGACTAGACCATGCAAGACAAATACTTGAGCGTGTATCAAGAAGATCTGTCTCTATAGGGGAACAGTCGTCCGACCCCGAAGCTTTTTTGGAAAAGCTGGAAACTCTGTGCCTGCGGGCGGAAACGAAGGAGATTTGATGGACGAGGAAACCTCCGAAGTTCTGTACACTGTGATTCTGACAAGGGTCCAGGATGAGGAAGCCAAAAAAAAAGTGGCAGAGACCTTGTCCCGTGTCACCACGAATCTGCCCGCGGACACGGCTTTGAAGCGGATGGAGTCGCTCCCGTGGGCGTTGACCCGGCGGGCGACCGCCAAAAATGCAGAGCGACTGGCTCGGGTGATGGAAAGACTCGGAGCTACGGTCCAAGTTTCTCCGTCGCCTCCAGAGGGTACGCCGTTAGAATCGGCCAGAACACAGGTTTTACCCGGGGCCGCGTTTATCCCAGGGTCACAGACTGAGGTATCGGATGAACTGAGCCGTACACTCGGTGACTCGACCGTTGCTCCGCCTGCTCCGTCGGAACAAGTAGAGGTGCAACCGTCTCCTGCTCCTCCTTCAGCTCTGCCGCGGCAGCCTCCTCCACCGCAACCCAATGCAACGGACGGCTCAGGCCCCACTGGTGGGGATGGGTTATCGATCGAGCCCTTGTCATTTGGCGGCATCCTTGATCGAACATTTCAAATTTGTCGGCAGCATTTCTGGAAGCTGTTCGCCATCGTAGGAATCCCGTACCTTGTTACGGCCTGTCTAGTGCTTGCCGTATCTATAGTGACAGCGGTTGTAGGATTTAGCCTGCAAGCTGTCGGCGACGTACCGATCTGGGTATTAATCACGGCTGCTGTCACGGTGATCCCGTCCGTCATTGTGGCGATCATCGCAGTGTTTTACCTTTCACAAGGGGCGTTGATTCACGCGGTTTCAGCGGTCCATCTTGGCCGTGACATGAGCGTGAGGAATGCTTATCGTTTCGTACTGGCGAGACTGGGGAAATTTGTTCTGACTTCTGTTCTTTTCGTAATTGTGATCTTCGCGGCATTCCTGATAGCCGTGTTGTTTGGGGTGGTTCTGTTCTTCATTTCCAGAGACGTTTTTTCGTCGGGCTGGTGGTCCGCGATTACTTGGCTTCCTTTGGCTCTGATACCGTTCTACACTTCCATCAAACTGGTGCTTTTCGACAAGATCGTCATCATTGAAGATATTGCCTATACGAACGCCCTTAAAAGAAGTTGGGACCTGTTAACGGGCAAGGCTGACGGCGGGTGGCCGCGAGGATACCTCTTAAGGCTGCTTATTCTGCTGTTCCTCTTCGGCCTGATAAGCATAACTATTGCCATGGTTTTCCAGATACCGGCTTCAATAATTGCAGCGCTAATGCCGGCATCCTGGATTGTGGGGTCTGTCGTGCAGCACCTGTTGAGTAACATCGGAGGATTAATAGGAGGGATCTTTGGGGGTGTTTGCCTGGTCGTCTTTTACTACGACATCCGGAGTCGCAAGGAGGGTTTTGATCTCAAGATGCTTGCTCAACAACATGAATAGAGGCGTTTGGGCTGCGCGTTCCGAGGCTCTACTTGCGAACCAAGTGCGTGATTGCTTCTGCCAGGGAGCAACAATATGACGACATCATAGGCGTCAGAAAAACCTATTGAATTTTAGCGGGTTTTTGATCATAATTAATCTCGCCCGGCACACGAGATTCTCGGGCAGGAGGACAAATGGCTGGAAAGAAAAAAGAAGAAAAAGAGAAGAAAGAGAAACCATTGGAACGTTGGACTGTCAAGGAATTACGGCAAGAAGCGTTGACCATCCCTGACATTCAAGGCGTTCATGGCATGAATAAAGAAGAATTGCTCTCAACCTTGAGAAAGGCAAAGGGTATCGAAGCGCCGCCGCAGAAAAAAACCGTGGCAGTGCGAGACGTCAAGCACAAGATTTCAGAGCTAAAGAAAGTCAGGGATGACGAACGCGCCCAGGGAGGTGCTCGCGTTCGTCTGGACATTCTCAGAAAAAAAATGTCCCGACTTAAGAAGAAGACCCGGCGCGAAAAGTGAGGCCAAGCTTTTCTTGCTGTTGTCGGTAAAGTGATGGTGATCACCGGATTTCTTGTACCAGATCGCAAGCAACGAGGTGACATGTGGAAATGGCCGGCAGGGACGCTGGCCGCTACCATCATTGTGCTAGCGGCGGGACGCGCTGCCCACGAGACTCACTTGTTTGAAACCGAATCGGTATTGCTTGTCGTGTAAGGACGGGGTAGGGTCATAGGCTGTTGATTTTAGAAGAACCCTTCAGTCCACATCGTCACCCCGATGAAAACCGCCGCTGTTGTCATTCCGGCGCACGCCGGAATCCAGGGATATCGTCATTCCGACGAAAGTCGGAATCCAGAAGAGTCTAGTTCCCGGCGTTCGCCGGGACGATGTCTGGACACCGGCTTTCGCCGCAATGGCGGCAGGAGCACGGCATGCCCCGTGCCATCACACATGCCAAGCGGCCGAATTCTTCAGCCGCATGGGCGCGGCATGTCGTGCCGCAATAACTGGGCCAGGAGGCTTAAGTAAACAGCATTGCGGCATAGGGCATAGTGCAACGGGTGAATAGTTGCTTATTTCCATGCTATCTTGTTCCAGTAAAATTGGAGAAAGTTTGAGACACGCTCGCCCGATTGACCCGTACCTTTTCAATGGATGAAAACAACCCTTCAACTATTGCGCCTCATGCGGCCTGCCGAAGACCGATCTTAACGGCGCTCCTGTTGCTCGTCATAGCTATTGCCTTCCTTTGTGCAGGCATCTTTGCGTTTATTAGGGTAGGACTGCCCGGCGACCGCGTTGTAGGAATAGCTATTCATAGGCTGGAGCGCTGCATTGGCAAGAGTTTCTCTTTCGGCTCAGCGCAGCTGTCCTGGTTGTCGTTGGACGAGGCGCGGATTTCTTTGACAGATCTGAAAGTGCGTGAAGCACCGGGTGCACCTCTTTTGGTACAAATTCCCAGAGTGGTGGTCGAGATCCGTGCATTGCCCTTTTTCGCTGGCATTCTTCAGATAAATAGGCTTGAGCTTTCCGAACCGGCATTAATTCTTCCTGAGCTCGGGCAAAAAGGAGCTCCAGGCAAATTTTCAGACACGCAGGCCCTTAGGTTTCCGCTCTATCCGATGATACACAGGCTCGAGTTAATTCAAGGCCGCGTGGTCCTTGGATATTCCGTTGGAAATCGGTATGTTGAAAAGATCCTTTTCTCGAGAATTCAAGCGGATGTGAAGGATCTCACACTTGATGGTGCGGAGAGCTTGGCTGTCAAGGGTATGGCTAGCTCGGGCGAAAAGACCGGGTCTTTCGACATCTCGGGGAGTGTAGACTCGACGCCGTTTAATGGAGGGGAGTGGCGCGGTCACATGCGCATGCGACTATCAGCTTGTCCGATATTCCCATTCCGGGCTCTCACCTCATATTCACGGTACGATCTGCCGTTCTCCGAGGGTGTTTTGAGTGGAACCGGGGAGGCTACCGGCGGGACAATGGCATTTAAGGCTAAAGGTGAATTCGCGCTGTCCCAAGCTCTTTTGCTCCCAGGGCGCGCCTTCCGCGACAAAGTGCCTATCGATAAAGCCGTAATTAAATTAGCTTTGGAGCGCTTAGAGGACAATCTTCACATTGACGTCTCCGAGGCGGCGCTTCCAGGCCTGAGCCTGTCGACCCGGGCCACGATAAGCGGACTTTCTGCACCGGATGCAACTCTTGCTCTGGACCTTAAGAAGGCTGACCTTGATCTGCACAAATTCTTCCCACTTATCCCGCTGAACCTGATACGCAACGAAGATCGGGAACGGCTGGTCGAGGCCGGTCTCAAGGGACACATTCTGGTAACCGGTGGCGCCTGGAATGGCAAGGTATCCGATCTCTTAAGAACCCAAGACTGGCAAGGCACGCTCCTGCTCGACGCCTATTTGGACAAGGTTTCGGGGTTCATTCCAGGATTTGGCCTTCCAGTACGGGACGCCACGGGCCGAATTCGGCTTAACTCCGATGAGATGCTGTTCAAGGGAATAAGCCTGACTGTCGGCAGTTCCCCTATTGTGCTGAACGGCTGGATAACGAACTTACAGACCTCTCCCACAACTGATCTGTTTGTTTCATTAACAGCTCAGGCCGAGGATTTGAGGCCGATCGTAGAAAACAGGTTGATTTCGCGATACTTGGGGCCGTGGTCAGGATGGATTAACGAGCCCCGTGGGGGTATTGCTGTCACTCTAGATTTGAAAGGTAGCCTTAACCGCCCCAATATGAAGGGACGGGTGGTCTTGGAGGATTTTCAATGCAGGTTTGCCGGACTGCCACTGCCGCTCAGGAAAGTCAACGGCATCTTACGGTTTCGGTCGTCAGGCGTGACCTTTTCGGGCGTAAAAGGCATTATTGGCGACAGCGCGGCAGAAATGAGTGGAGAGATATTTCCGGATAAAATGGATGTTGCCGGTGAATTTAAGGGCGCTCCGCAAGATATGAGGAAACTGAATTTGCTGCGCAACGGTTGGGTGGTATCCGGTAATATTCCTCTTTCTTTAAAACTGACTGGTAATCCGTCGGCGATGAATTTTTCTACTCACTTGGATCTTAAAGACAATGGCCTGCGGATCGATCCGGTTATCAAGAAGAAGCCGGGAGTGCCCCTTCTTTTGGAGGCGTCCGGCACCAGAAATCAGGCCGGAGTAACGATAGAAGAGGCTTATCTGGTCCTTGCCGAAAGCCGTATTTCAGGCAAGGCTACTATTGATAATGAAGGAAAAATTGTCGCTTCGGTTAATCTGCCGCCCAAAGGGATACCAACAAACATTCTTATTCCCATCACTGATCCAGCGTTGGAGATTCAGGCCGGGGGGCGCATAGATGGGGATGCGACCATCAGGATGGGCAGCAACCAGACACGCGACATGTCGGTTGACGCAAACCTCATGCTGAATCACGTGTCGCTTCACCTTATGGGCCATAAACGCATGGAGGGCATTACCGGCAGTGTTCGCTGGCGCGGGAAATCCGTTAATGTAAATTTGGAAAGGGTGAGGATCGGCAACTCATTAGGGGCCGGCACGGCCTCCATAGTAGACATTGACAACCCTAAGCTGGATATTGGCTTGGATTTCTCCTTTCTGGACACAACGGATTTTACGGCCCCCGTCGGTCAGGTCAGCCATGTCACCTGGGGTGAATGGATACATGCGAACCCAGTGATCAGGTTTCTTGCCCGAAGCAGAGGAACCGGCTCGATCAAAATAGCCAGAGGCAAAACCGCGTGGAGGACGTTTGCCGACTTCAAGGCTAACCTTGAAGGCAATGGCGGATTGATAAGGGCCCCTGCATGGCAGACGAATTTTGCCGACGGGGCCTTGCGCGGCAGCGCACTGTTCGACATCCGAGAGAATCCCGGGAAGCCCCTCACTCTGGATTTCCAGGGCGATCATTTGCAAATGGAGAGAATGATGCTCTCCGCCGACCCTGACAAAGTGCGTGTGGAGGGAAATTGTCTGACGGAAGGCCACCTGGAGTGGAAACTCGGTCCGGGCAAAGAAAATCACGGCCTCCACAAAACAGGGACTGTCGAGGTCCGCGTTCATGATGGGGTCATACATCGCTTTGAAATCCTTTCAAAAATATTCTCTGTGGTGAATCTGGGGTCCATTCTGCGCGGACGCTTGCCGGACATCATCTCACAGGGGCTGCCCTTCTATCGGTTAACTTGGTCGATGGACGTGTTTAACGACAAATGGAAGGTCAAGGACCTTAAATTGTTGTCTGACGCCGCGAGAATGGACGCCACGGGAATGTATTTCAGCGGCCAGGAGCGGATGGATTTCAAGGTCGACGTATCACCGCTGGTGGGTCTGGACACTATCGTTCGAGGTCTGTTCGGAAATCTCATAACAAAAGACGGAAAGACCCTTACAGCCACGTACAGGGTGCGGGGGTCTCCTGAAGACCCTGATGTCCGCCTGGAGTATGAGAATGCTAGATCAGAGGAATAGCTGGCAGGGACGAGCCTAAGATCACTTTTCACAACCGGAGGCCGGCATCATGGCATTTAATGAAGAACTTGAAGCCCGCATCGAAAAAATCGTGTCCGGTTGGAAAAACACGAATAGGAAGAAAATGTTTGGAGGCGTATGCCATCTATTGAATGGTAATATGTTTTGCGGGGTTTACAAGGATTCCCTGATTCTCCGGCTGGGAGAAGCAAACTCCAAGAAGGCGATGGCATTACCTTTCGTACACCCATTTGACATCACGGGGAGACCTATGAAGGGATGGGTGATGGTGGAAAGCAGGGGATTCGAGACGGACGATGCACTGAAAGAATGGCTCGACCAAGCGAGGCAATTTGCGGGCGCTCTACCGCCGAAGTGAGGACGGAATCACTACTCGGCATGACGTACTCGGAACAATTACGTCTCTCAGGATTTGTGATCCGCTGGCTCCGGCCTCAATACCGGGAGGGACAGTCCCCAGTATATTGCTGCCAGCCGGATTGCCAGTGTGACAGCAGCGCCTCCCGACATCGCCCAGGTTTCGGGGACGCCGGAAGCTAGGAAGAGCAGGTAGCCACCGCCACCGACAAGGCATGCTGTGGCATAAATTTCCTTACGAAAAAACAGCGGAATTTCCGCAGAAAAGACATCGCGTATTATTCCGCCACCCGATCCGGTCACCGTCCCCATTATCACGGTAATAAGAGCACCGGCGTTGTTAGTGAGAGCCGTATTGCACCCCAGGACCGTGAAGACTGCAAGTCCGACAGCGTCGGCAACAATTAGCAGCTTGTTGGGAATATTCGCAAATTGTGTGAAGCGGACATAGGTAAACGTCAAGAGACCGAAGATCACCGCAACCTCTAGCCCCGTGGGGTCCGTCACCCAATTTACCGGTTGGACCCCGAGACACAGGTCCCTTAGCGTTCCCCCACCGATTCCGGTCAAAACCGCGGCCACCACTACGCCGAACAGATCCATGCCCTTCCGGGCAGCCGCCAACGCGCCTCCAATAGCGAAAACCGCCGTCCCAAACAGATTCAGGTAATAAATCACTTACACCACCTCCCCATCAAACTGGAGATATTTCACCGCAGAGGCCGCGGAGATTGACTGTTTCAACTCTTTTCTGCGCACTCTGCGGTCTCTACGGTGAAATCTTATTCTGCAACCTCCCCCCGTAACTGAACGGCTACCGATATACCAAAATTTCAATACTTTTTCGCGACAATCTGACCTATACCTGGAAAAAGGCTCGGCCATGTTTGTCGAGAAGTCAAGAAGGAGAAGCACCTCTTATGGACGCGGACCTGGTAAAACGCCTCGTTGAGATCTGTGGTTCAGAGCATGTCCTACACTCATCTGAAGCCATCGAGTTGTATTCCCGATGCACGATTCCTTGGTCCCGGACCTGTGGTGCGGTCGTTTTTCCTGACGACGTTGATGGAGTTTCGCGCATTGTTCGCCTGTGCAATGAATTCAGAATGCCCATTTGGGCTTTCAGTCGGGGGCACAATTGGGGTTATGGTACCGTACTCGCTCTACAAGAAGGCGCTCTAATCGTTATCCTCGAAAGGATGAACCGGATTCACGAAGTTAACGAGGAACTTTGCTATGCCGTGATCGAACCGGGCGTCAGTCAAGGGCAACTCAACGACTATCTCAAAAACCAAGGTTCCAACCTGTGGATTGATTCCACGGATTCATCTCCGGATGGTAGTCTCATCGGAAACGCTCTTGACAAAGGAGTCGGGTACACTCCCTACGGTGATCATTTCGGCCACCTCTGCGGCATGGAAGTTGTTCTAGCCAATGGAGACATTGTTACCACCAGCGGCGCGTCCGAACAGTGCGCTACCCTATACACTTATAAATGGGGTGCAGGGCCTTTTATTGATGGGCTCTTTGCTCAATCCAATTTGGGGTTGGTGACCAAAGCAGGGCTGTGGCTCATGCCAAAGCCGGAAGCTTTCGAGATGTTCGCCTTTAGAGTCCCTGATCCCGAAAATCTTGCGCCGGTTATTGATGCTCATCGGGAAATGGGCTTGCGAGGAATTGCCGGCCATTGCCACGGCTTTAATGAGTTTCTCGCAGTGGCTCGCACGTTTGGCTATCCATATCACCGTCTTGATGGGAAACAATTCTTAAGTGAGAAAGATATTGAGCAATTGGCTGTGGAACAAGGACTGGCCCCTTGGACGTTTGTTGGAGGAGTCTATGGGAGTTCTCGACAGGTTAAGGCCAAGAAAGCCGAGATCGCAAAATATCTTTCGTCGTTAGGGCAACTTGTCTTTATTGGTGGCACTTCAGAAAAGTTATTGAACGCGATAGTTCGCGGAGTTCGCAAACCCGGTTTGCAGGGTGCTTTCTTTAAGGGCCTTAAGTCTCTCGCCCATTTGTTTGTTTCCAGACTGTCTGCTGAGATGATGGAGTCCTTGCTATCTCTCTACCCATTTCTCAAAGGTGAACCAAATGAGAGCATTCTGGCCCTTGCCTATTTCAAAAATAAAGAGCGGCAACCAAGAAAGAACTTAGATCCAGCTCGAGATCTGTGCGGCCTTATTTGGTTTGCCCCTATTCTCCCCGCCCGAGGAAATGAAATTCAGTCTTTTGTACAGAACATTAAACGAGTTTGCAGCGGCAATCAGTTTGAAACCGCGGTCTCACTCATTCAGGTAAATCCCAGAACTTTCCTCGTGCTTGTTCCATTATTCTTTAGCCGAATAAACGCGGAAGAGGCGGAGCGGACACAGAGAACCTACGATCAACTTTGTGAACTTCTTAAACCGCATCACTATCAGCAGTATCGTTGCGCCACCCCTCAAATGGAGCGATTTTTGGAATCGAATCCCTCCTATCAACATTTGATGAAGGAGATTAAAGCGGCACTCGATCCGAATCAGGTGATTGCGCCCGGACGATATGGAGTTTAGAAATTCTTCCGCAATTTCCCGTTCACCATGGCTGATTCAGCAGTTGATAATGAAATACCGAGGTTTCCCGCCATCTTTTTCTCAGTCGCATTTTGTGCTAATTGATAAGACTTGAGTACGGGACGATCGCAGGGGATCAGAGTAATGAACCGGGACCAGTGGGAAGCTGTCTGTAGAAGATGCGGCCGATGCTGTTACGAGAAGGTGGATCTGGGCGGAGGCATAATTCACTACACCGACGAGCCTTGCGTGCATCTGGACACTGAAACTAACTTGTGCAAGGTTTACGAGAAGCGCGACGAGGTCGAGTCCGACTGCATCACCCTCACCGAGCATCTGGTGCGGCAACTCCACTGGCTGCCGGAAGAATGCGCATACCTAGAATATGTAAGGCACAAGGACACTCTAGATGCGGTGCGAGAGATTGCTCAAACCAAAAAACGAAGCCGTAATTCCAAAGGGAGGCGATAATGGCTGTTAAGACACTTAACCTCAACGAAGATATCTTGAGCGCAAACGATAAGCTTGCCGATAATCTGCGCGGCCGCTTCGACGCTTCAAGGGTTTTCGTTATGAACCTCATGTCTTCTCCGGGCGCGGGAAAAACCTCGTTAATTCTAAAAATCATTGAAGCGCTGTCGGGCAAACACAAGATCGGTGTGATCGAAGGCGACATAGCCTCAGATGTTGATGCCCGCAAGATACAAAAAACCAACGTGGATGTCGTGCAGATAAACACGCGAGGAGCGTGTCACCTCGACGCGAATATGATTCTCTCTGCCACGGAGAGCCTCGGCTTGGACGGCAAGGAACTGCTTATCATAGAAAATGTTGGCAATCTCGTTTGCCCTGCAGAATTCAGACTTGGGGAGAATATCAAGGTCATGATCCTGTCCATCCCGGAAGGACACGACAAGCCTCTGAAGTACCCGCTCATGTTCACTGAGTCCAATGCTCTGATCCTAAACAAAATCGATCTGTTGCCGCACACCGATTTCGACATGGAGGAATTGCGTAAAACGGTTTTAGCAATGAATCCTGCAATCCGAATCTTTCCCGTGTCTGCCAAGACGGGTGAAGGGATCGGCGATTTTACGGGGTGGCTCGAAGGCAAAATCAGCCCTACAGGTGTGTGATTCCCGCTATAGAATAGAGGGTGATTTTCTATCTGTTGTCCCGAGGCATAAGCCAGCCAGTTGCCTCGGGACGCCTGCTTTATGAAAGGAAGCCGCTTAATGGCGTTTGACTCGTATTTCCTCAGACCATGTTATGTGACAATCATATTTGCATACGTATTTATTGTGATGTTGCCTGTGTACTGCACCGCAAAAGAGCTTTCGGACGCTGAGATAGCCCGCGAGATTGTGGCGGAAAACAATAGAGTAATTATCGAGGAATTTCTCAAATACGAGCTCCGAGACGTCAATGAGTACGCCACAAAGCCTCTCTTGAAGGAGCATCCCTCCCTAACATTCTTCATCAAGCAGGCTGATAGAGGGCCCCTGAAAAACTTGCTTTTCCTGGAAGAACAGACCCACAAACTCCAGGCCGCGCAAAAGAATATAGATTCTCTTCCGTATTCCATTCTATTCTCTGCATCGGAAAAGAAGAAAATACTCGGGCTCCGTTCCGCCGCGGACAGGATAGTCTCATACGGCATCCCCCTCATGAAGCGAGACTTCTACAAGGTCATCCAGGCAGCACACGAGCTGGCGGACAAGAAGAACAAACATCCCATGGAACTGATTCCCGATCCAAAATTCAGGGACGCGATCTACAGGCAAGCCGAGTCGACCCCGGAGAGCTTGGACAAAGAGATGGGCGAGTTGTCGGAGGGAGAGCTTATCTGTATGAGGCTCGGGTGGACCCTGGAAGAAGTCAACCTTACCCGTTTGTGGCTGACGTTCAACGACAACCGCCTTCCTGACAAGGATGACTACATGGTGTTCAGGAAAAAACGTAGCGAGTACTTCCAGAAACGCCTCAAACGGATCTATGGAGAATCTCTTCCGGAGAAAAAAGCCACTCAAAAGAAAGCCGTTCGATAGAGCCCTCAAGGTTTGCGAAGGCCCGGCCTGGAGAATTCTATTGTGACTAGGCCGGTGAAAATTTTGCGTTCAGTCACGTTGTGTAAAGGTTGTCATTGCGAGCGCGATAAAATGCGCTCACAGAGCTGATTGCTGGCGGTGAGAGCGGTGCTGCCCTGCCATGAACTGCTGTCGTGTAATACCTCTGAAAACCTCGTGGAAAAGCTAAAATGACTTCTGTGATTCGCCTTGAAAAGGTGAGCAAATCCTATCACACCGGCGAGGCTACGGAAGTTTACCCCCTGCGAGAAGTGGACCTGGAGATCTGTCATGGAGAGCGAATTGTCCTGCTTGGGAGAAGCGGGTCGGGGAAGAGCACTTTCTTAAACCTGGTCGGAGGAGTGGATGTTCCGACCAGCGGCCGAGTTTTTTTTGAGAACCTCGATATTACATCCCTGCCGGCCCGAGAACTGGCTCGGTATCGTAGAAAGGAAGTGGGCTTCATCTTTCAGTCCTTCAATCTATTCCCGACACTGACCGTAGGAGAGAACTTGATGCTTCCGCTGGATCTGCTCGGTGTCTCCGACGAAATAAAGGCGCGAGAGATTCTTGATGCCGTCGGGCTTGACGGCCAATGGAGAAAGTTCCCTGAGCAGCTCTCCGGAGGCGAGCAACAAAGAGTTGCCATTGCCAGGGCGTTGGTGAAGGAGCCCCGTCTCATCCTGGCAGACGAGCCCACGGGCAACCTTGACGTCGAAACAGGGAATCTCATTCTGGCGCTGATCGACGAAGCTTGTCGCAAGAGAAACGCCACTCTGATTATGGTGACTCATAGTTCCGAAGCGCTGTGGTTGGCGGATCGCAAGTTCAGACTGAGATCGGGAAAATTGGTCAAAGAAGCTGGCGGCCCTACAAACAACTTCTCAACCTCGTGATACACGCCACAGATGAGCATCACTACTCTGCTAAAATTCAATCTCCGGTATTATCGCCGGCATTCCCTTTTGTCGCTCCTTTGTCTCATGGGCATATCCCTGGGGGTCGGCGTTGTCGTGGCTGTGGAATTGATCAATGATTCTGCGCTGGCATCCTTCGCTCAATCTGTGGATTTGCTCGCGGGCAAGGCCACTCATTCCATTGTTTCAGACTACGGGCGCATCGAAGATAGATTATTTGCAGAGGTCTGGAAGAATCGCACCATTCAATCCGCCACCTCTATAATCGAGGCCATGGCCATCACCTTGGAAACAGGGGATGAGCCCATTCAATTCATAGGCATCGACCCGTTTCTCGACGCGGAATTTAGAAGGTGGACACCACGAGACTGGACCACGGCGCAGCTCACAGAGTTTGTGGCAGGAGAAATTCCTTCGGCGTACCTTTCGCAAGAATTGATACAGAAATACCATCTCGGGATTGGCGCCACATTAACTGTTCTTTCTGCAGGTATCGAGAAGAAGGTAAAAATATTGGGGGGCATTCCTGCTCGTACAAAAAAAAGGCTCGGCGAAAACATGGCGGTTATGGACATTTCCGCGGCACAGGAAATTTTTGGCCGACAGGGATACCTGGATCGCATTGACATTATTTCGAGCGCAAATGTTCACGACCTTGCTCGAAGCCTGCCGGAAAGCCTCAGATTAACAGATGCGAATTCCAGAAAAGCCGCCTTAAATGCCATGCTTTATTCCTTTCAACTGAACCTGGCCGCAATGAGCTTACTAGCTCTCTTCGTGGGGATTTTTCTCATCTACAATTTTTCGATGTTTTCAGTTTTATCTCGACGGGAGGACATATCCCTGTTGTCGACTCTCGGGGCAGACCGCCGCGGCCTGGTTGGTTCGTTCCTTGCTGAATCTCTACTATTCGGCGCGGCAGGGAGTTTGCTCGGTATCTTGTTCGGTTATTTGGTGGCATGGTGGAGCATCGACAAGGTTTCTTCCACCATCAGCGAACTCTATTTTTACGTGAAGGCGCAAGAAGTCCATCTCACGATTCGCGTTGCATTGAGCGGGTTTGGCATTGGGTTCTTGGCTACTCTTCTGGGAACAGGCTTACCTGCCCTCGAAGTTGCAGTAACTCCCCCCGTACTCGGGATGAAACGGCAGTCTATTGAAGATCGCACACACAACCTAAAAGGGCTGTTACTGACCGCGGGTTTTGTTTGCTTCGCCGCGGCGCTGGCCGCAGCATGGGCGTCTCGTTTTTCGATATTTTGGGGGTTCGCTTCCGCCTTTGGTATGACTCTCGCTTTTGCGCTATTCACCCCTTCGATTCTCTCCCCTTTCACCCATTACGGAGGAATAGGTTTAAAACGGATATTCGGCTCTTTGGAGGGCTTCCTCGCGGCGCGTACCATCCGAGCATCGTTGAGCCGCACCAGCATTGCGGTGGCCGCGCTTGCTGTGGCGCTTTCCATGACCATAGGCGTAGATATGATGATCTACAGCTTCAGAAATTCGGTGACTCAATGGCTGGAAGGATCGTTGCAGGGAGACTTGTACATCTCTCCCGCCACGACCAAGTGGGACCATCCACTGCCCGAATCCTTGATTACAGCATTGAACGCGGATCCCAACATCGAAGCTGTCGAGCGCTATGCCACGTACGATATTTACCTGGATGGGAAGCCCGTGAAGCTGAGGGTGGTGGATGGCTCGGTGCTAGACCATCATTCCGATTTTCATTTCTTGAAAGGTGGAAATGGCGCCTGGAATGCTTTGAAGGCCGGAGGAGTATTTATCTCGGAATCTTTAAGGTACCGCTTCGGATTGAACGTTGGACAAAGTGTTCAACTGGCCACCCCTGAGGGCAAGTCTTCGTTTCCCATAGTGTCTGTTATAAGGGACTATTCGTCGGACCAGGGGACGTTGCATATCGACCGTGCTGTGTACGAACGCATCTGGAAGGACCATCGCGTACAGTCCGCGGCTCTTTTTCTCAAGCCCGGCGCTTCTGCGGATGTGGTGCGTCGTTCAATAGTCGCTCAGTTTCCCGGTCTGGATAGGACCATAGCTTCCAACACGACGATGAAGGAAGACATTCTGACCATATTTGACAAGACCTTTGCTCTCACTGCGACATTGAAGGGGGTTTCTCTGCTGGTGGCGTTGCTCGGGGTGGCCACGGCATTGATGGCAATCCTTTTGGAAAGGGCAAGAGAAATGACTGTCCTAGGATATTTGGGCCTTACCCCGGCAGAAATGGGCAAGATGAACGTTTACCAAGCGCTGATAATGGGTCTAGCCGCATTTTTCATTTCAATCGTCTGCGGATTGATCCTCACCTATATCCTCATTTACGCCATTAATTATCGTTCCTTCGGCTGGTCCGTGGATGTCCATGTCAACCAATGGGTTTTTGTTAAGACTCTTCTCCTTACCGCTGCGGCAAGCCTTGCCTCGGCTTTCTATCCCACGTACAAATTGACCAGGACTGCCGTGGTCGGAGCCCTGCACGAGGAATAGGCGGGCAAGTCGCTGGAACGCTTCTCGAAAGTAACTATTCAATTGCACGGGGAAGCTTCACGTAGAAAAGAAAGAGATATCTAACCGCAGAGGCCGCGGAGATCGCGGAGAACCACTAGGTGAATTCTTCTCTGCGCACTCTGCGGCCTCTGCGGTGAAATGTTTTTCTTCATTCTCGCCCCTCGACTGAATGGATGCTGTCGAAATAATCATGGACTTGATTCGGTCTGATAACTAAACTATTTTAGTGCGAACGGGTGACGACTTCAAAAAAAAGGAGGCCTCGTGATGAACAAATCCGAAGTTCTGAAAGCCCTGGAATGGGTCGATCAGACAGCGAGAGACGGAGATGAGCTTCGCCTGGCCAAAGCGAAGCTCGCCCTGGAAGACGAACTGGCGTCCGGAAAGAGTACCACTGCTCCCGAATCCTCGTACAAACTTGCAGTAGAAAGTTTTGTCAGGAAGCACGGCCGGGAGCCGCTGGAGGACATAGCTCCGGAAGACTGACCAAGACCTGACATGGTGCAGCTATTTTCTGTCAGATATAAAGCATGTGCCAAGTGCCGATTCTGCGTTCTTTACTGCTGCTGCTTGGCCACGGGTGCTACGGCGCGTAATGCCTTCACATAGTGGAAATTCCGATCTTTTCCGGCCAGGTGGTTACACCCGGTTTGTGCCAGTAAGGATTGGAAGTCCATGAAGGGCAAAAACGGTCTGACTGCTTATCGGTTGTCTGCGGTAAACCGAAGCTGCTGGATCAGTTGCACCAAAGGTTCAGTTCCAGCCACTACAGCCGCCGGACAGAACACGCATACGTGATGGGGATGAAGCCGTTCATTTGCTTCCAAAATGTTCGTGACCCTGCCGAGATCGGAACCCAAGCTGTTCACTGGCTCACCTTCTGGAATAATTAACAAGGTAAGGTCATGAGCGTACGAAGAAGAGTAGAAGACGCATTAGAGCTTCACAGGCTCAATCGATTTGAAGGAGCGCTTCTTTCTGCTCTAGTTGCTGCCGCGGCAACGGCGCGGAAAGAACAACCCAACAGCAATGTGGGCGATCGGGAGTGTTTTGAAGCATTCCTTGCAAAAGGTGCTTTCCAACGTATAGGTGGTGTCAGTAGTGACCGTTCAATGACTGACTACTCTGGATGAAGAGCCACTGTGAGCAGTCTTTGGTTGCCTGTGGTTTTTGAGGACATGTTTTTTGGAAATTGGCAGATGGGGGCTCACTACCGGATG
>JBKQMK010000318.1:0-12426 GCA_052146735.1 Desulfomonilaceae bacterium | reverse complement strand
GGGAAATTGTCTTAAAAGCGACGACAGATCACCCGGCTTTTATAAATAATCGGACCAAATAAATTCAGCTTGCCGATCTTCAAGGGGATCAAGGCAAGACCCTCTCAATTTGGTGGGGAGAGTGATGGGACTCGAACCCACGGCCACAGAGGCCACAACCCTGTGCTCTGCCAACTGAGCTACACTCTCCACAATAGCCAAAATTACAAGCTTCGATGCTGGAAGTCAACTCTCATCTGCGATAGGTCCAAGAATTGACACTCGCTCATCTCCGCCTATTAGTCTACCACAACTGCTTCAGGCGGTTGGTCGGAGACGAACCTTTTTTAGCATCCGACTTTATTGTCGCAGGTAGCCCTGCAATTCTATCCGCTATAAGTTTCCGCAACTCAGGCTTGGGCCGGAGACCAAGCGCTCCCTGGTACAACTGCGCTGCGCGTGGAAGTTCGTTGGCATTTTCCAATAAGCGTGCCAGATAATAGAGAGCTTCCGGATCACGCTGGTCAACCTTTGCAGCCTGTTCCAAATCCTGCCTGGCCTGGGTCCGATTGCCAATTTGTTCATGGGTAAGGCCCTTTTGAACGAAGCCGCCTCTGAAAGTAGGTGATATGCGGACCGTCTCCTCAAAGTCCGCTATAGCCCCGCTCAGGTTGCCCATACTGCGGCGGAGCAGCCCTCTATTAAAATAGGCCTGAAACATTTCCGGGTTGAGGCTGATAGCTTTCGCGTACAAGGCTTCGGCCGCTTGTGGGTCACCTTCCCTTGCTTTCCGATTCGCAAGATGCCAACAGCCTACAGCCGATGAAGTACCCGGTTGCAAGCGACTCTTAAGCATGGCGATCCAAGCAGCCAGATTCTCTTTCCATTCAGGTCGGGGATCCAATTTCAAAGCATGTATGTAAAGCGTGACGGCCTCTGAAATGTACCGTCCGCCTCGTTCATAGATTCCAGCCAAGTTTTCCATGGCCCGGTAATTCCCCCGATCGACTTCAATAGCCCTCTTATAGTCTTCAATCGCCTTCTGAGTCTGGTTCACCATCTCATGCGCCATTCCTCGGCCGAGCAAGGCCGCGCTTTGTTCCGAAATCTCTTTTGACGCCTCGGTATACAATCTGATCGCGTCCTGGTATCTGCTTTCCCTGTAGGCTTGTTCAGCGGCGCTCAGAGCAGAGGCCGACCCCCAGCTCAACTCGGGGACGGGCTGTTCTTCCGCGGCAGGAAACGAAGGGCACACAACCAGGAGAATCATTGCCGCTAACAGTCGCCAAGAAACATCTAATGCGCACAGGCGAAATGGTTGGATATGTGCTGTCATTGGCTTCAGCCTATATAGTTGGCCTTGTTCATGGACGCAATCCATGGTTTGTGATAGACACAATTCCGATGCGTCCTGGACAGAGGGTCCTTGGAAGGCTTCTTACCAACAATTGTGCTGAAACGAAAGACCCCTTTTTACACATTCGCGATCAAGACGCAGCACGGGCAAAGTTGCTTACGCAAAGCGCCCTGAGATTGCACAATGTTTGAAGGCCGGCATTATGAGGAGACAGAGTTGACGGGAATCGGACGCAACTGCAAGGCCAGAGGGCTAGGAAATATCCGTTTCTCTGCTTTCCTCCTTCTCTTGGCTGCCTTTGCTTTGACCTCCTCGGCAGCGGAACCGCCTCAACTTCCTTTGCCCAAACAGGCTGAATACCGGATCGCAATCCATAGTTCGATGAATGTCCTGCAATTGTGGCGCGATGACCAGTTGGTCAGGGAATACCCCATCGAAACCGGCAAGGGAGGGGTAGGAAAGCAGAGAGGCGGGGACCATCGTACTCCTGTAGGAGATTATGAGGTCTCGTGGATGGCTTGCCGAGACGGTTCCAAAGGCCACAGGATAATCGACCAAAGGAGCTGGTGCAAGGGTAACTGTTTCATCGACGCCTCTACAGGGCCTGCCCTGGAAAAACTCTGGACTGACTCCTACGGCGGAGACGAAGCCGCGGTTATCAGCATCAATTATCCGAACGCAAAAGACAGGCAGAGAGGCTTCACTGGTGATTGCATACATATCCACGCGAACAAGAAGATCCGGGACGGGATGATGGGCAAGTCTTACGGATGCATCCACATGTATCCTAAAGACGCGATGGAATTATACAGCATCGTGGAGGTGGGGACTCCTGTAAAAATGCTACCCTGAAGGATTGATGCCGAATCGCTTTCAAACCGGTAAGATCGAGGATTTTATCAGAGTAATCTTTTGTTCCGAGGTCACCGACTTGGATCTGCGGCCCCACTATGATGCTTCCCGTCATAACTCCCTTTTCTGCCGGTCAATACAGATCGAGGAGCAACTGGTGACTCAATGGTCTGAGGAAACCTTTTTCGGGCACCCCAAAGGACTCTTCGTATTGTTTCTGACCGAGATGTGGGAGCGATTCTCTTATTACGGCATGAGAGCGCTGCTAGTCTACTACATGATCAAACAGCTCATGTTCACTCAGGGGGAGGCTTCACAGATATATGGCCTATACACGGGCCTCATTTATCTGACCCCTCTTTTCGGAGGCATTCTCGCCGACCGCGTGATGGGCCAACGTAGGACGGTGATTCTAGGAGCCGTGTTGATGGCAATAGGCCATTTCTTGATGGCGTTCCAATCCGCGTTCTTCCCTGCCCTCTTGTTCTTGATTCTGGGCAATGGCGCTTTCAAGCCGAACATCTCCACACAGGTGGGTACCCTTTACCCCCTGGGCGATCCGCGTAGAGACAGGGCCTTCAGCATATTCTATGTGGGTATTAATTTGGGGGCTTTTTTCTCTCCGTTGGTTTGCGGCACGTTGGGCGAAGTTTACGGATGGCATTATGGGTTCAGCGCAGCCGGAATAGGCATGGTTATCGGACTCTTGATTTATCTGTCGGGACAGCGCTGGCTTGCGCCGGACAACCTGATGGAGAGAGCGCTTGCCGGGGAAAAAGCGCTGCCGCCTATTACCACACAAGAAAAGGACAGAATGTGGGGTCTGATTGCTGTATGTCTTATCAGCGTGGCCTTCTGGGCCGCCTATGAGCAACAAGGCAATACGCTTGCCCTTTGGGCCGACACGAACACCGACCGACTTATTTTCGGGTGGGAATTCCCCGCATCGTGGTATCAATCCCTCAACCCAGCGCTTGTGTTCCTCTTAACGCCTGTTATCACCACGTTGTGGACGTGGCAATCGAAAAAGCAGCGAGAGCCGTCAGCGGTCACGAAGATGGCACTCGGTTGTTTTCTGCTGGCATCCGGCTTTCTTGTCATGGTTCCGGCGGCGATGTCTTACGCAGAGGATGGAACGCCTGTCAGCGTGCTCTGGCTCTTTTCTTTTACTCTGTTGGGCACCCTTGGCGAGTTGTACCTGTCCCCGGTAGGCCTGTCTTTGGTAACCAAACTCTCTCCGGCTCGTATGGTGTCCATGATGATGGGGGTTTGGTTCTTGTCGTCGTTTATCGGGAATTATGCCGCGGGCTTTCTCGGCCATTACTGGGAGAAGATGCCCAAGGATGGCTTCTTCCTCATGATAGCGGCAATAGCATTTTGCGCGGGAGTGGCTATCCTGTTGATTCTTAAGCCGTTGAAACGAGCCATTGGGCCGGAACAAGGCATGTGAGCTACGGCGCTCATGTCTTGCAAAAGGGTGGGAAGTATGGTTTGGATAATAGCTACCCGCTTTCGGGCGAACGCAGTGGAAGTAACCGACATCTCACCGGTCCAGACAGCCGAACCGAGTTATCAATGCAAGCTCTCAAGGAATTGATCTATTCGATAAGTGCGGCCAACATTTTGGACATCACGATCATCGGATGTCTTATCTATTTTGTTCTTGCCTGGCTACAAGGCACCCGTGCTTTCCAGATCCTGGCTACTCTTCTTGGCATAGGTCTGTTCTACTTGGCGGCTTCCGCATCCGGCTTAATCCTCACCTCTGTATTGTTCCAATACTTGTGGGCCGCGATCATCGTTGTTCTAGTCATAGTCTTCCAGCCTGAAATCAGGGAAATGCTGGATCGAGCTTCACCGATACGGTATTTGAGCGGACGCCAGCCCGACGATGTTAAGCCAGATATGATTGACGAGATCGTGAGAGCGGTCGCTGAGCTGGCCCGGGTGAAAATAGGGGCTTTGATAGTATTTCAGGGGCTCGACCGGCTCGACAACTTGATTCTGAAAGGAAAGCCCCTCGACAGCCTCGTTTCGGCTGAAGCGCTGGTGATGATCTTCCAGAAGACTTCTCCGCTCCATGATGGTGCCATCCTCATATTTCGGGACAGGATCAAGGCCGCCAGTTGTGTGCTCCCTCTTTCGCAAAATGAAGATCTTAGCTCCCACTACGGAACCCGGCACCGTGCGGCCCTCGGGCTCTCGGAAAAGTCCGATGCGGTATGTGTAGTGGTGTCTGAGGAACGAGGCGAAGTTTCTCTGGTCCAGGGCAAGGAAATCATTAATTTCAAGAAGAAAGGGGAATTCCGCCAGGCGCTTGAACGTTGGTTGGTTCCGGGCAAGACCGTCCGAGAAGGAACCGCCACCGGCCGGCTGAGTTGGATCACTTCAAACTGGGGTCTAAAAATACTGTCCTTGGGCACGGCCGTCTTTCTCTGGTTTGTCGTTGTGGGTCCGCAGCGCTCGGAAGTGGGAATGTCGGTCCCCATCCAGTACACCAATCTCCCGCCTACCATGGAGCTCACCGGAAAATGGATGGACAGAATAGACGTCATGATCCGGGGCTCCGGCGCGGGACTGGCCAACCTGACACCCGGTTCGGTAAGGGCCGTGGTGGATCTGAGCGGCGTCTTACCCGGCCTGAACTACTATAGGATAACCAACAAAAACCTGCTGGTTCCTCCGGGCATTACCATCTCACAAATCCGACCTTCTGACCTGCATCTGAATATAGAAGCCGCATCCACGAAAAACATAGGTGTCGTTCCGACTCTATCCGGGGCTTTGCCGGAAAATGCAAAAGTTACCGTTACCCCATCTGAGGTTCGTATCAGGGCAGTTCAGGGTGATCTGAAAAAGGTGACATCCGTGACGACCGAACCCGTAAATGTTACTGAATTGACTGCGAAAGGAAAAATAGTGATCCCCGTGCTCGTTAAGCCGGATGGACTCAAGATCGACTCTATCGAACCCGTGCAGGTGACTGTTGCCCTTGAGGGGGTCAAGTCTTGAATATCCGAGAGCGAACAGTCACATGAGCGGGGATGGGCAATGAGAGGCCGCCTGGGCAGGGTCGGAAGATTACTAGACCGTGCGGGTCAGAAGTTCAGAATGGACCTTGCCATGGACCTCGGGACTGCTAATACCCTCGTTTATGTTAAAGGAAACGGCATAGTCGTCAACGAGCCTTCCTTGATCGCTTTAGATACCCGCAGCCATCAGACCATCGCGATCGGAAAGCAGGCCCGTGAATATCTTGGACGCGGGCCGGCCCATATCAAAGCTGAAAGGCCACTAAAGAACGGGGTTATTGCGGATTTCGAGGCGGCCATGGCCATGATAAAGGGATTCTTGGCCAAGGCTTTTACTCCACGGTTTTGGCTGCGTACCCGCATTGTCATCGGCGTCCCCTCAGGAATTACTCAAGTGGAAAGAAGGGCCGTCAGGGAGTCGGCATACGAAGCCGGGGCCAGGCACGTCTTCCTCGTAGAGGAGCCAATGGCGGCTGCCCTGGGGGCCGGCTTGGATGTGGATCTTCCCGTCGGAAATCTAGTAGTGGACATTGGAGGCGGTACCACCGAGGTGGCTGTTATCTCCCTATGCGCCACGGCCTATTGCGAATCAATTCGGGTGGCCGGGGACGAGATGGATGAGGCCATATTGCGCTATCTGCTGCGTAACATGCATCTGGAAATTACACCAGCGCTCGCGGAAGAGATCAAGATCAGGATAGGGTGCGTAGCTGAAAATGGCGAATCACAATCGATGACGGTGACAGGTAAGGAACTGGGCCGAGGCGGACCTCGCACCGTAACGCTGACGGCCTCCGATGTCAGCGCTGCGCTTGAAGAGACCGTAGATACCATCCTGGACACAGTTCGCAGGGCCCTGGAAAATGCTCCGCCGGCCCTTCTTTCAGATATCGAGGAGCGAGGGCTCGTTTTGACGGGCGGAGGGGCGCTCCTGAATGGCCTGGATAGCCTCATACACAAAATGACCGGGATTCCTACCTATCTGGCGGATGACCCCCTCGCTTCGGTAGTTCGGGGCTGCGGAATCTTTATCGAAGATCCGGTAAGGTGGGAAAGGATCGCTGTCGGCTGATGTTTATGCCGGAAACAATTAGGAAGGTCGGTGTTCGGCGGAAAGTCAGGATTGACCGCAGAGTGCGCCGAGAACGCAGAGACGAAACATGGAGCGGAAAAGCCAGGGTAGGATGTGGTGAGCGAAGCGAAGCGCATCGATTGCGAAAAGAACTCTAATGATGCGGTTCCCGTTCGTCACCGCATCCTACTTTCCCAGGAGTAAGGCAGAGAAAACAGAATCCTCCGCGTTCTCTGCGATCTCCGCGGTTAATGATTACGTAGGAAGATATGGATTCACGAGATCGAGATCTGCTCAATGTAATTCAAGCCGCTTTCCCTGTTGAGCCCCATCCCTACCAGGCTATTGGTGAGCAGCTCGGCATGGACCAGAATGAGGTGCTGGCACGCATCGCCAACCTGAAACGGGAGGGGATAATCAGGCGAATCGGAGCTTCGATCAATTCCAGACGGATTGGGTTCGTGAGCACGCTCTTGGCTGCTCAGGTGCCTCCTGAGAAGTTTGAATCGTTTGTGCAGACCGTGAACTCATGCCCCGGAGTCACCCACAATTACGAGAGGAAGCATGCGTACAATGTCTGGTTCACGCTTATTGCATCGTCACCGGCTGAGAAGGAACGCATAATCCGGGAATTGACCGAGAAAACCGGCATTGAAATTCTGGAACTCCCCGCAACGAGGATCTTCAAGATAAGAGTCGATTTCAGGTTCTAAGGCGAGGATGGCGTGCCCGACCCAGGGGTTCTCCCCTTGCTTGCGGCTTCCAGCGATTTCCGGAACTGCTGTTCCATCTGATTGATCACCGACATGACACCTGTCTCAGGGTCGTCCAGGAGCGACAGCTTCATTTCATCGAGGTATGCATAAATACTCTGCCTCAAGATCGGCTTGTTCTCCGCAACCGTGGACGCGTGGTCCCACACGTCCCAGATTATGATGCCCACTCCCACGATCGGTCCGAGAAATTTGCCGCCCACTTTTGCCGCCACTTTACCTCCGGTCTTCGCAGCAAGCTTAGCTGTAGCCTTGGCCGCTATCTTACCGCCAAGCTTCGTTCCGATGCCTGCCAGTGCCTTGCCTTCAAAGGCTCCTATGATCTTACCCGCCAAGAGTACCGTGCCGGCGGCCGTGGAGGCATACAGGGCTTTTAGTGTGATCGGAACATTCCTCCCTCCCTCTATGACAGACGACTGCTGTGAGATTTCGGCGATATAGTTTTCCCAGTCAGCGGCTGAAACGTTGTAGCGTTTTGGAATGTCGGCCACGAGAGATCGTAGGTCGTGCAGGTACCGCTCGAGAGTCGCGGTCTGAATCCTTTCAAGTTGCTTCTGGGAAGTGTGAGGTTGAAGGACTCGCGCGGTAAACTGTGACTGAAATTCTTCCGTATTTCTTTCCGCGGCACTGGGCTGGTCGGAATCCACCCAGTGTATTGCGCCATAGTAGAGAGCTTTCGCGCCTCTTATCTGCGTGTTCCAATAGCTGAAATACCAGGGTAAAAAGTCATTATCGACTCGCTCCCGCAGATCTTTATCCCATTTGTCGAGTTGTGACAGAGCGTATTGTCTTGCATCTTCGCGTGCCTTGTCCAAGGCTTCTTCCACAGCCTTATCGAGCTCATTGTACACGGTCGGGACAGGCTTGGACTTTTCCTTGACCGGATTTTTCGGTTGAGCCACACCTACCCCGGCGTTCTGACTCAAGAAGAAATGATACCCCAGCCCTGCGATAATGATGAACGCCACCACCGACCATATCAAGAAGCTTGTGGCCTTAATGAATTGGGTTATTGATGATAGCCTACCGGTCTTTTTGGCGTCGTTCGTAGAATTTGTCTTGTCCTCCATGGCCCTACCCTGCCGGTGTACGAGAGCACGTCAGGTCTTCCGGCCCGAAACAGTTCGGATGAGATCCATAAAGTTGGCATATACGCTTTGGGCATTCTGCTCCAAGTCTTTACGGATTTCACGAAAACGGTTCATCACATCATATAATTTAATCTCTTGAGACTCCCCAAACCAGTCCGAGAGAATCTGTTCCGTCACCTCGAGATGGAACTGGAGACCGAGCGCGTTACGGTACCTAAACGCCTGGTGCGGGCAATCTTGTGAGGAGGCCAGTAACAAACCTTCCGAAGGGGTGTGGAACATATCTCCATGCCACTGCAAGACCTCCAGGACAGGCGGCAACCCACTAAACAACGTGTCATGCTTTCCCCGATCAGTCAGCGCTACGGAGCCCCAGCCGACCTCTTTTTGCGGGGACTTGACGACCTGAGCACCGACTGCTTTGGCAATCATCTGAGCTCCCAGACAGATACCGAGCACCGGCACGTCCGCTTCAACAGCCTGCTTCAGAAAACCCGTCTCCTCTTTGAGAAATGGATATCGATCCTCTTCATACACGTTCATGGGACCGCCCATGGAAACCACTGCGTCGAACCCGCTGAATTCAGCGGGAAGACGATCCCCTGCGTACAGGCGAACTGTCAGAGTTTCTGCCCCTACGGATTCCAAATAAGTCCCAAGAGACCCGGGTCCCTCGGATTCAATATGCATGATCACAATTATTTTCATTTGGCTTATTCCTTGATAGCACAGCTAATGTAACGATTGGTGATGGGCAAACGCCGGTCCTTGCCAAATGCCTTGGGCGTAATCTTGACCCCGGGAGGGGCCTGACGGCGCTTGTACTCGTTCCGATCCACCATGCGGACGACCTCTCGGACCAAGCTCGGATCAAAGCCCTCGATTTCAGCGGGCGCCTTGTCCTCTTCTACATAAGCTCGGAGGATGGGATCGAGAATTGCGTAGGGCGGAAGCGAGTCTTCATCCTTCTGATCCGGCCGAAGCTCCGCAGAAGGGGCCCGATTTATGATGCTGCGAGGTATGATGTCTCTCCCCGCTTTCTCATTGACATAGTCGCTCAACTCGTACACGTCGGTCTTCGTAACATCTTTCAGCACAGCGAATCCGCCGGCCATGTCACCATAGAGAGTACAGTAGCCGACCGCAGTTTCACTCTTGTTCCCGGTAGTCAGTACCAGCCAGGAGAACCTGTTTGAAAGGGCCATGAGGATATTACCTCTGATGCGGGCCTGAATATTTTCGGTCTCCACCCCTGGCTGGCCTTCGTTGAAAGGCCCCTCTAGAGCCGTCAGATATGCGTGAAATATCTCATTGATGGGGACGGCAATCAGCTGAACCTTGAGATTTTCAGCCAACAGCTCCGCGTCCGAAAAGGTCCCTCCGGATGTGAATTGCGAGGGCATGGTGACTCCCACCACATGCTCCTCGCCCAGCGCCGCCACAGCGATGGCAGCAGTCAGAGCGGAGTCTATACCACCGCTGAGCCCTATGACGACTTTGTCGAAACCGTTCTTATGCACATAGTCCTTCGTTCCAAGAACAAGCGCCTCATAAATCTCTTCGACCCTGTCGAGCTGGGGTACCAGTGACGGAGGCATATACTGCCGTACCGGCGAGCTTTCCTCTTGCGAGAGCTTCACTAACGGCTCCGCCAGATTCCAGACTGGGCGTTCCTTGGCTGTTCTACCGAGCTTGATGTCCGTCACCAAGAGGTCTTCCTCGAAACGCCGGGCGATTGCTATAAGCTTACCCGTGGAATCCACCACCATGCTGCCGCCGTCGAAAACCAGCTCGTCCTGCCCCCCTACCAAGTTATTGTAAAACACTGTTGTC
The DNA here is from genome assembly GCA_052146735.1 of Desulfomonilaceae bacterium. Taxonomy (GTDB): domain Bacteria; phylum Desulfobacterota; class Desulfomonilia; order Desulfomonilales; family Desulfomonilaceae; genus CAWBBA01. The sequence continues at coordinate 2,437 of JBKQMK010000318.1, read as the reverse complement.
TCGGTGGTGGTTGCGAAGCGAGTCACGATGTCCCTGCGGACATCCAGCTTGCCCGAGAAGAAAGGGGAACCGGATATGTTCAGTACAATGTCGGCCTGGTTCTTCATAACGCACATCTCCACCACGGAGCCGGAAATCCAGATATCCTCGCAGACGGTGACGGCAATCCTGCGCCCGAGCATTTCAAAGACGAAGCAACCCAGACCGGGGAAGAAGTATCGCTTCTCGTCAAAAACGCCGTAATTAGGCAGTTCTATCTTGTGGTAGACTCCAAGGAGGTCCGAATTACCGAGCAGAGCTGCCGCATTGTAGACCTTCCCGTCTTGGGCATGAGCAAAACCTACAAGAACGGCGATTCCACGGCAATGCGCCTTTAGCTGTTGCACTGCCTCCCAGTTGTTGTCACGAAACCGTCTTCTGATGAGCAGATCTTCAGGCGGATAGCCACAGAGCGCCAGCTCGGGGAAGGTGACAATATCTGCGCCGGCGCTCTCGGCTAGCCCGATCCATCGAACGATCTTGTCGAGGTTCCCCCTGAAGTCACCTACTGTGGTGTTTATTTGAGCCTGTGCGATCCGTAATAAGTTCATCCCACATTACTCCGTAAGAAATCCCTTCATTAATCTTAGACCATTATCCATGTATGAAAGGTTTTTTGAAGTGGCTTTTGGGAGGAACCGTATCAAAAAGAGAGCCGGTTTCAGGATGCCAACTCCCACGGCTAGGGAGCAGCAACGAAGTATGAAACTGGTTGAAATATTGGTGACATGGACGTGCATCCGGCCTCGCGGGACTCGTCCGCGCACGGATGAACCTTCGGCACATCCGTGGCACCATGCCGCAGAAGCTCAAGCAAGGTTCGCCGGGCAATCCGCCTGGTTTGTAAGGGCACGGCATGCCGTGCCCTTACTACGCAAGCCCGCATAAGGCTTAGATATCAAAGTAAAGAGCGAACTCATAAGGGTGCGGTCGCATACGGATTGGGTTGAGCTCCGCGTCGGTCTTGTACTCGATCCACATATCGATCGCGTCCTGAGTGAAGACGTCGCCCTTGAGCAGGAACTCCTGATCGGCCTCAAGAGCCTTCAGTGCCTCGCCCAAGCTGCCGGGGGTGGACGGGACATTCTTCAACTCTTCCGGAGAAAGGGCGTAAATGTCCTTGTCCAGAGGCTCACCAGGATCCATCTTGTTCTCGATGCCGTCGAGAGCGGCCATCAATATGGCACTGAATGCCAGGTAGCCGTTGCAGGACGGGTCAGGGGTTCTGTACTCGATACGTTTGGTCTTGGGAGACGGGCTGTACATTGGTATGCGGCAGCACGCTGAGCGGTTTCTGGAGGAATAGGCGAGATTCACCGGCGCTTCAAAACCGGGGACGAGTCTCTTGTAAGAATTTGTGGTGGGATTGCAGATCCCGCAGAGTGCGGGGGCATGCTTTAGTATTCCGCCGATGGCCCACAGGGCCTCCTGTGACAGGCCCGCATATTTGTCGCCCGCAAACATCGGTTGTCCGCCCTTCCAGATGCTTATGTGCGAGTGCATACCCGAACCGTTGTCTTCAAACAGAGGCTTGGGCATGAAGGTTACGGTCTTGCAATGGCGCTTGGCCACGTTCTTGAGCACGTATTTGAACCACATGAGTTGATCGCCCATCTTTACCAGCGGTGCAAACTTCATGTCGATTTCGCCTTGTCCGGCTGTCGCGACCTCATGGTGCTGTGCTTCGATGGTTATGCCCAGGCATTCCAGAATCAGCACCATCTCGGTTCGGATGTCCTGCAGCGAGTCAGAAGGAGAGACCGGGAAATAACCTTCCTTATGACGAGGCTTGTATCCAAGGTTGGGATTCTCCTCGCGGCCGGTGTTCCAAAAGCCCTCTACTGAGTCAACTTCGTGAAAGCCGTGGTTGGAACCATAGCTGTAACGCACATCATCAAAAATGAAGAATTCCGCCTCCGGACCAAAATAGGCCGTGTCGCCGATCTTTGTGTACTTCAGGTAAGCTTCGGCTTTGTGAGCGATGTTTCGCGGGTCTCTGGTGTACCGCTCCTTCGTAACCGGATCCACTATATCGCAGATCAGCGAAAGCGTCGGGTGCTGCATGAATGGATCCATTACGGCAGTGTTGGGGTCTGGAATCACCAGCATGTCGGAAGCGTGAATGGGCTGCCAGCCGCGTATGGATGACCCGTCAAACCCAAATCCGTCCTCGAAGGAGTCTTCCTCGAGCTCATGAAGCGGCACACTGAAATGCTGCCACATGCCGGGAAAATCCATGAACTTGAGGTCAACCATTACGGCCTTGTTCTCTTTGGCGAACTCGATTACCTGCTTTGGCTCCATGCCTTACTCCTTTTGCATTTACGTTTTAGTACCGGCCCCCGATACAGGGACCTGTGTCGAACTCGCGAAAATTGCTAAGAGCATCCTCACTCGT
>JBKQMK010000317.1:0-10102 GCA_052146735.1 Desulfomonilaceae bacterium | reverse complement strand
AGATGTCGTCGAGGTATTTCATCATGGTTCGACGATCAAGAAAGGCCGTCACGTAGACCAGGCCGACTTTCGATCCTTTAAACAACTCCTTCAACTCCTGCCGTCGCTTGGGGTTTACAGGACCATGGCTGGTGACCGCTTCAATCAGCACAAGCCACTTTTTCTCCACATAATGAACCACGATATCAGGCATCTTTCCATGTTCTTCTATCTCGACACCTAGAGCCTCAAGCGCATCAAAATCGAAGTATGCCCACTTCGTCTCTGTGTCACCTACGTAAATTACCTGGCCTCCAGGTGTGAAAAGCGGGCAGAAATCATCAATGATTTTTTTGACCAACACATTCTGGCCACCTGGAGAGAGCCTGATCTCTTGGCCGTTCATTAAACTTACAGGGATGCGGCGCATATCCCGCTCACGTGCCTATAGCCTTTTCAAGGTCGCCACCGTGCGCAAATACCCCCGCAAGGACTTAATCCATATTGGCTTTCCAAACTCTCGAAGCAGTTTCAAAGCGGATGGCTCGATCTGATAGACCGTCTTTCCGCTGTTTGTAGGTCTGGAAGGTTTATCTGGGTTACGGACAATCAGCGCTGCCTGCACAAATTGGTGCACCGTCTGCCTGCGCACGGTTTCTCGTGTATTCGGTGCGTATCGCTTTGCGTAGTGCTTATCGAAAAACTCCATCATGGGCGTGATGCCTATCAATGGATTGCGAGCATCCTCCCACTGGTCATCGGCTTTGAGGCCAAGCAGCGAAAGAAGTGTCAGAGCAGAACGCTCATTCAGCTGCTGCCGAGGAAATCCGAGCACTTTCAAGATTTTCAATGCTTGCTCGATTTTGCGTTCGGCTTTCCCTGCGCTTGGTTTGTTAGCCATCGCTCCCACATTCCCTTTCCACAATTATATCTATTAGGTCCTGCTGCGGCATTTGATGTTTGACATGCGCACCGAGCCGCGTCAGTTGCTCACGAGAAGGGTAGCGCATTTTTCTGAGGTCTGTAGCGTTGACCTGGGTATGCCCGCTGAACAGCCGGAACAGCCGGTCGAACAAGGAAGAAATGAGATATAAGGCCAAGCCCTTAGCCAGGTTCTCCGATAGCCCCTTTCCTTTTGCATGGAAATAATTAAGATGGTTCTCAAACCCGACAAGTGGGGCTTCAATCCTGTGGGGATCGTACACCGCCGCCACCACGCGTCGTCGTTCTTCCTTGGCCGAAAATCGCTTTGTCAGGACATAATATCCCGATGCCGCCATTAGATCACTCGTCCTATCCACCAATACAATCGCATTCGGCTTCTTTCCCGATTCCAATGGCCAACGCACAAAACCTTCATAGAAATGGTGGGCATTTACTAGCGGTACCGTCCCCTCATCAGGTAGGATGCGCAAGTATTCCTGAGCTCGAAAATCCACTACACGTCCTGTGGAGACCCCCAGCCGCAGCTCGTCGAGTGATGTCGCAAAAGCCTGCATTTTGTCGATGACACGGTCGTCAGCGCTGTCCACTACAATGTGGACAAAGGCATCAGGGTCCCCCGGAAATATTACGTGTTCGTAGGGGACGGACCGCTTTGTCGCAATGTCGAAGTCAACGCCTTCGGACGATGATATCCTCACGTGATCCGGTTTATGCGGTTCCCGAACCGCATAATAGATGATATTTTCCTGGAGCACATCATCGTCTCCAAAAGCCTTTTTGCGTGACTCAAACACGTGAATAGCCCGCAGACTCATCATGTCAAGCAGTTCAAGACGAAACCTGCGAAAGTAGGGACCATTGCAGAAACTTCGGGGCGTAATTGCGACCAACTCTCCCCCAGGCCTTAGCATCCGGGCCGTTAACCAAACGAACGCGGCATAAAGATTTGATACCTCGACACCCGCCAAATTGAGCAATCTACGTGTAGCTGATTTCCCGTTTATCTTTTTATAGGGCGGATTCAGGATCCCGTGAGTAAAGAGTTCTCCTTTACGTGCAAACAGGTGTTCGTCAGTTTGTTCTATGGCGGCGGCAATATAATCCTCTGCTCGTATCTCGCCTCGGAATGGAATATCAGCCTCTTTGCAAGTCCTTTCGCATCGTTCCATCGTCTTTCTTAATGCCGGCAGAATGTGCCTGTCGTTTTCGTACGCAACTACTTCGATTCCAAGAGATTCCGGCCGTCTTGACACCACAGCGTCCACGCACGCGGCCAAAAGTACTCCCGCTCCCGCCCCTGGATCCAGAATCCGAACGTTTTTTCTCTCACGTTCGAATAATGATGCCATAAAGCGTGCAATCGAAACGGGCGTCAAGAACTGCCCTATAGTTGAACGTTCACGACGAGACTTACTACTGTTCAATGACTTGCGAACATCATCCAGAGTATTTAAGTATTGAGCCGCCATATTGTAGGTGCCGTAATCAGAGTTGCTTACAGTCCGTCCCTTTCGCACATGATGCCCGTTTGCCCTGAGCGCAGCCGCCCCTCGGGCTCCGGAATGGGGCGTCCCAATTCCTGAGCCGTTTCTATCCACTCTCCAATGATGGTCTGAACGTTGGACATTGCCTCTTGATAGTTGGCCCCGTCTGCGGCGCAGCCTGCCAACTCCGGGACCTCCGCAACAAACGCCTGATCTTCATCACTCCAGTAGATGATAACCTCATAGCGATAGTGAGCGGCCATTTACTACCTCATCTTGTACAAGCCCTTGCAAAACCTTGCAAGAGCAGAAGCAAAGAACTAAGTTTCTTCCACAAACACCACCCTTACAAAATCTGAAAGCACCCTCCCCATGTGCTTGTGCTCTTTGCCGGAAGGGATAAAGACCCCATCTCCTGGATTGTATACAAGCCGTTCATTTTCAAAGGTTATTTCGAGTTGGCCTTCAAGAACATAGCCGATATGTCCCTTTTCACACCAATGAGGTTCCAGGTCTTTGGTGTACTCAACCAGGCGCAGCTGCTTGTCGCGCTGCTTAATTACTTTGTGACGAACGCCCTTCATGGGCGTTTCCCACGGAATAGACCCAAAATCGATCTTATGAGTCATGGCTTAAGTCCTTACAGAGGGGCTGCGGGAATTAGTGTTGAGTCTTCATCCGAACTCAGGGCCGAGGGTGGCGCATGCTAGCTCTGGCCTCCCAGGATAGCTATTCTTGCCTCGGAACATCCTGGTCAGAGGACGAGAGAACTCGAAGCCGCGGGCCTTGAGCAGCGGCAGCGCCCAGAGATTTTCCAGCATACAATCGACAAACACGAGTTCTCTCCCTGAGCGGCGCAAGAACTCGTCCAAAAGGGTCGCGGCCATATCTGCGTTACGGGCCACCCAGGGCCCCAGGTGGTCGGCAAGCGAACCCCGTCGCCCGAACGTGTATCCCTCGATCCCTTCCCCTCCCCTGGCTACCAGGGTGAAGGCCGCCGCGGAGTCGTTTAGAGAACGCAGAAGCTGGCTCCTGTCGGCTCCGAAAATTTCCCGATCGAGGCGCAGCACATCCTCGATTTCTATGGGCGATTTAGTTGTCACGATTTCGCGGGGTTCGCGTTTCAGCATCCACCGTTCGAGGTCGTACTCGCTGACGAACCCAAGCTTTTCGTAAAGAATTCTACCCTGTGGAGTGGCATCGAGTTTCATACAAGGAATGTTTTGCGAATCAAGGTAATGGATTGCCCGTTCAAGAAGCGCTGTGCCGATTCCTCGCCCGCGAAATCGCTGTTCAACCAGGACCATGCCGATCCACGCGAACCTGCTTTCGTAAACGATCGTGGTGGAAGTGCCAACGACTCGACCATCGCACTCAGCCACGAAACACCCCTCCGGACCCGCGGAGAGAAACCGTTCCCAGTCAGCAGCGGTCTGGTTCCAGCCCGCGAGGTCCTTCAGCCTCATCCCTTCCGGGATGTCCTCGACGGCCATCAGGCGTAATCGGTCGTTCATGCGGTCAGTCCAAGGAGGACTAAGATTGGGGGAACCTTCTTTGTGCAAAGAAGGTTCCCCCAATCCCCCTCCAAGAAACTCTAATACTTGCCGCAATCCTCACTTTTCTTGAGGCAAAATGAGCATTCCGGCAAAGTCTACCAGTTCTTGGGAGGAGTCTGGGGCTAACCTTCCTACAAAAAGGGCCTCCCCGAGGCTTCCTCGTTTTAGAGCGAACTGGTATTGCTCTTTACAGTTCCGGGGCGTGCGATGGGACAAGGCACAGGAAAGTTAGCGGCTCCGTGCCGGTATTACGAAATTCATGTTCTTCGTTGCCGGGTATGAACACGACATTGCCCGATTTGGCCGGGTTCCATTGACCGTTGCCGTAGACTTCTCCCGAGCCCGAATGAATGAACACTTCGTGTTCCCATTCGTGGGAATGCATGTGGGTGTGACCTCCGGCGGCAATCTCAAAGATTCGCATGCAAAAATTGTTGGCCCCGTCATTCTTGCCGATAACCACACGTGCTGCTATCCCTTTTACCCGGTCGCTTTCAAATTGGGTGGGTTGCATTTCCGCGTACTGCAGAATCTTCATGATGTCCTCCGTGAGTGTTGTATCTAGTGTCCAGCTCCATGGGCGCGTGAAGAGTGAGCTGCGGTCATTTCCTGATGATCGACCCTACAATAATGCCGCCGACGAGTGTTTCCACCAGAGTGCCGATAAACCACGCAACTGCCAAGTATAGTGGGATCGGCATGAAGGAGTATGTTCCAAATCCCATGGAGAAACCAGTGCCCAGCCCAAATAACAAGCCGTACTTCACGCCGCTTCCGATTCCTTTCTCCGCCAACAACAGCCCGTATATGCAGACGAAGGCCAGCGCATTGATCAGAACGGCCAGATGCAGGACCCCCATTTTCATCTCATTCATGGGTCTCCAGAGTTGAGCCGTTGCTTCGTAGGTGGAGGCCAAAATCAGCCCATGGATGACGAAGTCCATTGCGGACCATGCGATAAAAACTGCAAAGACAGCGAGGACAATCCTTTTCATTGTGACTCTTCCTCCGATCCGGCGATTGCGGGCAAGACTCTAATTGGAAGCGGCATCGTCCAGCTTCTTATACCGCCCTTTTGTCTCTATCCCCAGTGGCTCCTCCTGAAATTTTTTCACCTCTTCGCCTGCCTTGGAAGACTCTTCCTCTACTCTATGTTGGGCCCTACTAAGAAAGAAAAAGATAGTGTTATGAGCTGACATCAAAACGTCTGTGCCCAGCACGGAATCGATGTGACTGAAAATCGGGGCCCCACCCAGATTGACTACCCCGCCGAGGAGAACAATCGCAAGGATGATAACAATCACGATAATGGCTGTACGCATTTCTTGCCCTCCGTTTGCGATGGGATCGTAAGAAGTTGCTTCCTTAAAGTGTACTCATGTGCGTGGACGTTTGCTCGTGCTTCTTTGCTCCTCCCTGGGCTATTTTTCCCAATCCTCAAGGCCGGCACGGCTTGGATCAATTATAGTCACCTTGGAATTCCTGAGAGCCAGCCACTTGCCACATTTCCTGCACTGGATTTTTATTCCCGTTTTCTTGATGGTTTTTTCCACCGGGATGCGGCAATCGTCGCAGCTTATTTGTGCGCTCTCAAGTGAATCCAGCGCGTATGCCTCCCAGATCTGCCCGCTGGAAGGTTCTATTTCCATAAGTATTTTGACGGCTTCTACCATTCCAGCAGCATCGGCAGATCCGAAACTGTCCATCGCGGCCGTTGATTCGATCATCTCCACCAGTTTCTTGAAATCCTTGGTGGATCGGTTGTTAACCGGAGGCCGCACGTGGACAGCTGGCTTCTTTCTAGGCCACTTGATGTTCGCCGCGTGAGTGTGGACAAGACTTTTCCACTTCTCGGGATAGGTCTTGCAGTACCAGACTATAAAGATGATCACCCAGATGCTGATGCCGACAAGGATCTCCATTTCAATTACTTCCTGGACAAAACAGTTGGTCGAATCGAGGTCTGCCATTGTGACGCGCGCATTAGCTTCCCACAACGGCCTCTTCATCCGTGTTCAATCTTACATCCTGAAATCAATCGAGAATTTGCCTTCTGGAATCAGGTCCGGGGCGCTCCTCTATGCCGCTTCCTGTTGCCCGCTTCGAGCCGGCGGCCTCTTTGAGTTCCTCTACAAGAGTTTCCACCTGCCGGCGAGTATGCTCCAGCGTGTTCCCGTTGTCCACAAGCCGATCAGCAAGCCGCCTTTTTTCATCAATGGGCATTTGAGCATCAAGTCGGGAGCGGGCATCGTCTACTGACATCCCGTCCCGCTTCACCAATCGCTCTTCTTGCATACCGCGCGGAACGTACACAACTACCACGAGATCGACAAACTGTTCCCATCCAGTCTCGTATAGGAGAGGAACGTCCACTATTACAATGGAATGCCCTTGACCTTCAAGGGTTCTCAATCTCTTATTCTGTTCCTCTGCCACTCTGGGATGAATGATGGATTCCAGAATCTTACGTTTTGACCGGTCCTGAAAGACCAGCCGCGCCATAGCCTCCCGGTCCAGCTTGCCTTCCCCGTCCAGAACGTCTTCTCCGAAGATCCGCCGTATCTCGGCCAGCCCTGGGGAGTCCGGTCTAACAACCTCCCTCGCCAGCTCATCAGAACAAATTACAGGAATGCCGGCCTGTTCAAACATCCTACTAACCGTGCTCTTACCCGACGCGATACCGCCAGTCAATCCCACAATAAGCATGCGAAACGCTCACCTATAGTCACGATATTAAAGAGAATATGATTGGTTGGAGCTGCCGATACCCAATGGTCTATTTGCAGGCAACGACACAACATGATGAAGCTCCACAAGAATTTATGCCAAAATGCTCCTTTTCATAAATTCGGTAACTTATTTCGAGGAGACGTGGCGGGACAGGCATCCTGCCTGTCATTTCTTGACAGGCAGGGAGGATGAGACTGTCTCAAAAGAGCCTCCGGAGACATTCTTGGTGTAGGGACGCCGCAAGCTGCGCCCTCATTTCGGGCGGTTCGAGAACCGCACCGTGCAAGACCCGCTTCATTTCCTAGCCGAATTTCTGGTTTTGAGATGTCTCGGATTCCTGTCCCACCAATACAACCCGCCAATGAGCTTATCGACTGGAAGCCAGGGGCCGCCCTACCCCGCGTGCCGTCGGGTCATGCTTCCAACGGAGACGCTCTTCTAATCCTTCTTCTTCAATTCCTCCCACGCGGCCTCTACGGCACGGTCGATCTTCTTGCCCGTCTTGTCCATTACATCTCGGAAAATGCTCCACTGCCCTTTGACAGCCTTGGCCATGGTCTCCGTATGCTCTTTAAACGCTTTGAGCTGCTCCTCTCCCAGACGACCCGTTGCCTCCCACTGCTTGTCCAGTACATCCCTTGCCTGATTGACGCAGAGCTCGAAAGTCTCCTGAGTCACGTTGCCGATGGTTTTCAACCGCGTGGTGAGATCATTGAAGAAGCTGTCCCATTCCAAGTTCTTTTCTTTCTGCAAGAGTTCCCACGACTGCTTGACCTTCTCCGCGGCCCGTTCAACATCCTCGGCTGCCATTTTCCCGGACTGTTTCATAGTTCTTGCCGCCTGGTCCACAGCAGCCATAAACTCCTGCCGAGATGCTCCCCAGCTTCTACGAAGCAAGGCTCGTGCCTCTCCAAGCATGAACACGCCGACTGTTCCCAGATTGTCTACCAATTCTGTAATGGCGTCCTTGACATTATTCTTTAGTTCCATGGTCCCCTCCACTCCTGCCTGAAAGACATTGACACCAACATCCGTACGGTAACAGTTCAGCAGGAAGTCGTCAACACGGTCTATCAGTTTGTAATACAGGCTGGCAAGCGGATTATCCTTTCATTAAGGACCCCTCGCGCGGTATTATACTAGTACGCTCTTGAACCGGCGCAACAAAAGGAACGGTCAGGACAAAAAGCAATGAGTAGCAAAGGCCCTGAAGACCCCAAGATACCAGATAATGACGCCAGTGCACGGACGGGTGCCCAATCACAAAGGCACTTTGGTGCGCCGATTGAGGAAGATGCAATTCCCTGGGCTGAAATCATTTTCGAGGATGAACCGTATCCAGCCGGTGAGGAACATCCACCAGCGCGAGAACCTCAATCTGCCGAGATTTCCCACGCTGAAGGCTTCTTTTCGCGGAACCTAGGCATGAGTGAGGAAAACCCAATGGATGCCCTAGTTGTGGGTCCTCCCCTCGCTGTTCTTGCGGTCGCGCTGATAGTATTTCTTCTGTTGGTCGAGACATGAGAGGGAATGAATTTCGGCATCCTCTGCCGTTAAACTTGCGAGCCGCAAATTGATGGATTTCTTGACATGGTGGGTAGTTCCTGATAAATAGGTAAGATTCCGCTACATATGACATTCGCATGGCCACGCAAGTGCCTCAAAGACCTCCGCAGGCGGTTTCGAGGGGCTCGTCCGGATTGGCCACGTTAAACAGCGTAAAAGCGAGCCGTCGTACGGACAGTGGCGATTGCTGGACTGTCGTGATTTGCCGATGGGAGCATAATGGAGCATCAAATGACAGCTCCACTTACTGAGCCTCAAACCCAAACTGTTGTGGGCGTAATCTAAGTTAAAGGAGGAACGGGCTGTGAAGGTCCTTGTATCGGACAATCTGTCCGAATTGGGTGTGAAGATCCTTCGTGACGCCGAAGGAATCGAAGTGGATGTCAAAGTCGGACTCAGCCCCGACGAACTCAAAGAGATCATCGGAGAATATCACGGCCTGGCCATACGGGGCGCAACTAAGGTGACCGCCGACGTGATCGCTGCCGCAGGCAACCTGAAAGTTGTCGGGAGGGCCGGCACGGGCCTCGACAATGTTGATATACCTGCGGCCTCCAAGAGGGGGATCGTGGTGATGAACACACCGGGCGGAAACACCGTCACTACGGCGGAGCACACCCTTTCCATGATGATGGCTCTTGTCAGGAATATACCGCAAGCGAATGCTTCGATGAAGCAGGCTAAATGGGAAAAGAAAAAGTTTTCAGGAATGGAGATCTTCAACAAGACCCTCGGCGTGGTCGGATTGGGGAAGATTGGATCTGTTGTTTCCGACAGAGCCATGGGTCTGGGCATGCATGTTATCGCCTATGATCCTTTTCTGTCTGAAGAGCAGGCGAAGCAGATGGGAATCCGGATCGGCTCACTCGATGAGGTCTTCAGGGAGGCCGACATCATCACGCTGCATGTTCCGCTTACGGACGATACCAGAGGGGTCATCAATGAGAAGAATATTGCAAAGATGCGGAACGGAGTACGCATAGTCAACTGTTCTCGGGGGCCTGTGATCAACGAGGATGATTTGGCTGACGCGATCGAATCGGGCAAAGTCGCAGGAGCCGCAATCGATGTTTATTCGGTGGAACCTCCCGGCAAGACGCGATTGATCTCTCTCGATCAAGTGATCTGCACGCCTCATCTGGGAGCCTCCACGCAAGAAGCCCAAGATAACGTGGCGATTGCTGTTGCCGATCAGATAAGAGACTATCTCGTCAACGGGACCATCCGAAACGCGGTTAACGCTCCGGCTGTTTCCGGTGAAGCGTTAGTGACCTTGCAGCCTTATCTTGACCTATCTCAGAGACTGGGCTCGTTCCTTGGTCAGATCATTCAAACCGGCATCAAGAGTGTCGAAGCTCAATATTCGGGCGATGTCACGGAAATGGCGCTCAAACCCATTACCACTTCCTTTCTGACCGGACTTCTCACCCCGATCATGCAGGACGACGTCAATCAGGTGAACGCGCCGATGGTGGCAGCGGATAGAGGAATTGTAATTTCGGAGACGAGAGTCAGCAAAGGCGAGAACTTTCTTTCTCTTCTCCGCTATAAGGTTGTGACCGAGCGCTCAGAGCACATTGTGGAGGGAACACTCTTCGGGAAATCCGAACCAAGGATGGTTCGGTACGGTGGCTTCCGCGGCGAATTTGACCTGTCGGGTGACCTCATTCTTATTGACGGCGTCGACAAACCTGGGGTCATTGGAAAAGTGGGCGCCACGCTGGGCGACAAAGGGGTCAACATCTCACATTTTCAGTTTGCCCGCCAAGAACAAGGGGGACCCGCGCTTCTGTTCCTCAACACTGACTCCAAGGCTGGGGACGACGCTTTGGCCGCCCTCAA
>JBKQMK010000316.1:0-17781 GCA_052146735.1 Desulfomonilaceae bacterium | reverse complement strand
AGGTTCCCGGCGCGTACTACTTTTTCATTCAGGCGCTGGAGAACAAGCTGAAAATCTGGATGGACATCGTCATTGTCTTTTATAAGCACGACCAGACTCTTCTCAGGATTTCTTGCCTGGCTCCTTCTCAGAGCATGGAAAAATACCACCAGATGTTTAACGACGTTCTCGTCTCGGTTAAGATGACCGAAGGCAAGCCTGAGGCTCAGCCATCCGCGCCTCAGGCTGTTCCGGCACCTGCGCCGGGCGCCCCGCCAATGCAGGTTCAACCATCACCCCCAAGTGCCGTACCGACGCAACCGCAGGTCCAGCCGAGTCCCTCGGGAGCCATGACTCCGCAACCGCAGACACAGCCGACTCCTCCGGCTTCGGTCACTCCTCAGCCCCAGGTGCGGCCCGCTCCGCCTTCTACAGCCCCTGAATCGGCGCCGCAGCCATCAGGTCCATTGCCGGGGGTTCAGCAAGAACAACCGATGCGACAATTACAGCCGCCACCGGCGCCGCGGCCTGGTCCCAAAGCCCCCGTAAGGCAACCGGAAAGGCCGGCCACTGGTATAGTGAACTGATGCAAGCAGTCTTTCTCGTTTGACGATCGCCTTGGTAGGGTCAGGAAACGATGTACTTCCGCCGCACAGTTGAACTCTTCGAGTCCCATGAAGGGTTCAGGCAATTCAAGAAATCTCTGTCAGTAGTTCCTCCAATGGCTCTGGATCAGAGGTTTCTACGCGAGCGGGCCTTGAAGCTGGCTGAAATGCATGAGCCAAAAGGTGATCGGAGTGAGCTTCAGGGGGCTCTGTCCGAACTTGCCGTCTCCTTTGAACCGAATCAATTCTCGCAAATCTGGGCTATGCTTGCCTTTCTGGCCAAGACACTCTTTAAGGATGCCTCTCGCCCTATTCCCAAAGAGATCAGACGCAGAATATTAGAGTTCGACGGTCCGCGATTCTTCTTTGTGGGTCACACTTCATACTTTGATTACCTCATGACCGCGCAATTGATTCATCGCATCGGGCTCCCCGTGCCCATCGTCCACGTCACAGGGAGTCTGACCAAGGGCTGGATGGCTCATTGGCTAAAAGGTTTTAGAAGGGTCCTCGCTCCGAAAAGTTTCTCTGCTGTCCAACATCGTGGCTACGCGTGGTATTGCGCCGCCTTGGCGGAAGCCGGTGAGGGACAGGCCCTATTTGCAAGGACGAGCAGATACACTGTGCGTTCGAGAGACGGCATTCTTCGTGAGCCTTATGTTCCTCACGGGGTAGTAGCCGCCGTTAAGGCCTCGGATAGGGCGCTGGTGGTTCCGGTAGCTATCTCTTATTCGGCCATTCCAGAGGATAGTTACCTGACCGCGTCCCAGTTCTTTCCGCTTCTGTCAATGTTTCCCAGAGGCTGGACATTCATGCTTCCGATGTTGCTGGGCCTGGGGAATCCGGCAAAGATCTTCGGAGGACTGGAAGGGGTATTCGGCGACGTGAGCACGGACGTCGGCGAGCCCTTTGAACTCACCAATGACAACTCTCTTACTCTTCAGAGGATCTCCCACCGGGCGATCGAAGAGATCGCACGAAACAAGACTGTTCACCCCACCCAGCTAGTGGCCAAGGCGATGCAGGGTCTGGATCGGCTCGATATTAAGACGCTTCGTGAAAACGTTGAACGGGAGGTAGCCGATACCACGACGTTGTTTCGGACGAGATATCGCAAGGAGCCGCCGTTTCACCCTCTGATAACCTCCGACTTGCCGGAAGCTATCAAGATCGGTCTGAAGCTCTTGATCAGCCGTAGAGCTGTCTCCCGATCACTGTTGAGGCGTGCTTACACCACCAGAAATATCTCTTTGTTGAGGTTTTACGCCTACCACGCGGATAGGAGGATCTATCCTCTGAGCGGTCGCAACACCATGACTGTGGTGAATGCGGGAGCTTGGGGGTACACTCTTGCGCTTCACATCGGCATGAACCTCTTGAAAAAAGAGGAACTATCAGAACATTCTCTGATCCTCTATGACTCGCGGGAGGATCTCATCGAGAAACTCACCGTCGAGGGCAAGCACCCGTGGCACTTCAAGGACATTTCTCTGCCCCGATCTGTTAGGCCGGAAGCGGATCTTATTGCCGCGGTGGGCGACACATCGCTGATTCTGATAGTGACTCCGAGCAAATACTTTCATTCGACACTCATTAAGGTCTTGGAACTAGCTCCCGATGGAAGTGACCTCGTAATCGCCACGAAAGGTTTTATCCCTGAGACAGGTTTGCTCCCATGCCAGACTGCGCACCAGGAGATGGAGCGGGTGGGGAAAAAGATGAGGGTCTCTGTCCTCTCGGGGGCCAACCTGGCCCACGAGATCGTGTACGGAGGAGCAGGGGTAACGCAAATAGCCTGTGAGCACTACGAGACCTTCGAGCGCGTCAGACCTCTCATCGAGACGTCACGGTTTCGCGTCGTCTACTCTGGCGATGTGATCGGCACGACAATATCCGCGGCTTTGAAGAATGTGTACGCCATTGGGTTCGGGATACTGGAAGGCTCGAAGCGTGCGCCTGAGAATTTCTTGGCCACTTACGCCACACTGGTAACTGCCGAGATTCGCCAATTTGGCGGTCTCCTCGGCGCCTCACCCGACACCTTCGACGCTGAAAGCCAAGTGTGGATGGCCGACTTGCTTGCCACGTGTCGAGGGGGACGATCAGCCAGCTTTGGCAGGGACTTGGCCCAGATGGACGAAAAAAGCTCCAAACCTAAACCGGCCCGCGTGCTCCTGGAACAGTATCGAAAGAAAATGATTGCCATAGAGGGATTCGAGGCATCGCGCTTCGCTCAGCGAATAGCCTCGCAGCGCGGCTTTCATCCACCCATTCTCGGGGAAATCTACGCTATCCTTCATGGCGGCAAGCGGGTGGACATTGACGGATTTATCGAAAAGTGCTTGGACGCTCTGACAAACAAGATCAACCATCCTCTACCTTCCACTGTTCGATCTAGATCCCATAGGTATTGACGGAACTGAATCGGTTCCGCGCTCCCACCAAAGGTCGAAGCGGGAGCCGTCCCCCTCGAAAGAAGCCGCCATATGACCGGTGATGCCACGAATAACGTCGCGATTTGCGTCAGAGACCTCAAACCCGGCGATAATGTGCTCCAATTTTTCGCGGTAAGATCTAAAGAGCCGCGCAAGACACGGGCCGGCCAGGATTACCTTGACTTGGTCTTGGGAGACGCCACTGGCGCCATTTCAGGGAAAATGTGGCCCGAGTCAGTCCGCAAATGGGGCCAAGAATTCAATCCGGGCGATATCGTGAAAGTTGAAGCCCGCGTTGAAGCGTACCGAGACCGTCCCCAGGTCGTGGTGGACAAGATTCGTCTTGCCGACCCCTCCGAGATTCCGGATCTTTCGGCTTTGATACGGATGAGCCCTTTCGACTCCGAGTCCCTGTTTGAAGAGGTGAAGGGCACAGCCGAGAGTCTGGCCCCTCCTGAACTGGCCAAGTTGGTGGTAGAAATCCTGGATCGGCACTCAGACGCCATCAAGACATTTCCTGCCGCACGAATGATCCATCACGCCTACAGAGGGGGCCTGATCGAACACATTGCCACGGTCACTCGGAAGGTTGAAGCGATCCTCAACCTGGAGAAAAACATAAACCGGGGTATTGCGCTCGCAGGCGCGATACTCCATGATATAGGAAAGATACATGAACTCGCCCCCGCCGGTGGAGGGCGAACCAGTGAGGGCAGGCTGATAGGACATTTGATTCTCGGCGTCAACCTGGTTCGAGGGATTGCCGTGGAACAAGGAGTCGTAGACAGGGCTTGGCTTCGCGAAGTGGAACACATTCTGCTGTCGCACCACGGAGAGACGCAGTTCGGTTCGCCGGTAAAGCCCCTGACGAGGGAGGCAATCCTGGTGCATTTCATTGATAACTTGGATGCCAAGCTCAAGATAATCAACGAAGCGCTCGAATCAGTGGAACTCGACGGCTTCACAGCTTACAATAAATGGTTGGAGGGACGGGCTTTCGCAGGAAGTCAGTCGCTTCCAGAGGAGGACGACGATGTTAGAGATTGAGGAAAGACTGGCTGAAATTAGAGAGAAATCCAGCGAACTCCGAGGTTATCTTTGACCTCGATGCCAAGATATCCCGCCTGACGGAACTGGAAAAAACCCAAGAAAACTCGGAATTCTGGAATAACCCTGAAGCTGCAAAGGCATTGCTCAAGGAACAGAAGCCGATTTCGATCTTGGTCGAGAACTTCCTAGGACTCGACAAGGAACTGGACGAGACTGCGATTCTGCTCCAGCTTGCTCTCGAGGAGGAGGATCAGTCCGTTATTCGAGAAGTTGAGGAGAAACTCGACTCCATTGAAGAGCATATGCGCGGGTTAGAAGTCCAGCGGCTTTTCTCTCAACCAGAAGACATAGGCGATGCGATCGTGGAGATCCATGCCGGCGCGGGTGGGACCGAGGCTCAAGACTGGGCTGAAATGCTCCTAAGAATGTACCTTCGCTGGGCGGAGCGCGAAAGCTACAAATCGGAGATCCTGGATACTCTACCTGGTGAGGAAGCAGGCGTAAAATCCGCCACCTTTTCCGTGGATGGGGAATACGCCTATGGCAGACTCAGAGCGGAAGTTGGGATACACAGGCTGGTACGGATTTCTCCGTTCGACGCAAACGCGCGCAGACATACCTCCTTTGCTGCCCTTTTCGTCTATCCAAGCGCAGACGACGACGTGGACATACAGATCAACGATGCGGACTTAAAGATAGACACTTACCGCGCTTCCGGCGCGGGGGGCCAGCACGTCAACAAAACCGACTCGGCCGTAAGGATTACTCATCTCCCCACGGGCATAGTCGCCCAGTGTCAAAATGAGAGGTCCCAGTACAAGAACAAGGCTATGGCTATGAAGATCCTTAAATCAAGGCTATATGACCTTGAACTGCAGAAGAAGCGAGAAGAGAAGGACAATCTGCACAGACACAAGAAGGACATTGCGTGGGGCTCGCAGATCCGCTCGTATGTTCTTCAGCCTTATCAGATGGTAAAGGACCACCGCACCAATTGCGAAATTGGCAATGTGAACGCAGTCCTTGATGGCGATCTGAATCGGCTGATCCAGGAATACCTGTTAATGGACGCCCGCGAGAATGAACCCGTAACTACTTGAACATGCAATAGCAGGGGGGGCACGGCATTTCCCCGAAAGTGTCGCCTCTCCTGTCAGCGTCCTGATACTTTGAGTTCAGGCGCACGAGCCGATTGAATTTGACAAGCGCTAGTGTGGTACATACCCTACGAGTAATACGCAATGATTGAGAGGAACGATCAGCGTAAGAAAGGAGCCCGCGATGCGCTTACACCCGACACTTCAGCCCATAGTTGCACTCATCGCCGGTATTTTGATCTTGTTGTACCCCGGCCTATTATCAACGGTCGTCGCCGTGTACCTAATTGTGATAGGTGTCCTGGGACTGCTTGGCAAACGATTGTAACTATCATGGCTAGTCAGCCACATATTGAGAGCTTGGCTGCAAGTTACGGGAGTTCTTGGGGAAGGGACCATGCGTTCGATTGGGCCTTTGGCTCATCTCAGCCACTTCATGATTTCGACCCCCGGCACCTAGAGGGTCACAAGCCCAGCGCTAGCTTGATTTCCTGTTCCCGAAACCCCACGATAACTTTTTCCCCGATTATGATGGTTGGGAATGCGCACCTTGAAGTAAGGCGCTTGATCTCATCCAAAACTTCAGCTTTATCGGCCTCGGGCAGCAGATCCACATCAGTAAATTCGTATTCAATTCCGCACTCGCCGAGAAACCTCTTGCACGATTTGCAGTGGCTGCAGGTGCTCAGCGTATAAAGCTTGCATATTTCCATCATTCGCTCCTTCGCATTGTTGCCGGCATGACCCCAGCAAACGATCATACTATTATCGTCATCCCAGTCTTTTCTGCAATATTTTCGACCCAAGATCTCCGAAAAAATGAATGGTGCGGCTATCCCACAGAAAGATTGTTTCCCTCGGCCTTCCATTGGACGCATAAAATGAGTATGCTGAGGTCAACGGGTTCTCTGGAGTGCCTCGCATGAGAAGACCGCGGATAATTGTAAGCGCCCACGATGTTGTTGAAGATATCAAATCCGGTATGGATGACGAAGCCTTGATGATCAAGTACAGGCTTTCTTTCAGACAATTGCAGCGGCTGTTTAGAAAAATTATCATCGGCGGTTTTATAGACCCGATGGAATTGGCGCAGAGGCTCTGCGTTACCAAGAGTCAAGTCGGCGAGGCATTCGTTGAGTTGAAAAAGGGCTCGAGGAGTTAGACGGACATCCGCCGTTGCCCACTCGACAGGTCAAAGTTCTTTGGAATTCTGGTTCAGGAGAAACTTGCGAACTTTGCCTAAAGGGGTTCTCGGGAATTCACTGCGGAAAGTCACCTTCCGGGGGAGTTTGTAACCGGCCAACCTCTCACGGCAAAAACGAAGCACACCTTCCTCTGACAACATCGCTTCAGATTCGGCAATAATGTACGCGTGCCCCGCTTCCCCGTAAGTTTCGTCGAGCACGCCTATCACCGCTGCCTCCTTGATATCAGAGTGTTCCATCAATACCCTTTCGATCTCCGCTGGGTACACATTCTCGCCGCCTGATATGTACATGTCCTTTGCTCTGTCAATCAGGTAGAAATAGCCGTCTTCGTCCATGCGAGCAAGATCTCCGGTTCGAAGCCATCCTCCTCCGAGAATCTGTTCGGTCTGCCCAGGATCTTGCCAGTATTCCTTCATCATTATGGAGCCTCGAACCACAATTTCACCAACCTGGTTAGGTCCCACCCGACGCCCTTGTCTGTCCACAAGGGTTACCTCCGCATGGAAAACCGGCCTTCCCACTGTGCCGGGCCGCTGGAGTGACTCTTCTTCCGAAGCCCACAAGAGGATCGAAGTCTCGGTTTGGCCCATGACCTGACGCAACGGGAACCCGTTCTGCCTGCATTCTGACAAAAGCTCAGGGGTAACTTTTTCTCCGCCAATAGCACAAACAGTGAGAGAAGAGAGATCTCCGCGCCGTTCAGGTTCCACCTCGAGCAAGGATCGGAAAACAGTCGGAACTCCCAGAAATTTTGTGACATCGAATTCCTCGATGTCCTGATATGCCTCTATCGCACTGAAACGACGATGTATGATAAGAGTCGCTCCTTTGTACAGGCACGGCGAAGCTTGAATGAAGAGCCCACCAGAGTGGAACAAGGGCAAAAGGATAAGCATCCGGTCGTCAAATGACAGCTGGAAAAAAATTTCAGCATTGAGACAATTGAAGAACGTCTTGCGATGGCTCAGAACCGCTCCCTTTGGGCGTCCGGTGGTGCCCGAGGTGTACATGATTACATGGGGCTCTTCGGGATCCGCTGGCCCGAGAGATGGCGTCACAAATGGCGAATGGCCATTGAAAAACTCTGTCTCCGTTCGATAGTCCAAAATTTCTTCAGCACGCCCGTTACTTCCGACAACTGCCGCAAGGAGCGGCGGTCGGTATTGGCCGAGGTTTAGAGCGCCGATGGTCTTTTCAAAGCGCCTGCTAAAAACAAGCAGCCTGGGGCGGCAGTGTTTGATCAGATAATCCACCTCGGGGGGGGCGAGTCTGAAGTTGAGAGGGACGAAGATGGCCCCGAGACGCGAGCAGGCCAAGTACAGGTCTATGAATTCTGGGCAGTTCTCCAGGAACACGGCAGTGCGGTCCCCTTTTTCGATTCCCAATGATTGCAGCCAGCACGCAGTCCGGTTAGCACGGACATTCAGATCGCGATATGTTATCCGCTGGCCTTCGAATAGGATTGCCGTCTTTTCGGGGTGAAGCTCGCTCCAGCGTTGCACCCACCATGATGCATTGACCGATTTGACCATTGGTTCTTTTAGAATCTCCTGTGAAATAGGCGGTCATCAACTAATGATGATGGCTTGGCTCTGCCTTGGGAGAGGCAAGTTCCCTTCCGGCCAAACACCTCGCAGTATTTTACTCTCATTGGCGACTCTGAAGAAGGCTCATAGCGTCCGCCTTCCTCCGTTCGACCGCTGCAACCGCTTCAGCACGTTCAAGCGCAAGTTTTGCCTGTTTGTACACGGGGGTGTCCACCATACGGTCATCGAGAGTTACCGAAGCCCTCCCCTTTCTTAGTCCTTCTTCAAAAGCTTCAACTACCCTGCGGGCATGTTCTACCTTTGTTGCGGAAGGGGAGAACACACGATTCAGTATTGCAACTTGATCCGGATGTATACAGTATGCACCTGTACAACCAAGTTGGCGGCCGGCCTCCGCGGCCTTTTCAAAACCTTCCGGATCGCGAAATCCCGCTACACTACCCAGAATTCCTATCGCGCTGATTCCGGCTGCCTTGCAAACTGTTGCCAACATGCAGACCGGGAAGAAAAGTTCGCGCCCTCCTGGGGACGGTTCGACCCCGAGGCTCAAACAATAATCGTCCATGCCGAGACTCATGGATTCAATTCTGGGACTCGCCGCTGCGATCTCCTGCATTCTCAGAAGCGCGGCCGGGCTCTCAATATGCAAGGAAAGCTTCGTCCTGCCGAGCTCAATTCCTCTCTCGGCTTCGAGCCTGGCTATGTGAGCCGCCAAGTCCAGCACATCCTTCTGTGATTCTACCTTGGGCATAAAAATGCCGTGCAGACCCGGATGAACTGAGGCCTCCACATCCTCGTCGAGGAGCGAAGGCTCGTTATTCACCCGAACAAAGACGTCGGCCCCGCCGCGACCCGCAATGTCAATCGACTGCTTTACCAGCTTGCGGGCGTTGGCCTTTTCCCCTGGAGGCACAGCGTCCTCCAGATCGAGCACTATGGCGTCTGCTCCTCTCAGATGGGCTTTTTCCACGAACCGAGGAACATTGACCGGCAATATCAGCAGTGATCGCTGTAGACGTGGCTCCATGGCGATTTCCTTCCGTCTGAGGGGGTGCATATTTGGCGGCAGTTTACTGAACCGCCGAGGGCCAATATAACTCTATGTGAAGTTCGGGCCAAGAGTAAGCCTCGGTGCGCTGACCGCGACCGCCGCGACGATTGCAATTCGGTAGGGAGGTCGTGGCAGCCGCTGCTCTGAGCTTTGGCGGGCAAGGCCCGCCCTACCCGGCCGAGACAATTTGCGGAGCGCCGTCCAGATCCCCGTTGCAGATAGTCTAAAATCGTGCTAATATGCCTTCACGATTGGCAAAATAGCCGTGCACACGATTTGCGACATCGGGTTCTCTTCATGCGACGAGTACTCATTGTATTGGTTGGCCTGCTCTTAATCTCCTCGGGGGAAGCCTTGTGTCAGGGCTGTTTCCCCCAAGGCTGCAAGCCCAAAGAATGCGCCGTGGTAGTAGCCCCGGCCAATTCCTTCGCTTTGCCCGTCCCGCCTGCCCGAATCTGTGCCTCGGTTGTATCCCCCAAGAGGATATGTGCTTTACCTGTTGCCCCCCAACGAATATGCGGCGGTGTTGTGAACCCCGGTAGAGAATGCAGCCTGCCTGTGGCTCCGAATAGGTTGTCTGGAGGGGTGGTCTCCCCGGAGTACAGTTTTCGACTGCCGGTGGCGCCTGAACGATTCTGCACCAAGTACGTGCAGGAACCATCTCCTCGCCTGCGCAAGTGCCGTTAAGATATCCACGACATTTCCCCATTTTTTCACTCAGTTGCGATTCCAACCAACCATTGTGGTGCACGGACATATCGAGTATTCTCCGTCGTATTGTGGTGACTCTCATTGAAATTGTCTCCTGACCCGGTCGCCCACCGCCGCGGCAGGAGCATCTCGCGAGAAGCGGGGCCGTGCTCTTACGCGGTCAGTTACTCCGATAGGCCCCATTTTCAATGAACAGCAGTATAAATCGTCAGGTGCGTAGCACGTGAATCGCCTTGCAAGAGAGTTGGCCCGAGTCTGCCAAGAGCGGCTGCTCGAAGAAAAGTGGCTTATAGCGCCATCTCTTCGGGTAGGCCATCAGTGGCTCGACATTGTGACGCTCGCCGGTGGACCTGTCTTGAACGTACGTATCAAGACGCTGAAAGGTCTTGCACTCGACCTTGCCGGGCCGGAGATGGCACGGCAGGGAGTTTCCCTGATCACGGCCACGGGTACCCTGATTCTAGTTGATCGGATCTTGAATCGACTCCGAAGCTTGTCTTCAGGTTATCTTTCGTTTTTGCCACCCAGCCCTACCCTGTCTCGGACCGCTTGCTCCTCAATTGACGCATTGAGGCTTGCTGGACTCAATCCTGGCGACTTGCATCCTCAATGCTTTGAAGCGCCTGAAAAGAGTCAAGACCTAGCTTTTGTATTGACTGAATATCTGCGTACGCTTGATGAAAAAAGCCTCATCGATTACGCGGCTGCCCTGAGCCTTGCCGCTGATCGCATGGCGAAGGACCAGACAGCTCTCGTTGCTGGCGTGGTTGTCGTCTTGCCGGAAGACCTGGACCTGGGACACATGGAGCAGAGGTTGGTACAAGCCATTCCCGCTCCGGTCCTCATCACCTTGAACGTAGACCGACCCGGTGAACCACCGGATGATGTGACGGAGGCCGTCAGCGATGCAAGTCTGTTGAGGTGGCTTCCGTCGCCGGCAACGGCCCCTGCCCCCGTCATGGACGGCACAGCGGAAATTTTCCGTGCAGTGGGAGAAGTTAATGAGGTGCGCGAGGTCTTACGCACGTGTTTTTCAAGGGGTTACAAATTCGATGAAGTCGAAATCCTTCACACCGACTCTGAAACCTATGTTCCGCTGATTTATGAGCTTCTCATTCAGCCCGAAACGGAACCCACATTTGACGATCGGGCATTGCCCGTCTCATTTGCAGAAGGAATACCCACTCGATATTCCAAACCGGGCAGGGCGTTAACTGCTTGGATGGCCTGGCTGCGAGAAGGTCATTTGCAGGCGACCCTGGCCAGAATGATCCAGGATGGACTTCTTGATCTGTCCGGCATGGACCGCGAGGAATTCAGCTTTTCCGGATTGGCGACACTCTTCCGGGAAGTCGGAATAGGGCTTGGGCAGGATCGGTACATACCCAAGCTGGTCGAAAAGATCACCGAGGTACAGCAGGAGATCGACAGCGGTGCTCATGGCGGCGGCACGGGTCGAAGCAGCGATATGCATACGAAAGCGCATCGCGTCAAAGGCCTGAACATCCTGCTCAGTCTCGTGAAGAGGCTGCTGGAAGTTTCCCCGGCCGTTGACACTACGACTGATGAACTCTTGGCCGCGGCGAAAACTTTCCTCACGGAATTGACCCGTACCGACACCGAACTGGACAACTATGCCCTCAAAGCGCTCTTGGATGATATCAATGACATGGCGTTCTGGACTAACCAAGACCCGGAGCCGATGAGCCTTGATCTGTGGGAATGGCTCTCATCGCTGCCCGGAGCCGTTAGAGTGGGCGGGAGCGGCCCGCGGCCGGGACGCCTTCATGTGGCTCATGCGCTTTCGGGCGGGCACTCTGGCCGGAGGCATACATTCGTTATCGGCCTGGATGACAGTCGCTTTCCGGGCTCTGGCCTGAACGACCCGCTGCTGCTCGACGAGGAACGGGGAAAGCTGTCTCCGAAGTTGCGGAAGGCCGCAGCAGAGTTAAGCCTGAAGATAGAGAAGTTTGCCAAGTTGCAGTCGAGGCTGCGGGGAACTGTTACGCTCGGGTATTCATGCCTCAACCTTCAGGAAGATCGGGAAATGTTCCCCAGCCCCGAGGTTTTGTCCGCATACCGCATTCTAGCCGACAACCGGGAAGGCGATCAGGGAGACATGATGATATGGCTCCCCCTCCCGGCCTCATTCGCTCCACATGCCGCAGACCGGTGCCTGGATGAGCATGAATGGTGGCTCTGGCGTTTGTGTGGGCCTGTGACGATCTTGAATGCCCGTGACGCAGTGGGACGGCATTTTCCTCATTTGGCTCGCGGACTCATTGCAGCCGCGGCCCGGAACAGTGATGAGTTCACCCAATATGACGGGCTCTTGACCAATCCCTCCACCAAACTGGATCCCTCTTCCTCCGACGGCCCTGTTTTGTCGGCACGGCGGCTGGAGACTGTCGGCTGCTGTCCTCTAAGATACCTTTTCAGATACGTCCTGGACATTTCTCTTCCCGAAGAGTTGACGGTAGACCTCACGAGATGGTTGGACCCAGTGGAGTTCGGCAATCTGCTTCACGAAGTGTTTTACCGTTTCATGAGCGAACTGATAGCGGAGCGACGCAAGCCGTTATATCACCGCGATAGCCCCAGGCTATTCAAGATACTCGATGAACTGGTGACGAGATATGAAAAACTCTTCCCGTCACCCGGTCTCAGCGCTTTTCGCCAGCAGATGCTGCAACTGATCCGCACTGCTCAGATATTCCTCGTGGAAGAAGAGGAACTGTGCCGTCACAGCAAGCCGCTCTTCCTGGAGGCATCCGTTGGGATGCCGCCGTACGAGCGCTCTAGCCCTCTCGATGCGCCGGAGCCTGTGGCAATCCCCCTCCCTGGAGGCAGGACTATACGCGCCCGGGGACGCATCGACCGTGTAGATAGTGTGGAAGATGGAGCCGAAGTGGTTTTCTCGATCTGGGACTACAAGACCGGCAGACCGACGCGATACGAGAAACAGGACTATTTCTGGCAGGGCCGGGTAATTCAGCACGCCTTGTACATTGAAATGGCCCGCGCAATATTGAAAAGGAAAGTGTCCCCTGGAGCCGAAGTCTCCCACTTCGGATACTTTTTCCCCGGAAGCGGCCATCGTGGTATCCGCATACGGCGGTGGCGCGGCCAGATGATGGGTGCAGCGGAGGTCATAGACAGGCTGTGCAAAATCCTGGCGTCCGGCTGTTTTCTCCCGACGAACAATGCCAGGGAGGACTGCCCTTTCTGCGATTACTTACTGATATGCGGGGACACCGACGCTCTTGCAGCCGCGAGCACACGCAAACTGCAAAATTCTCGCAACGAGTGCCTGCAGCCGATCCGCGAGTTGAGGAACATTGGAATATAACCGCGTGAACACTCCTCCAGACCAGGACCAGCGCGACATAATCCTGAACGAACTGGACAAGACCCTTCTGGTCGAAGCCGCGGCGGGCACGGGCAAGACAACTGGGATGATCGGCCGAATGGTCAACCTGTTGGCCGCAGGGAAATGCTCAATAGACGCTCTCGTTGCGGTGACGTTTACTCGCAAGGCCGCTGCAGAGCTTCGAGCGCGATTTCAAGTTGAGCTGGAGAAAGCGAGCCGCAGCGCTGCACCGGATCCGCAGAGACTCTTGTCCGAAGCAGTGTCGCATGTGGAGCGGTGCTTCATTGGGACGATCCATTCCTTTTGCGCACGTATGTTGCGTGAGCGTCCCGTAGAAGCCGGAGTGGATGTTGGTTTTGAAGAGATCGATGAAGCGGCGGATCAGGAACTGCGGCGGCGGGCATGGGACGAATATGTTGCCGGTCTCTATGCGAACCATTCCCCGATCTTGACGGAGTTGGAGGAGCTTGGGGTCGAGGTGGGCCAACTGCGTGAAGCTTTCATGAAGTTCGCCGACTACCCTGACGTGGAAGAATGGCCGGCAAGAAGGCTTGTCGCGATTGATCCCGGGCCCGCGCTCAAATCTCTTGCAGAGTACGTCCGTCACATGGAACGGCTTGTTTCGTCCCTCCCTGAGCATCCGGGGAGTGACACACTCATTCCCAGGTATCAGATCATTCCTCTCATGTTCCGGCAGGTTAAACACAATAGGCCTCACGAGATAATGGAGGTGCTCGCTCAGTTCACAAAGGTGAAAATCGTCAAAAAAAACTGGCCGGAGCGCGCTCCACAAGCAGAAGACGAGCTGAAAAGGTGGGACGACTTTCGCGTCGACATTGCTGAACCTCTGGTGAAAGCGTGGCTTGAGTACAGGTATGAGCCGTTACTGAGAGCTATTCAGCCGGCGAGGAAAGTTTACGACAAACTAAGGAAGGAATCGGGTCAACTTAATTATCAGGACCTCCTTATGCACGCGGCTCACCTTCTCAGAGATAGGCCGTCGGTCAGGGATTATTTTCGCAGGCGGTTCAGGCGTATCCTGGTTGATGAGTTCCAAGACACCGACCCGATACAGGCTGAGGTCTTGATGTTCCTTACGGCCGACGACCCCCACGAGTTGGATTGGCGCACGTGTCGGCCTTCTCCCGGAGCCCTGTTTGTTGTCGGAGACCCGAAGCAGTCCATCTACCGGTTTCGTCGGGCAGACATCGTGACCTACAATCAGGTCAAAGAGATCATTCGGCGCAGCGAAGGCCAAGTCGTACATCTTTCAGCCAATTTCCGCACTGTTCCGCCGCTTGTCAATTGGGTCAATGAAACGTTTGCAGACAAGTTCCGAGAGTATCCGGCCGAGTGTTCCCCCGAATATGTGCCCCTATTGCCGATTAGAGAAGCGGAGACCAAGTCAGGAGTTCCCAGTGTAAGGGCGCTGAGAATCCCCAAGGAATACAGGGGCAACGAACAATTAGGAGAATATGAGGGAGCCCTAATAGCCGGCACGATTCGGCATGCGCTTGACAACGGTCTAACTATCCCCCGGACCGCGAAAGAAGTGGCGGCAGGAATATCGAAGCAGGTCCGTCCTGGAGACTTTCTCATCGTGACCCCCATGACCGGTAAACTGGGCGCTTATAGCCGTAAACTTCAAGAGTTGGGTATTCCCCATCTAGTCACCGGCGGAAGCGCAATGAATCAAGTGCCGGAAATCTTGTTGCTGCACACCTGCCTTGTTGCGGTTACTCAGCCGGACAATCCCGTGGCGCTGGTAGCAGCTTTGAGAAGCGGACTCTTCGGAATCAGCGATCAGGCCCTGTATGATTTCAAACAATGCGGAGGGCATTTTTCCTTTCATAGCCCGGTTCCAAAGGATCTCGAGTCGTCAATGATCAGGATCTTTGAGGACGCGTTTGACCGCCTCCGGAAGTATGCACTCTGGCTGACAAAAGTTCCCCCTGTCCCTGCCATTGAGAGAATATCAGCCGACCTCGGGTTGGCAGCTAGCGCGTGTGCAGGGCCGGGAGGAGATGTACAGGCCGGAAGTCTTGCCAAGGCCATAGAATTGTTGCGTTACGCTCAGACCGAGCACTGGACGGTCGCCGAACTGGTGGAAGATCTCGGAAAGCTCGTTCAAGAGGACGAGACCCATGACGCGATCCCTGCAAAACCTCACGAAACTCCCGTCGTCAGGGTCATGAATTTACACAAAGTAAAGGGCCTTGAAGCACCCATCGTCTTTCTCGCCGATCCGACAGGCAATAAAACGCACCCGGTGGAATTGCACATAGACCGTTCAGGGGACAAGGTCCGCGGATATATGCGCATCGTAGGCACTGTTCTCGGGAGCGTGAGAAATTCCGTGTTGGCCCTGCCTGAGAAATGGGAATCTTTTGCCAACAAAGAGGAGGAATTTCAGCAAGCTGAGGCGCTACGCCTCCGTTATGTTGCTGCCACCAGAGCAGGATGCCGGCTCATTGTTTCGCAACGCGAGACTTTTCAGAATCTGAACCCATGGGCGTTCTTTGAACCACACCTCGCCGACTTGCCTTCACTTGCCGATCCGGGACCACAGAGGACTGAACCCGGGGCCCAAATTTCGATTTCGGAGGAAGATGTGTCGCAGGCGATGGCGAAGATTGAGCGGCAATGGGCCGATGCCGCCCAGAAGACTTATTCGACCGCCTCAGCTAAAGCGGAAGCTCTGGAGAAGGGACAAATCCTGTACTCCCACGGTGAGCACGGCACCGAATGGGGCTCCATAATACACCTACTACTTCAAACTGCGATGGCCGCCCCTGAGTCCGATTTGGGCAGTCTCGCGCGATCTGCCCTCTCGGAACAGGGCCTAGACTCAACACTCGCTGAAGACGCTCTCGCAACGGTGGCGTCCGTTACTCGGTCGGAGATATGGAAGCGTGCCCTTGAGAGCCCACGCCGGATGGTGGAAGCTCCTTTCCAGAGGCTGGTCCTGGACGAAGGGCTGAATGGCTCGACTCTAGGAACGATTCTTAGAGGAGTTATAGACCTTGCCTTCCTGGACGATGACGGTTGGGTGATTGTCGATTACAAGACAGATCGCGTGGCCAAAGAACGATTGCCCGGGCTGATAGAACTGTATCGTCCTCAGGTGATCAGCTATGCGGAAGCATGGAAGCAAATTACTGGAGAGACGGTGAGCGAAGTTGGGCTTTATTTTACGTATTCCCAAAGTTACGTGAAAATTGGAACAGGCATGCATTGAATTGGTGGGACAGGCCCCGGACAATTGGATAGCTGAGCCGTCAGCAAAGTCCCCCTTTTCTAAAGGGGGACTTAGAGGTATTTTCAATGGGTTAGACTAAAATCCCCCCTGCCCCCCTTTACGAAAGGGGGGAAAATGCGGATGAATTACCGGCGGAAGCCTTTGCATCCGTGAATCTCGACTTTGTGACACACCTCCTCATACCTCTGTCTCAAAGGCCCTTAATCTTATAGGTTATGCCCTGGTCAGGGTCCTTCTGGTCCATATCTATTTCCGCTACCCCGCTGCGAACCAGCTCCCTTATTATCTTCTCCGCCTTCTCGAATGACACGTCCAATTCGAGCGCCAACCTAGTCGCGGTCAAAGAATTGCCGTATTTCATGGCTACAAGCAGGGCCTCATTGGTATCTTTCAGCCGAGGCCGCCATGCCAGGAGAGCGCTTCCGCCTGCGATCATTCCCAGCCCCATCATTATGGTCTGCGGTCCGATCAGGGAAAATGCGTATGGCGGACAGGAGCCCAGGATGATGACAGCGCCCAGAATCACCAGCCCTCTGCCTCCCCATTTCCGGCGGACAGCTCTACGAGCCCGTTCCTTCAGGTGGCCCTCAACGATTTCCCTGGTACTGGCCGTTTTTTGGTTAGTGGCCAAGTCCTGGGGTTTTCGAAAGACATGTTCCGCAGGAATTTCACCCTTCTCTGACGGCCGATCGAGTCGCCTCAAATCATGAGGTTTGTATTCTTCCATCTGGTTTCCCGTTGCCGGTTAATCCATTTGAGCAATTCGTTGGCTAGGCCTGACGGCTGAGATTGGCCGAGCCCATCTGACGAGCATCCGCATCTATCTATTATAAGGCTTCTTCATATTATCAGTGGGCTGACATGATGTCCACGAATCACCCAGAATCAACCCAAACTCAGCGACTTGTTTTTTCCGTGTCGTTGCGAGGAGGGAAACGGCGAGGCAATCTTAGTACTATGGTTCCTAGATTCGCTCACCTGTTTCGATACGTTCGGCACCCAGCCAGACGCATTTAGCAGTAGGACCGGCGCCTCCCCGCGGGACGCGGGGTTATTCGTCCACGACCGCGTCCATATGCGCAATCATGAATTGGATCGGCTACTCACAGAATGCCTTCGGGGCACTCATCGCGATTCCGGGGAGACCACGCGTCAAGAGCGCAATTCGGGCAACGAGATGCTCTGCCATTGCCTCCGGGTGCCTTGAAAAATCATTCTTCCCTTCTCCAGAACGGCCACATGAGTAAGTGCGGAGAACAGTTCGTTGTGACGATGACTCACGTAAATCACACTCGTGTCCGCACAAGCAAATTCCTCTATAATTGACAAAACCTTGCCCCTGGCATCCTCATCCAGTCCGGATAACGGTTCGTCCAACAGAAGGATTCTTGGTCTGGTGACCACCGCCCTCATGACCAAAAGCATCCTAATTTGCCCGTAGGACAGGGTGCAGACTTCTCGATTCTCCA
>JBKQMK010000315.1:0-2515 GCA_052146735.1 Desulfomonilaceae bacterium | reverse complement strand
CGCCCCTAGCCAGGGCTTCGTTGCCCAACAAGAATTTCTCAAGATTATTGTGCTGTTTCATTTTTGTTACAACGGTCATGCTAACCTCCGACGATTCTCCACTAGACCCCCTTGCCGGCTCACCTTGACTTTCTTTCTCCGGACGCAATCTCATCCTTACAACCTGCACTCGGGAAGCGAGCCGCACACATTAGGCCTCCACGAGAGTGCGGGGGTAGGCAGTGAAGACCTCGTTTTCGTCCTGGCCAACGTAGATCACGTCGGTCACTCTGGGACCTCCGATACCTTTTCGATAGATGGTCGGCAAAAGCAAGTCGATCACCATCCCGACTTCTATAACCTCACTTCGGCCGCGCCCGATGATGGGGTAGAATTCCGACTGGCGAAGTCCTACGCCGTAGCCAACCGAATCAAGATAAGAGTTTCCGTAACCAGCGTTTTCCACCACATCACGGGCGGCGGCGTCCACCTCGCCGGAGGTTGCGCCGGGCCGAAGAGCCGCCTGTGCCTGCTCCAAGGCACGGACAAGCAGTGAGTGAACATCCCTTTGGCCTGCTGGAATATCGCCCACAGCGGCCGTACGGGCCATCTTGGCACAATACCCCTCGAAGGTGGCCCCCAGGTGCACTACAACGACCTCGCCGGATTTGATCGTTTTGTCGCTTGCCGTCGGATGGGCAAGGAGAGTGCGATCTCCGGAAACTACCTGAGGCCGAAAGGGGGATCCCCAGGAGCCCGCCTTCAACATCGCGTACTCGGCCTCTGCCAAGACCTCTAATTCTGCTACCCCTGCCTGCACAGCCTTCATGGCTGCATCCATTCCCTCGCATGTCGCCGCAGCCGCCTTTCGTATCAACGCCAACTCTTCGGGTTCCTTAACCGCCCGTAAGCGATAGAACAGTTCGCCGGCTCCTTTGAAATTCGTTTCTGAGAATGCCTCTCTAAGGGCTTCGTACACCGAAAAATCCACGAAATAGCGTTCAAAGCCGATACGAGGCGCATAAAAGCCGAAAGTTTTGATGCACGAGGCCATTGTGGCCCCTAGATCCTGCCTCGGGAAATGGTACGCTCTCGTATGTAGACCCGAATGCTCTTGAACGTAATCGGCATCGAGCCAGAGTGCGATAGCCTGGGCTTCTCCTTCTCTGGGGACCAGAACTCCAAGGCACTCCATCTGGGTCATTCCCGTGAAGTAGATCAGATTTTCACGGTTGGTGACAACCAGGACGTCATATCCTTCCTTAGCCATTGCTTTTTGGGCGCGGGCGATGCGATCAGCGAAACGTGCCGTCATGACTCTTTCTCCTCCTATTTGCCTGTAAGGCAGATGATTGTCAGCAACACCTATCGCCCTTAGATCAGTGGATCGCTTCAGCATCCTACCCGGTTGCCGGAGCGGGCTCCGGGGTGGCTTCAGTAGCCGGTTTTAGCGAATTGTTGGTCGTTTTGAAATCATCAGTCTCGAGTGCAAGAGATATGATGACACCGAAAATGATAGCCCACAACGGTGCACCAACGCCCAGAATGGAAAGGTTCGTCACGGACATGAAAAACGCGACGAGTGCTCCGTACCGAAATTTTCCGGCAAACGCTCCGCGAAAAGCTGTCGAGAACACATCGAACATGGCGATACCCGCGAGGACCATGGTAAACTCCTTTGGAACCATGTTCACGGCATCCACTGCTGCTTTGGCCAAAAGAGCAAAGCAAAACCAAAAAACACCCTCGTAAAAGGCCGCGACGTACCGGAGTTCATGTTTCTCGTGGGCCGCCGGGCTTGAGCAAATGGCCGTACTTGGACCGGCCGTGACCGCACAGTGGCCGCCGAGGGCGGCATTGAAGAAAGCGCCGATACTCGGAATGAAGTACATAGCGTTGATTGGGGGAGTGTAATTCTCAGCTATCAAGACTCCAACTGCCTGGATATTTTGAACACCTATAACCAGGAAGAAGAGCGGCACGCTGATGTCGATAATGGCACGGAGCGAAAACACAGGCCACACGAACTCTGGCCTGGCAAGTTCAAAATTCAAAGGAACGGGCTTGATCTGCCCGTACACCATGAGAAGAATCACACCGACCACTATCGCGACAACGATGGGGGGAATCTTCGACGCAAATTTCTTGAACGCCATTGTTCCGAAGAACACTATCATCATGAGCCCGTAGATCTTCGGCTGCTCGACGGATGCTTTGAAGAGCCCGATCCCGAAGCTGAAGAGCACACCGCCGACCATTCCCAACATGATGGGCACGGGGATTCTGTCCACAACCTTCTTGATGAGGCCCGTCACCGTCAGAATAAGGGTCACAACACCTACGACGATGTATGCTCCAGCAGCTTCAGGCAGCGTAAAATTGGGAAGAAGCTTGGCAAGCAGTACCGCACCAGGAATACTGTAAGCGATGACAAGGGGAATTCGGTAGCGCAGCGCTACGAACATCGTGGCGAGGCCCCCAAAACTGTACAGAGCCAACATCCACGAGACAGCCTGCCCGTCAGTGAGGCCACCCG
>JBKQMK010000314.1:0-5610 GCA_052146735.1 Desulfomonilaceae bacterium | reverse complement strand
ATCCTTCCTTCATGTCGATATGTCCGGAAAAATCCGTATCAGCAAGAAATGGATGATCAAGAATAGTAAGCATTTTTTTAAGAGGCGATTGACTAGCAAAACTGGTCGTTTTAAGGTATTCGGCCGCCGTACTCTTATCCTCATCAGGTCGCGAAAACTCCCGAATAAGAACCCAAGCTCCTGTGCCCCCAATCATGAGAGCCCCTATGGCATTTGAGACATTTGGGTTTATGAAGTTGCTGATTTTGTTGCCGGCTGCCATCGAAAGATAGGTTCCGGTAGTTGTGATAAAAGCGATGAGCAGATTCGAACTAAAAGGAATATTGATCGTTCGAGTGCCGTAGGATGTGCCAACGCCCACGTTATCAAGGTTGCTTGACAGCGCCAGTAAAAAGACAGCAAGTATCTGCAGTTCCAAGGCAGTTACCCTTCCTTTCTCATATGTCCTGTTCAGATTCCCCCACGCGCATCAGCTATTAGGGGGATCCAATATTGCAACAGAATCCACTGCCACAATCGGGTTAGCTCAATTCTGTCGGTTTTGACCCTTTCCGTAGTATGATCCCCCGGGGTACAGAAAGTTCGTTGTGCACTTCCGATGACGCCTCTGACACCAAATCGGCCGCACCCTGAACCATCTCTGAAGCCAAGTCGTGAGCTCGTTCGTACACCGTGAATCCGCCCTTCAAAGCGGCCTTTAGTAAGCTTCTTGTCGTGGACCACGCCAACGGAATAAGTGAGGGTGCAGCAGCCAGACCCAGCCCGACCGCGACACCGGTCCATAAGCCACCCTTTGGACTGTAATCCCACATGGACATTTGACGTCTCCTTCCCGGCGTTCATCTTTCATTTATAGAATATGTGCTTTGGGTTAAGGTAGTGTGAGGATTGTGTTAAAAATGACAGCCCGGTGAATTTTTTATCAAGCAAAGAGGCCGCCGGTCCATGTGGCCTCGCTTTTCCCCCTAGCCCGACACTACCAGAATGTGTTTGGGTGATGAGCAACGCCGTCGATTATGTTTGGCCCAGGCCCTTACAGAGGAACATATTTAGAAACGGAGAAAAAGAGCAGGGGATGGTGGATACTTTTCGAGTTCCCAAATCGGTTTGGCCGAAGAGCGGGGATATGAAGTGTTAACCAGTCCGCCGTCAAGTGATGTGACTGCTGGGCAAGAGGCGCCGTATCATAGCTCTCAGTTTATATACGATGAGCAGCGTAATTGCTGCATCTGTCCGCAAGGCGGGCAATTGCATTATATTGGAAAGACAACAAGGAATCGGACCCGAAACTAGTTTCTCGTTTTTCGCTGTCGGTCATATAGCATATGTCCGCACCGATAGGAGTGCAGTAAGAATAAGCAGGGTCGAAAAATAGACATCAGTGTTCATCACGGGGCTCTTGAGAGGCAGCGCATCAAAAGAAAAGATTCCGGGAAAAAGCAGGCGCTAAAGGACCGAAAAATTGTCATCGAGCCTGTCTTGGCCTGGATAAAAAGCCATCTGGGTTTTAGGAGATGGACAGTGCTGGGATTAGAAAACGTCAGAGTGCAGTGGGCGTTGGTCTGTGCCACGATCAATCTGGAAAAGCTATACCAGCACTGGCGATTATGGCCAACTTTGCTCCGTACTCCCACAGGGTAAGCCATAGAAATAATCGGCTTCGGACATAGGGCGACAGAAGATAGCTGCAGCACGGCCAGACTGAATACATGACCGCGACTTTCAAAGGCCACGGGGGGTACTCAGATACAGCGAAATTACACCCCAAACACGAATCCGATTACCCAGCGGCACACTTTTGAGACAGTTTCCGGAGGCCGGTGGCTACCAATTCGAGGAATCGCTCTTCACAATTCGTGATTACTTTTGAGAACCGCTATATGTCATCAAAATGCCCCTTCTGACTGTCCGCAACAGTGACTGTCACATGTATCTTCTACCGGATCGCACCAAGCTGCCGCATTATTGTGATCATGTCCGCAAAGCCCCCTCAGCAGCCGAACTGCGACACCTCTCCCCCGAACCCCTCCGCGTTCCGCTGCGGCACAAAGGCTGACCTCCTGCATCATTTCTTCCTGGTTACGGTCATCTCCATCATCTTCTCTTCTTTGCCACCCTTGGGAGTGAGGAACATTTCATACTCCAGGGTGTTGTCATCTACGATCCTGGTCACGCTTCGCCATGCCGTGGGGCCTCTAACTGGATCGTCATAGCTGCTTACCTGCGTAATGGTCTTGCCATCCGCGCTGGCAGTCCCCTCAAAATAATAGATACCGGTGCTCATCGAATCGATCCAGGTCGACACATACTTCTTGGTATGGTTGTCGTACCCAATGAGGTTGATGCCGGTGAACGGACTCCCCATCATCTCGCCCCTATACTCCTGCTGCAGGTAACGTCCGTCAAAGAGCATCTTCTGTTCGCAAGTGCCTGTGCCTTCCGTTGGGGGTTTATCGGGTTCCATCCATGCCGTGGTCTTGGTGGTCCAAGATCCTACCAGGCTAGCAAGCATCTTATGTGGTGCGCCAAGGGTTGCCAGCTTCTTGTACACTTCCATCATCGCCTGCATGTCCATCTTGCTTTCCTGTTTCTCTTCTTTGGCCATAATAGACCTCCTTATCTATCCGTTCACCCGCAGCCGCCTTCGGACTCAGTGCCGGTGAACGCGATTGCTGTAAGACCGGCTTCTTTTTCACTTTACCGGCCGCCGGGACCCTCCAAATGTTTCACACATATGCTCGATATAGATTGAACATGGGACACTATTTTTGCTGATATGCTTGCCTTAAACCCTTTATGTCAATCTTCTTCATTTGGAGCATAGCCTTCATAACTCTTTCAGATTTCTCAGCATTCTTGTCTTGTAACATCTCTCCTAAAATAGTGGGAACGATCTGCCATGATACGCCGTATTTGTCTCTGAGCCAGCCGCACTCTACTATTTCTCCTCCCTCGGAGAGCTTCTCCCACAGCTTGTCTACTTCTTCCTGTGTCTCGCAATTCACGACGAACGATATTGCCGGTGAGAAAGTGAACACAGGGCCGCCGTTTAACGCCACGAATTCCTGCCCTTCTACCTGGAATGCAACGGTCATTACCGTTCCCTCAGGTCTTCCGGCGACCTCTGCGCCTGCTTCTCCATAACGTGTAATGCCCGTGATCTTTGAATTCTTAAATATAGAGACATAAAAATTCACTGCCTCTTCGGCCTTGTCATCAAACCACAGAAACGGGGTGATCTTCTGCATAGTTTTGCTCCTTACTAATAATTTACTTGATAATAATATTCGCAAGCCCCCACGATCGGGGTCAGTTGCGTCAAGCCTGTTTTTGGCTCATGTTTCGGTGCCGAGCGGTAATGCGCCAAGAGCAGACTTGACTCGCCTCTTCTTCTTGCAGATCACTTAACCTCCGGCATGGGGCCGTTGAGAAACTCCGTAATCATCGGAACCAGCCAATCGGCACGATCCACGAGCGTAACGTGGGTGGTGCCGGGGAGCACCGCGAGTTGGGATCGTGGGAGGTGTGGCCGGCCCGCGGCATCATCGCCTGCCACGCCGCCTCCGAGCAGTCGAAGCATCTGCACCGCGTGCTCCGGGCGGATGACGTCGGAATCCCCGATAATGATCAGCGTGGGCGCCTTGATCGACTGAATAGCCTTGGGCGGCCAGCCAGGAAACTCCCGAACCAGTTGCTGCACTTTGGCAATTAGAGTTGCCCAGTCTTCCTGATTCGGCGCGGTCCTGGCGTAGGCCGCTTTCCATGGGGATGCATCTAAGTCCTCGGGCTTCATGCTCTGGATTTGCTCGAAGATTTTGGGGTAGAACCCGTCTCTGTTGTAGGCGGGCGCGGCGAGCACAAGTTTGCGCACCAAATCCGGATGCCGAATGGCGATCTGCAAGGCGATGCCGCCTCCCATGCTATAGCCGAAGAAGTCCGCATTCTCTATCTTGAGTTGACGTAGAAGAGCCGCGGTGTCTTCCGCCATCTGTTCGTACGTCAACGGACGATCGATGTCGGCCGTGTGCCCGTGTCCCTGCTGTTCGACAGCGATCAGCTGCCTAGTCTTCGCAAGGGCCGGCAGGACCTTTCCGAAAGAGGTATCGACTGTCGTCAAAGCGCCGTGAAGCAGTACTAGCGGCCTGCCAGTTCCGTGGATCTCGTAATATATTTTCAGCCCATTCACGGAAGCATAGCTCCCCGTGGCGCCCGTGCTAGCAGCAGTCTCTCGACCGATAGAATCGTTGGGCAGTGCAAATCCCACGAAGAGAGCGACCACAGAGATCACCACGAGCACGGTAAGTGTCGGCTTGTTCATTGTCTTCATCGCTTCCTCTCCTTCTGTTGCATACGTCACATCCACCCGGTTCCCTCGCCGATAGTTGCGCGAGCACTGGATATCCGCGAGAGCATTACGGTTTGAGGTCAACCGCCGCTCTGTAGCTGTCGGATCTGGCCTTCATCTATTGTCTTGCCGTTTCTTGTCCTCATATCTTTCCCCTTAAAGCTCTGCCAAGTACGCCTTGAGGCGGTCGAAGCATTCGCTCCAGCCCTCCCGATGCGAATCGCGTTCGGAGATCGACTCGAAGACGGCTTGATGGAATGTGAGCTTCGTCCTGCCGTCCTGCTCGGCGAAGGTCACCGTGACCAGTGTTCCGTGGCCGGGTTCGCCCTTTTCGTCCTCCCAGGCAAAGGTGAAGACGATGCGGTCAGGCTCGACGATCTCGCGATAGACGCCCCGCATCCAATAGTCTTTACCTTCGGGCGAGCGTATGCAGGAGCGATAGGTTCCGCCCGGTCGGAAGTCCATCTCGCAGGTCGGCACCGTGAAGTCGCGCGGGCCCAACCAGCGCATCATGTGCTCGGGCTTGGTCCAGACCTTAAAGACGAGGCTCCGTGGCGCATCGAGGATGCGCGTGATCACGAGTACCCGCTCCGCTGAATCCTCAATGGGACTATTTCTTGTGGTCATTCTGCTTCTCCTTAGTTTGCAATTCGAGGAGGTAATCGCCCAATCGATCGAAGCTGTCGTCCCAGAAGCTGCGATAAGGCTCGAGCCAGTCGTCGACGTCCTTGAGCGGACCCGCCTGAAGCCGGCAGGGCCGCCACTGCGCATCGCGACCTCGCGCGATCAGGCCCGCGCGCTCTAGCACTTGGAGATGCTTGGAGACGGCTGGAAGGCTCATCTTGAAGGGCTTGGCCAGTTCGGTCACCGCTGTCTCACCCGAGGTCAGGCGAGCGAGGATCGCTCGACGGGTGGGATCGGCAAGGGCCGCGAATGTGATACTGAGTCTGTCAGGAGTCATGTTGCGTTAAACCACATGGTTAATTAACTTAAAGGTAAAGTAGTAACGCGCGGATCACATGTCAAGGGCTCTCACGAGGCTGTCATCGTCTATGTGCGTCGAGCAGCCGTGGCGCTAGCGGATTTGGTTATGGTCTTGGATAAGGAACAGACAGTTTAGGTGTTCGTAGCGATGTACTTTCTAGGAGGCTGTCGGACTTAACCTGACCGGCCCCCATTTTAGCGACACATATTTGTTCAAGATACTGATATTATGGGAGTTAGTAGCATTTTGCGCTTGCATTGAACAGCCGTTCCATTGTATA
>JBKQMK010000313.1:0-23570 GCA_052146735.1 Desulfomonilaceae bacterium | reverse complement strand
GCCCTTGCGGCGATTGACATAATCCCCGGTCTGTCGGATACTGGGGCTCATTTTGAAACTCCTGGGAGCCGGTCCTGATGAAAAATGTCGTTGTTACAGGTGGCGCCGGGTTCATCGGCAGCCATCTGGTTGAGGCACTCCTTGCCCGGGGAGACGCTGTGATATGTTTGGACAATTTTTTCACGGGTACTAAAAAGAACATCCTTCCCTTCATGAGCAATCCGAACTTTGAGTTCATTCGCCATGATGTCGTCGTTCCCATTCTTCTTGAGGCCGACCAGATATATCACTTGGCTTGTCCGGCCTCCCCGGTTCACTACCAGGCCAACCCTATCAAAACCCTGAAGACCTCTGTCCTGGGAACGCTCAATATGCTCGGTCTCGCCAAACGCACCAACGCCAGAATCCTGCTTGCCTCTACTTCCGAGGTTTACGGGGACCCGGAGATACATCCTCAATCCGAAACGTATCACGGGAATGTAAATCCTGTGGGCCCCAGGGCTTGCTATGATGAGGGGAAGCGGGCCGCAGAGACCCTGATGGTTGGATATCGTGACTACAACCATGTCAATGTAACGATTGCCCGCATTTTTAATACGTATGGTCCCCGTATGCTCCCGAACGACGGCAGAGTGGTAAGCAATTTCATTTGCCAGGTGATTCAAGGGGAGGCCCTCACGGTGTATGGCAGCGGCATGCAAACACGGTCGTTTTGCTATGTCTCAGATATGGTTGACGGATTGATACGTCTCATGGATAGTTCACAGGCTGGCCCGATAAACCTGGGCAATCCGCACGAGGTGACGGTTAAGGACTTGGCAGATATGGTCTTAGAGATGATCCCCGACACGGGGTCAGGCATCATATACAAGCCACTGCCGGAGGATGATCCGACAAGACGCAAGCCGGACATCTCTCTTGCACGGCAGATGCTTGGCTGGGCGCCTAAAGTTCCTCTCGCCGAGGGCTTGCAATCAGCAGTCGCATACTTTCGGCAAGAATTGGGGAATGGACATGACCGGTCATAAAACAAACGGCCGCAACCTCAAGCGCCTTTTGCTTATAGTTGTAGGGACTGCTCTGGGGATGATTTTTCTGTATCTTGCCTTCCGCGACATCTCTTGGCAGGACTTCGTCAGCGGCTTGACACAGATGAAGCCCGTCTACCTATTGCCCTGCACGCTTCTGATCATACTTGCTCAACTGGTGAGAGCGCTCCGATTCGGGCTGATCCTCCGCCCCATCTGTCGTCTACCTCTAAAGGATCTCTGGGACCTCCTCAACATCTGGGCTGGGGCAAGCATGGTCATGCCTGCGAGGTTGGGAGAATTGGTGAGACCGTACCTCCTTCGTAGGCGAGGCGCCTCCTTTTCCACCGGTGTCGGCGCCGTCATGGTGGAGCGGTTTTTCGACCTCTCGGGACTCCTGCTGCTGCTGGGACTTGTCCTCTGGACTACGCCTCAGATACCGCGAATTTATTCCTTGTTGGGGCAGGTTCTGCTCGTGATGCTCGCGGTAGGATACATCTTGGTGCTGCTGGTTCTCGCGCAAAGGGAGAGAGTTGAGCGGGCTGTAACAAGGCTTCTGTCTTGGTTTCCTGCCAGAGCGGCGGCGTTTCTGGACGCAATCTTTCGACGTCTTTTGGACGGTTTCGGGATTATGGCCAGCTTTAAACAGGTCATGATTCTTTTCGCTTATTCGGTTACCCTATGGGTCCTTTTTTCAGTTTTGACCTATCTTTTCCTCCTTGCCTTCTCCATTGAGGCTCCGTTTCTTGTTGCAGTTACTATACAGGTGTTCATCTGTCTGGGTGTGGCTCTTCCCTCAGCACCCGGATTCATCGGCACATTTCACGTGGCAGCCCGTTATGCATTGACCCTTTTCGGGATAAATGCAGTGGTGGCTGTATCTTTTGCAACGGTCTACCACCTGTTCAGTTTTGTGTTGTGCTTGGTTCTGGGTCTTTTCTCCTACCTGACAAGTGACTTTAGGTTCGACCAGGCCATGTTTGCCGACCAATCGGACGAGGCATCTGATGACGATCGGTCGTGCGAAGATGTTGGACCTGAAGAAAGATCTGCGCTGCCGGCAATGTGCAAAAAGAAGTCTCTTCAAGGCGCCATTACTCCGGATTAAATGGCTCATTTCAGTGTCCCGTTGCCCCTCATCCGACCAAAAAACCCGGCAAAAATTTCGTTCTGGTTGGGCATGGGGCTTGGGAGACGCTCCAGATCCCGCTTTGGAAGGATTATTCCGTGACGAACTGGTCTGAACTGGACAAAAAATACATTTGGCATCCGTTTACTCAGATGGAAGAATGGCTGCAATCCGATCCCTTGGTCATAGAGCGAGCTGAGGGGAATTTCCTTATAGATACTGAAGGGCGCAAATATTTGGACGGCGTCTCTTCGCTGTGGGTGAACCTGCACGGGCATCGTAAGGAGGCAATCGACCTCGCTATCATCATGCAATTGGGTAAAGTAGCTCACTCAACCTTACTGGGGTTGGCTGCCGTTCCATCCATAGAGTTGGCGAAAAGGCTCGTGGAGATCACTCCCGAAGGGTTGAATCGGGTCTTCTATTCAGACTCGGGGTCCACTGCCATTGAGGTCGCACTCAAAATCGCGTTTCAATACTGGCGGAATCTAGGGTTCGAGAAAAAAAGGCTGTTTGTCACTTTGTCTCAGGCATACCACGGAGACACCATAGGCTCTGTCAGCCTGGGAGGCATAGACCTCTTTCACACGATTTTTCATCCGCTGCTTTTCCAGACCCTGACGATCCCCACTCCTTTCCCGTACCGGGCCCCCGGCTCAACCCCGGAAGAATGCTGCGACCGGTCTTTACATCACTTTCGCGCTATGGCCGAAGATAGGGCTGACGAAATGGCGGCAGTTGTGGTGGAGCCTTTGGTCCAAGGAGCGGCAGGGATGATAGTACATCCACGCGGCTTTCTCAAAGGGCTTGAAGAGATTTGCCGCGAGTACGGGATCCTCTTGATTTGTGACGAAGTGGCAACTGGGTTCGGGCGAACGGGGAAGATGTTTGCCTGTGAGCACGAAAATGTCCGTCCGGACATGATGGCCTTGGCCAAAGGTCTCTCAGGAGGCTATCTGCCGTTGGCCGCCACAGTGGTTACTGAGGAGATACACCGGGCTTTCCTCGGACCATACATGGAATACAAGACTTTCTTCCACGGCCACAGCTATACCGGGAACGCGCTGGCCTGCGCGGCAGCCTGTGCATGTTTGGATGTCTTCGAGTCCGAAAACACTCTGGAAGCGATTCAACCCAAGATACGCCTGCTGAACGAGCGCCTTGCAGCAGAGATTGAATCCTTGCCCCATGTGGGCGAGATTAGACAGTGCGGCTTCATGGTGGGGATAGAATTGGCGGAGGATCGCTTGGCCCGCGCTGATTATCCTCCGGAACAGAGGATGGGCGCACGAGTGGCTCAGAACGTTCGGAAATTCGGTGTCATACTGCGGCCGCTTGGCGACGTAGTGGTGCTCATGCCGCCGCTGTCGATCACCTCGGAGGAAATAGAACTGTTGGTTTCAGCCACGGCACGATCCATCCGCGAAGTCTGCGGCAATAACTAAGGACACCTGTTGAGACATGGCTTCCTCCCAAACTCGCCGGAAAAAAGGGATATTCGTAACCGGCACCGACACCGGTGTCGGAAAGACCGTTGTTGCGGCTGGCCTGGTAAAACTGGCACGAAGAGCGGGCATTTGCTCAATCGCGGTCAAGCCGATCGAGACGGGCTGTCAGGTGCGTTCCGGCGTCTTGTTCCCTGAGGATGGAGCTTTCCTGGCAGACGCTGCCGAAAAAAATCTGACTCTGGATGAATGCGTTCCGTTCCGGTTCTCGCTGCCGGCCTCGCCTGCCAGAGCGGCCGCGATGGAAGGGCGCAGCCTTAAGATTTCTGATGTGGAGGAGCACGTTCGCGCGTTGGCAGAGGACGCGGATCTGACTGTAGTCGAAGGGGCCGGAGGGCTCATGGTTCCCATCCAGGGTAGACTCATGATGATCGACCTCGCTGAGCGGCTTGGGTATCCTACTCTGCTGGTGGGACGAACGAGGCTGGGGACCTTGAATCATACCTTGCTGAGCGTGAACGCGCTCAAAGAGCGCGGAATGAGAGTGGCGGGGATAGTGCTCTCATGCACTGCATCCCACACCGGCCCGGAAGAGGAGTTCACACCGGCCGACCTGGCCCGCCTCGTCGCCGATGTCCCGGTGGTCGTGCTCCCTTTCCTACCTCCTGATATAGTGAGTAATCCGGAAAGGATCGCTTCGACCATGGCGTCAACCTGGTCAGCAACGCTCGTGAAGCGATGGATAGGACTGGAGGAAGGACCATAAACTTTCGCTGACTGTGAGTCTCAAAATCTATTTTGGGGGCCGCATAGGATCTTACCTCGTCCAAAAGGCAATTGTGGGGACAAGGTCCGTATCATGGCCAAAAATAGCTAACTTCGCCAGCGGGCCGCATAAGGGGAGCCATATCGCTTTCCATTAAGTCGTTGTACCAAGTCCCTTGCAGCCCCTTCCAGGTCGCCCATGCGGACAGGAGAGCGTCCCAATCATGGTCATTGTCGATTTCCAAGCAGAGAGGTGGAGCAAACTGCCGGAGTAGCCACTGTTTCATCGGCGGACCGAAAGAGTAGATCAGGTTAGAGAGAGCATGATACAGGACTTTAGGGTGAGTCTCATTCAGCTTTATGTCAGGCCAGATCTCTCTTAACCTCATTGCCATTGCCATGCCCTGCACAGCCATCACCCTCTGGCGGAATTGCTAGAAAAAACGCTCTGGTGAGCTGCCGCTTACCTGTTTCTGAGGTAATAATCCATCGGACGCCATCCGCTTGGCCCCGTAGACCATGACAGATATGTGTCGATACCTGCTGCGTCGACCGAGTCGAACCTGTTCCGTTCCACCCGAGCTTGAATCCAGTCCAAGCCTGACCAACACAATCACAGGTGTGCAGCCAGGCTTCTATGCTGCCATCGTCAGCCACATATATCAAAGCCACGCCGTTTGCGTTTGCTCCACCTGGGTCATATCCCAGAATCAGCATTCTTTGCCCCTTTCTCTTTTTACTCCCATTCCATAATCTCTCGAAGCTCATTGGCTGTCATCATTGCAATTTGCTCAAGGTTTTGGGACACAGTCAGATGGCATCCCCAGAACTCCGTTGCTTCAGGGTCACCC
Organism: Desulfomonilaceae bacterium; assembly: GCA_052146735.1. Taxonomy (GTDB): domain Bacteria; phylum Desulfobacterota; class Desulfomonilia; order Desulfomonilales; family Desulfomonilaceae; genus CAWBBA01. Next base: position 18,352 of record JBKQMK010000313.1, on the reverse strand, counting down.
CATTTCATTGCCACTACCCCAAATCGGGGTGATACCTCTGCCTCAAAACTCGAATAAATAGCTTCCCCGTCTGAAGTCATGAGAGGACCAACGCGGGGTGTCCAACAGATTACGGGGATGTTCTTTCGGTCGAGTGCTGCTAGAGTGTTGAGGACTCCATTCTTGTCCTCCTGAGTTTCCATGTAGGCGGGATCGAGCAGCACCAGAGAAGCGTGGTCGAGCATACTGGCCACGTGTAGGCCATTACCTCTACAAACTGTGACCTCTGCCCATTGGGGGAAATAGGCCATGAGGTCCGCGCACACCGCCGCATCAACGTCACACAGGAAAAAGCGATATGGACGCTTCAGCCGCTTCAATATCTGAAATACGAGTCCGCACGAACCTGGGTACCCACTACCAGGCACGGGTGGTTCCAAAAGACAGGTCTCCAAATATGATTTGAGGTTAGGAAACCTCGTGATCTCCTTGTTAAGAGCCCGCACCCTTTGGTAGAGAGCGCTGACACCTTCCTTCCACTCACCCTTTCTTTCCAAACCGTACATGGCCCGTCCTGCGTGAGTCTCGACATAGGTGAACAGGCTTAGATCTGGAAAATCACAAAGATGTTCCACTATTCTTGCGAGCAAAGCATGTTTCGGTAAGTCGCCGACATTAGCCAGCTTTTCTGAATGTGTATAAGGCATCTGCCTCCCCCTATGCGCTATTGCGGACCACTGCCCGGATTCTTGTAGAAATAGATCTGTATCCGTGCGGCGCTAGCGGGCAAATTCTCCATCGTGAGAGGCTTATCATTCGCCCTCAGGAATCCTTCCAGATTCTCAAGAGGTTCTCCTGGGGTGGCTTTGAATTCCGTTACTCCAATGAACCCGCGGGTCGTAGCCGGGCATCCGTAATTTTTGTACAGGTCTGAATTAGTAAGAATCTCTTGGCCCTTGGGGGTACTTAAAGGAATGTAAGAGTGGAAGATCCCTCCGCCGAGATATGAGTTGCCAAGTTGTGAATCCGCGTAGAAGTGGATCTCGCTCACCCCTGGATGGAGCCTCTTAATTTGTCTAGTCGTGGCTACGAAAGTAGGTTTTTTTTCTTCTTCCCATTTTCGGGCGTGCCACTCTATCTCGTGCATTGGATCTGGTGGTTCCTTGGAGCTAAGCATAAGGAGGCAGTGAATTGCTACGGTTTTCGTATTGCTCATGAGTTTCTCCTTCCAAAGATTGGGGGTAGCCGAGGACGTGTTTTGACTCTTGCTGGGACTCGTAATGAACTCAGAATGCCTCGGCCACCTTTTTCCCAGAGCCAGTTGTTATTGCTAGCTTCAGATCCTAACCTCTGCCCAAAAGTCTCTTCGCCTAGCAATCCCTCGAGCTTCCAAAGCCAGACTGAGCGCATGGAGACACGAGTAAGAGATGTCTTTTTTCCTCAGCGCCGGTAAGACAAAGCCTTTGTCTGGGTGAATCCACTTTTCGTGTCCTGTGCGGTTCCCGACTGAACTCGGTTTCAAGCCAAGATTTCGCAAAACCCTTCGGACCCGACGCGCTGGACAAACCATCTGACCCCTCCTCCTTTGTTGAGGTTAAAGCCTTAGCTTTGGTATACCACGATCTAGAATGTCCTGTCAAGAGTTATTTGTAGTTGTGATATACATATGCAGGATATCGTGGAGCACGAGTAGCCCCCCCGGAATGCGCGAGGCTATTCAACGAGACCATCATTGCAAGACCACAGTTGAGCCTGGGAGGGCCGTTCTCGAAAGTGCGCGGCGGTTTCAGTTTGTCCTTCATCCGAAGGCTGGGAACAAGCGGTGCTGCGAGGCCGGACCATTCTTCGAATTAGGAGGGCTGGGGCCAATCCTGCACTCCACCCGAGCAAAACGATGCTTCCAATGACTGAGGGTTTGCGCTGCACGCAAACGTCGCGTATGTTATCTTTCCCTGCTGTATGACAACCTTCGGGTCAGTCCACCGATCTTTTCCACGGGAGAACATGAAATCTCCGAAGAGCCGCAGCTTGATTCGAATTCGGTGGCTGATTTTCTTGATCATGGCTCTGGCGTATGTGTCCTCTTTTTTCCATCGGGTGTGTCCCGCAGTAGTTGCGCTCGATATTCAAGAAAGCTTCGGCATTTCCGCGCCCATGGTAGGGCTTCTCGCGTCTGCTTATTTTTATGGTTACGCCTTCATACAGTTCCCGGGCGGACTGCTTTCCGACTCACTGGGTCCGAGGAAGACCGTGAGCCTCTTTCTGCTGGTGGCAGGCATAGGCAGCATTATACTAGGCTTGGCACCGGGGCTCGGAGAAGCTGTCGTCGGAAGGCTGTTGGTCGGGGTGGGAGCGGGGATGGTTTTCACACCTGCGATGAAGATGGTTTCCGAGTGGTTCACGATTCGGGAATTTCCCCTGATGAACAGTATTTTTATGATCATGGGCGGAATTGGGGCACTAACTGCAGCAACTCCTCTGGCCCTTATCACGTCCGGGCTCGGATGGCGCGCCGCATTTGAAATCATGGGCGTCGCGAGTTTTATCCTGGCCATTCTCGTGTGGTCGGTTGTCCGAGATCGGCCTCAGGACATGGGCTTGCCATCTATAGCGGAGATTGATCCCATATACGGGACGAGAGTCAGGCCGCCGCGACAGATTTCGTTGTGGGCAGGAGCTAGACAGGTTTTGAGCAATAGACACTTTTGGCCGGTGGCAGCTTGGGCCTTCGGCAGTCTGGGGATTTTCTTCGGATTCGGCGGGCTATGGGCGGGGCCTTACCTCATGCACAACTACGGCATGTCACGGGCTGAGGCGGGCGATATACTCAACATGTTGGCGGTCGGAATCATTATCGGCAGCCCCCTGATGAGCTTTCTTTCAAACAACGTATTCCGCAGCCGCAAGAATGTATTGATGCTCTCGGCGAGTCTGCTGCTGGCTGAAATGGTCTTTATGAATTTTTTCCCGGCAGGACTTTCTCCAATCGTGCTCTACCCGTTGATCCTCTGCTTTGCCATCTTCTCTATAACGCCGGCTGTAGTAAGCGTAACCTCAATCAAGGAACTGTTTCCGGTAGAGATCGCGGGGGCACGTCGATAGGAACTGTGAACCTGTTCCCCTTCCTTGGGGGCGCTGTGATGCAACTTGCGATCGGATGGTTACTGGATTGGTACCCCTTGACTCAATCCGGAGACTACTCGCCGGAAGCTTATTCTGCAATGTTCAAGCTGCTCTTGCTCACGGCATCGGGCGCGGTATTGTCCACGTTTCTAATGAAAGAAACGTTCCCCGGGGATTCATCGCGAGTATAATGGATACGGTAACCATTCGCCGGGAAAGTGGTTTACCGGGTTTGAAAAGTGGCGGGCAGGGACGCCGGCCCTACCATTGGTTGGGTAGGACCGGCCTCCGTGCCGGTCACCAAATGCGCGGTGAAACGTCACTAGATTAGAACATTCGACATCGTCCGGATTACGCCGGTGGGAGCTGAGAGAGACCGTCACGAGCGACTATGAGCCCATATCTGATCGTGTCGCGGGCACCCCGCCAAGAATTTGAGCGCCTTACGCCGCGAAGGGGGATGAACAATGAAACCGGATGTATTGAAGGTCATATATCATGACCTCTACCTGACCGATTATCCAACAGCCTCCTGCGAAACCCCGGCGAGAGTTGTCTCCATAGCGCACGCTCCAAGGAGGTTTATCCTGTTGTCAAACCTTCAGCCGCGTCCGAAGATGACATACTCCTGGTGCACACCGCGTCCATTCTGAATTCTGTGAAGGCCGATCAGGAGCTTTATCGGACAGCCGCTATGGCTGCGGGTGGAGCGCTGATGGCCGCGGAACTGGCTTGCCAGGGGCAACCGACCTTCGCGGCGGTTCGTCCTCCGGGGCATCACGCGAGCCCCGATAGCCACTGGGGCTTTTGCTTCTTCAACAATGTGGCGATCTCAATTGAAAAGCTCATTAGAACCCGAAAAATCGCTCAGGCCCTTATCCTGGATATTGACCTGCACTTCGGAGATGGAACTGACAACTTCTTCATGGGTAGAAAAGAGGTTGTCGTAGCCAACATCCAGGATAACCATCGGGGCCTTTTTCTCGAAAATGTGGACAGGGCCTTAGCCTCCAACGATTACGACATAGTAGCCATAAGCGCCGGATTTGACAGACACAGACAGGACTGGGGCGGTACGCTGACCACCGAGGACTACTTTACCATCGGAAGAAGTGTTCGAGACCACGCCCAGTCCCGGTGTTCCGGCCGATACTTCGCAGTCCTGGAAGGCGGCTACAATATTGACGTCCTGGGGGAAAATGCGCTGGCGCTATGTAGGGGAATGGATACCGCAGATTATGCCGGCGTCAATTCAAAGCAGTGAGAGAGCGGGAGCTTTCTTTGTAAGGAAGGCGCTCCCTGATTAGTTTATGCGGCGGCACGATTTTACGGAAATGATTCGCCTCGACCGTCGGGTATGGATTCGAGGGATCGAGCCATAACTTCTCTCGGACGGCTGGTACCATCCGACGGACCTATAAGTCGTTCGGCTTCCATAGCCTCGATAATGCGGGCTGCCCGATTGTAGCCAATGCGCATGTGACGCTGGATCAGGGAAATTGAAGCGTGACCCAGCCGCGTGACCAACTCTACCGCCTCATCGTACTTCACGTCTTCTATGAGATCGGAACCGACGGCTTTCGAGTCATCTTCGGAGACGTGTTTCGTGATCTCCTGAAGATAAACTGGGGACCGCTGAGCTTTAATAAAATCGACTATCTTACGAATTTCTCTTTCCGACACGTACGCGCCGTGAAGGCGTCTCAACTTGGCGGTTCCCGGGGGAAGGAAGAGCATATCCCCCATGCCCAAAAGATTTTCAGCCCCCACAGTGTCGAGGATGGTTCGGGAATCAGGTTTCGCGGATACCTGAAAGGAAAGCCGGGCAGGGAGATTGGCCTTTATGACCCCCGTAATTACGTCGACGGAAGGGCGTTGAGTAGCCAATATAAGATGAATGCCGGCAGCCCTGGCCATTTGAGCCAAGCGGGCTATAGAGATTTCGATGTCTTTGGCCGCGACCATCATGAGTTCCGCGAGTTCATCCACGATAATCACTAGGTAAGGCAACTTCTCAACCGATGGCCCTTCCGGGTCGGGAGTTAATTGGCCGGAGCGTACAAGAGTGTTGTAGCCTTCAATATTCTTCGCGCCGGCCTTGCTGAGCAGATCGTAGCGTCGTTCCATCTCTCTGATGGCCCAGCTCAGCACCTTGGGGACCTTCTCAGACTCTGTTACCACCGGATGGATCAAATGCGGAATGTCTTGATAGTAGGATAGTTCCAGTTTTTTCGGGTCTACCATGAGAAATTTCACGTCATCGGGAGAGCATGACATGAGCCATGAACAGATCAGACAGTTCAGACCGACCGACTTTCCCGTACCCGTCGCTCCCGCGATGAGAAGATGGGGCATCTTCGTGAGACTTGTGGCGAAAGGTTCTCCGTCAATGCCCTTGCCCAGCGCCACCTTCAAGGGAGCGTTCGATTCCATGAATGCGGGCGATTCGATGATTTCTCTGAAGTAGACGATCTCTCGGTTGAGGTTCGGAACCTCGATACCGACAGTACCTTTGCCGGGAATAGGAGCCACAACGCGGGTGGAGCCCGATTTCAGGGCCATAGCCAGGTCATCGGAAGTGCTGAGGACCTTTCGGAGCGGAATGCCGGGGGCCAGGCTCAGCTCATACATGGTGATGACCGGACCCGGGTGAATCTCCACCACTTTGCCCCGCACGCCAAGGTCAGCGAGCTTCTGTTCCAAGACAGTCGCGTTACGCTCCAGAAGCTTCTCGTCAATGGTGCGCCCGGAAATGGCGGGCTGGTCCAGGAGATCAACCGGCGGAAGCACGTAATCGTCACCGGTCGAACAATTCTTGCCCTTCGCGGCCACTCGTGGAATCTCTTCGTCTGCCCTTCTCGTCACCCTTATGGGCCCGGCGTGCTTCGGAGCCGATCCACCGGCCTGTTGCTTCGAGGACTCGGCTTCTTTACTGTCTGCCGCCGTTAATTGGTCCTGCAGGTATTGTTCGATGGCCTGTTGCATCACCCGCGGAGTTACAGGCCTTTCAACTGTTTCCAAGGATTTCCACGGGGAAGGCTTAGGATTTGCCGATTCACGTGGCTGTGGTTTCTCCTCCTCAACGTCGGGAACGCTGTCACCTGCCGTTAGGCCAGTATTCGACGTGCCTACTTTCCCATTTCCCCGGGGCCGAACAGACATCCTTTCCCATGGCGAGGCAAGGAGTGGTTCGCTGGAGGGCTCTTGAGGGCGGGATTTAGTGGATTGGACGTTCCTGGACGGCAAGAGATCCAGATCTTCCAGTTTCCCTTCGAGCCCGAAATAACTTGGCTCCGCGGCTTCCGAGCGGTCGCGGTCATGCGCGACCCAAAGACACTTCAGGTAATGCCACCCCCATGCGAGTATTTTGGCCGACCAGGCTGCAACCGTGCCTGCCAGCCGGACAGCGCCCTTCGGGGACATTTTGGACAGATGCAATATGCACAGCAGGACAAGAGTTATACTCAGTACAATCTCCCCACCGCTGCCGAGGAATTTGAACAAGATCCTGTGAAGACAGGCGCCGGCAGTTCCGCCGGCATGCTCTGTAGGGAATTTCAGAACAGGGCCTACGCCAAAGCGTTCCAGGAGCGTGGCCGTTGCAGAAATCAGGAGAACGATGCTAAACGCTTCGGGCCCCCTCAGGGGGAGACGGGGAGGCACGAAAACTCGCAGGCTCAGTACTACCAGCCCAAGGGGTATCAGCAGCGCGGAAACACCCAACAGTTGCACCATGGCATCGGCAACATGAGAGCCAATTAATCCACAGAGATTTGACACATGGGACCGTGTAGTGGCGACATTGAGCGATGGATCCCTGGGGTCATAGGAGATGAGGCACAAGACAAGAAACACCGCCAGGGCAAGGAAGATGACCGCGACGAATTCGCTTCCATGTGAACGGGAAGGAAGTACGCCAATTGGAGGTTTCTTCTTTAGCAAGGCTTGTTTAGGTGTCGATTTTAGCCGCAACGCCTTGGCTGCCCCTTTTCCGAGTCTAGTGCACCGTGTCCCAAGACTAAAAGGATAAAAACAAACAGTTGTGACAGCGGAGCATTACGGTAAATAATAACATACAACTTGATATATTTTCAATAACATTCGGAATAAAAGTTATTTTCATGGTAGAGACATGCGGAAATGAAGACAGGCTTCTGGGGAAAGGAGCTTGCGGGAGGAAGACAAAACCGACTCGGTACAGCAGTACATACAAAACAGCCAATCCGTATTCTTAGGGCTATTAACGGGGCAGACTATAAACGGGAGGGGCGCAGGCAGTCGGCGCACACGGCGGCGGGCCACAAGGTGGTGGCGGGCAGGCCGGAGGAGGACAACTTCGGTAACCAGCGGGCGTGGGGACAGAGCACTTGCAAACAACTATAGGGCACGGGGGCGGTCCCACTATTTTCCGGGGGTAACATCTCATAGGCGGGCACGGACCGCAATATGGTAGTGGAGGAGGAGCCGCGCAAGTGGGCGGTTCAGGAGGCCCATAAGTCATTGGAGCCAGCTCGCAGGGGCTGGGGGGAGGCATATATGCGGCGACGCACAATGGTAAGGCTGCAACAGCAGCGATCGCCACAAAAACAGACGCGAAAATGGGGAAGCCTCGGCCCAACTCCATACTCTCCATAGAGAAGCCCAAGAAAGGGGCTCCATCAAAATCCAAGTTTTCCTGTTCCGAACATATCGGTGCAGTAACAATACAGGATGAGCAGACGAGGGTCAAGGATTTTTAGTACGAATTATTCAATTTCTTCAGTAACAGATTAGGCTATTAATGCAACATCATGTTATGCCACGATAATTTTAGACAACAACTCTATAGAGGATTGCTCGGCTCCTATGATCAAGTGCTAGCGGAAACTTCAATATAGGCACTTACAAAATCTTCCACCATTTGCCCTACAAAACGATCGGCGTCGTCCATCGCGTCCTCTATGTCGAAGGTAAATCTGATAGTGCTCAACAGACGGGTGAAGTGGGCCTCATAGGTGTTACCGCGTGGCAGGCATGATCCCTTAAAATAATACCGGCTCTTGCGCATTGATGACAATCCGCCGAACGGCCAGGAGTCCTTCCAAGAGAGCATCTGTTTAAAGATTCTCAGCGCAGGGCCTGAAGACAACGGCCCCGGCTCAATTTGCTTCCCCAGCCCCTCTTCTACAAGACCAAATAGCGACCTGACAAAGTCCACATCAGTGATGATCAATCCGTAAAGATACCAGTCATCAATCGTGTCAAGGAGAATGCTGCGGCACCGCGGATCGAGTTCGTCCCAGGCCGGGCAGAAAAAGGTTTTGCAGGCCATGCTCCCATAATGGCACAGGCCCCTGAGATCTGTGCCATGGTTTCCCGGCGAGCGAGGATGCAGCATGCAACCCACGACCCTAAAAGCTTCATCCAAAAAACCTGTAAATTCACAGACGTGAATGGCATCATCCACACACGACATGGCCCCTGATTCGCGAATGAAAGTCTCAAATTTCTCAAGGGCTTTCGCAGACCGCTCTGTCTGCCTGAAAAGAAGGGTGCGTGTCTTAAGGTTTTTCCTGAGAGCGGGCCGTGTGGCTATGGGGATGTTGTACAGTCCGCAGCAGGCTGCACATGATTTTTGATCATCGGGGCGGCAGAGATTCATGGCTTGTCTGCCTCCCCGGTAAAGTTTCCATTGCAGCCCAACGAACGGTTCCTATTTCTCGGAGTACTCATAAAAGCCGCGGCCGCTTTTCCTGCCTAAATAGCCCGCTTCAACATACTTCTTGAGCAGTGGGCACGGCCGGTACTTCGGGTCTCCGAACCCGTCGTACAGAACCTTCATGACGGCCAGGCACGTGTCAAGCCCGATTAAATCGGCCAGGGTCAGGGGACCCATGGGATGGTTCATGCCCAGTTTCATGACTTCGTCGATGGCTTCGGGCGTCCCGACGCCCTCGAACAGAGCGTAGACTGCCTCGTTGATCATGGGCATCAGGACTCGATTAGAAATGAAACCTGGGAAATCCTGGGCTTCAACAGGGATCTTGCCGAATTTCTTGGAGAGTTCCACGGTGATATTGGTAGTTTCCTTGTTTGTCGCCAGACCGTTTATGATTTCCACCAGTTTCATGACCGGGACCGGGTTCATAAAATGCATGCCGATGAATTTTTCGGGTCTTTTGGTCAATGCGGCAAGTTTGGTGATGGAAATGGAAGAGGTGTTGCTGGCCAGCACACGCCCGGCCGGGACTACCTCGTCAAGGGTGCGGAATACCTTCTCTTTCATCGCAAAATCTTCGAGGACCGCTTCCACGATGAAATCAGCTTCTTTGAAATCGGCCAGGTTCGTGCTTCCCTTGATTCGCCCCAGGATTTGAGCCTTTTCTTCTTCGGACATCTTGCCTTTGGATACTGCGCGACCCAGGTTCTTGTTGATGGTCTGGAGCCCTCTATCTACGAACTCCTGTTTGATATCGTTCATAATCACTGTGAGACCCGACGCCGCGGCTACGTGGGCTATGCCGTTCCCCATTTGACCGGCTCCCACCACTCCGAAAACCTTCACATCCATTTCGTTCCTCCGGTACGCTTCATAATAAAACCAATTCAAAATGCTGTTCGGACCCCGGACAAGCTGAATCCGAGGGTGGCTGCCCTACTGCCTCTCCTGGAGTGCTTGTGATTTATGTATGCTACAAGGACTACGCTGCATATTCTAGTGAGATATCTCACACCAATGAGCTTTAAAAGGTGTGAAAGTCATGACCAAAGCAAGTACTATCTGTTAGACGGCGCACTGGTATTGATCGTCATCTATTAACACAAACTGCGGAGGAAAGCGACAAGGGCAATCGTTGAAAAGCCTGACTGGATCTCGACTGGCACAATGCCTCTTTGCCAAAGGTTTCCCAGGCATCTTCTTCCGCGGCTCTCACTTGTTTTCACGATCCAGGAAGAGGTACAGGGCTGCGATCATCACTGAACATGTTATCCGGCCTGATCTTATATAATCCCTGATCTGATTTAGTGGGACAAGAACGGTTTCGACCTCTTCCGTCTCGTCAGGGTTTAGATGGCCTGTGGGCGTGGCGTTCCGGGCCAAATAGACGTAGAAGCGGTTTGTAAAGATAGCGGGCATAGGGTGCATCCAACCGAGGAACTCCAGTGTTTCGGCCTGATATCCCGTTTCTTCTTCGAGTTCTTCTCGTGCGCCTTGCTCAGGAGCCTGCCCTTTCTTGACCAGACCGCCGGGCGGCTCGAGAGAAAGCTCACCGGTACCGTGGCGGAATTGCCTTACCATAACGACCTGATTATCCGGAGTCACAGCAATAACTGCCACCCAGTCGGGAGATTCTAGAACCTGGAACTCGTGAATTTGGCCGGTTCTGGGGGACTTGCTCTTGTGGATGTTAACTGAAAAGAGCCCGTATTTTCTGTCTTCATGGCTTTCCACCAATTCCCATGATAGAGAACGGGCTTCCGAAGCTTCATCCATGTCGGCCTCCAGCAATGGCTGTAAAAAGCTGATAAGAGATTACGAAGTACTTGGGCCTTTGGATCTGCGGCGTTTCTTCTTCTGACCCCACGGACAGACTTTAATGCAGACACCGCAAATGGGGCTCTCAATAAAGGGCAGCTTTGTGTGCTCCTGACTCACCTTTACCAAGCAGCGCTCGAAATGAAGCGCTTCATTGCGATCCGAGTAATGCCAATCGGTGTTCACGTTCTTTATTGCTTGAGCCGGGCACGCCTTTGAGCAGGCGGGACATTTGCCGCATTTGTTCTTGATGGGCTTATCGGCATCCAGCGAAGCATCAGTGAGGATCGTGACCAATCGGATTCGCGGCCCATGCTCCGGATTCACAACCAAAAGGCTTTTCCCTTGCCAGCCCAGGCCTGCCGCAACGGCCACGGCCTTGTGGGAGATGTACGAGCGCCAATTAGTTTTGTCCAGAAGCTGAGAAGCAGGAATCGGGAGAGCTTTGGCTCCGGCGTATTGGAGGCATTGCGAGACCCGCAGAGCGATGTCGTCAAGCAAAGCGTTCACCTTGAGATAATGCTGCTGGTAGAGCGGTGTAGGGGAATCGACTATGGGGTCTATGATTCCGTCCGCAAGTACGACTGCGACGCTTACGGCCCTCGTGTACCCTTGCAGAAGATTTTTGGGCTCTGTCTCGATCCCTTCCAGAAGAGCCAAGTCCGCAATACCGACAACATCTGCGCCGCACTGGCGGGCAAATTCCTTTAGCTGCAGGCTGTTCAATATGCCCTCCTATCGCGTTGACAACGGTTGCCATCCATTCAAAGGCTTATTTGTAGGGGCACGGCATGCCGTGCTCCTACGTATTTAAATGTCTCACTCCAAATCGCTTTCATGCAAGTAGGCATGGCGGGCACGGAGGCCCGCCGCTACCACATTATGGTGGGGGCCGGCGTCCCTGCCGGCCATTACTAATGTCACCTGTTTGATCGCGCATAGGTATCAGATTTCTAGTATGTTGGAAGATCTCATGGCATTCTTAAGAAATGCTTCCAAAGAAATGCAACTATCTCTACCGGCTTCCAACCTTTACAACCTAAGAGCGAGCGCGGCCGTAATCCGGTTCGAGTCCCGACATTCCGGCGGCGTGGGCGATCCTTCTGCACTCCGGACATAACTTCTGCTGGAACTCATAACCGGGTACGTTAATGCGATTCCCCACGTGCTGCAAGAAGATTTTTGGCAAGAAATGCGCGCCGCACCCCACGCATTGCTCCATCTTTATCCTGTTGATGATGGTGCCGCACATGAGCAGGAGCCTCTCGTCACCAAGATCTTCCATCTGCAATGCGCCCGTGGGGCAAATATTGACGCAGGAGCCGCAGCCGATACAGTGAGGCAATCCGTGCACGTAATCTTTTAAAACCAACGAACTTTCACCTGCGTGGTAAAACCGAACGGCCGAGACCCCAAGTTTGTCGGAACAAACTTCCACGCATTTTCCGCAACGCTCGCACACATCACAGCGCATGCATCGCTTTGCCTCCACAAGGGCCGCCGAGGGATCAAGACCGAGTTCCACTTGATCGAACGTTGTCATTCGCTTTTGCAGACTTACAAGCGGTATCTCCTGGCGTTGAATGAAGGCTTTGTCCCGGTACGTCATTCGGATAGGTTCCACCATGCGTCGCGGTCGCGGTACGATTTGTTTTTCGACAGTTTCATTTCTCAGATAAGCATGGATGCCCTTCGCTGCTCTCTTTCCGGCCCCTATCGCCTGGACTACTGTCGCCGGACCTGTCACCGCATCGCCGCCCGCAAACACGTCAGGAATGTTCGTCTGTTGGCTGTACGGCAACGCCTTTATCGTCTCCTTCCTGGAGAGTTCCAAATTTCCAAGACCCGGCAGATCGAGTATGTGCGGCCTCTGGCCGATGGCGGAGATCACGGTGTCCACAGGCATGCTGTACGTCGAGTCCGGAATTGGAACCGGGCGCCGCCTTCCGGTCTCATCAGGTTCCCCGAGGGTAGCCATTACGCACTCCAACGCCTCGACATCTCCTTGAGAGCCGAGAATTCTCACCGGAATGGTGAGCTGATGGAAATGGACTCCTTCTTCCGCTGCTTGAATAATTTCCTCGAAATGGGCCGGCATTTCCGACCGTGTCCGTCGGTACACGACGCTCACCGAACTGCATCCCAGTCTAACGCAGCTCCGGGCAGCATCGATGGCGGCATTGCCTCCACCAACAATGGCGACCCGGTCTCCGGGTTTCTCCTTTCTGGCCAGCGCTCCGTGAGCCAGAAGGCTCAACGCACCGAAAACCTGTGGAAAATCCGCCTCTCCTTCGATCTCCAACCTGCCGCACGCCCATGCTCCGATGCCTAGAAAGAAGGCCTTGTAGCCCTCAAGGCGCATACGATCCAGGGTCAGGTGGGTTCCGACTCGGGTGTTGGTGCGGATTTCCACGCCCATTTCCTGAATTGCGGCAATTTCTCTCCGGACCACGTCCCGCGGGAGACGATACTCCGGGATTCCGGTGACCAACATGCCGCCAGGCTCGGGTAAAGATTCGAACACTGTGACTCGGTAGCCTTCCCAGGCAAGGTAATATGCGCAAGTCAGTCCCGCAGGCCCGGAACCTATGACGGCTATTTTGTCTTCATACCTGTTCCTTGGTTCAGGGTTCTTATACCCTTCCCCCGCCATTGCCATCTTGGCCGCGACCGCCTTGAGATCCTTTATACATAGCGCTTTATCAAGATAGCGTCGCTGGCACCAGGATTCGCAAGGATTCGGGCATACCAGACCGCAGACCCAGGGAAACGGGTTGTCTTCCCGTATTACCTCGATGGCTTCGTCGTAGCGACCCTGGCCTATCAAAGCAATGTAAGAAGGGATGTCTATCCCTGCGGGACAATTCAGTTGGCACGGCGCGGAGGACTCTCTTTTCAGGCCGTCCGAATCGTACACAATACGAGTTTTGTCCGCCGCCGGGCCTGGAGGAAACAGAAGATTTTCACTCATAGCCTACTCCGTGTGAGCCGAGACCGGATCTCTACAGAATCCGGGTTACTCTGCCCGTCGCTCCTCCCGTCATCTCCAGGGACTCCGCATAACGCTGGCGCAGCAAGTCCGACGCCCGGTCCACCGGCCCGAAGTGAAGGCACCGTGTAAGGCATCCCGTGACGCAGGCAGGTTTCAGGCCCCTGTCTACTCTATCCATGCAATAATCGCACTTCACCACTTTGCCGGTTTCCGGGTTCCATTGCGGAACGCCCCACGGACAGGCGGCTATGCAGCACTTGCACCCTATGCACAGATCGGAGTCTACAAAAACAATGCCGTCTTTTGGCCTTTTTTGTATGGCCCCTGTCGGACACACATGAGCACAAAATGGGTTCTCGCAGTGAAAGCACGGCAAAAAGTGGAAGTCCATTTTCAAAGTATTGTGTCGAACTCTAGGCCCGATTTCAATGATTCTGCACAGCCTGGGGCCTACAGGGAGATTGTTCTTCATTTTGCAGTGCAGTTCGCAACTGTAACAACCTATGCACCGCTGCGGGTCATGAAACAAATAAAGCCGATCCGGCGTCGCTGCGACTATTCGCTGAGGGTCGGACTGAACGGCTTTGAGCATGATTTCCTCCATGATTCGTGATACTATAGGGCGATTGTTCCTTGCACATTCACCCGAAGTAGTCATGTTTACTGGGACATTTTTTCTACACTGACAAAGCACTCCTGCATTGCAGCACTTCCGCCCACATAGTCGGTGGCCGTATTCTGGAGTTCCGAATCGCTGAGCCCGACCCCGTAGGCGTAACTCTGGGCCGCGGCCCGCTTGCCGAAGGCATGAGGTATGAACGCTGCTTCGGGATGAATTCCATCCGTTGTGAAAGCCACTGTGGTACCCGAGCCGGTTTCGCTCCTCACAAGAACTCGGTCCCCATCCTTGATTCCTAGCTTGGAGGCCGTGTCTTTGTTGATCCAGACCGGGTGACTAGGCAACACTTCCTTCACGTATTTGTTGTTGCTCATAGAACCCTGTGTGTAGAGCGGATTTCGGCCTATTATTAGGCGAAGTTTCCCTTCCGGAACCTTAACAGGCTCATAAGCGGGAAGTGAAGTCAGGCCGTTTTCTTCCATTTTAGAAGAGATTACCTCAATCTTTTTGGAAGGGGTTTTGAATTTCAGTCCCGTCTCCCGGTCATAGTAGATCTTCTCTTTGCAGAGGTTCACCACGCCCTTCTCATCGAATTCGGAGAGTTCTATGCCTGTGTCCGAAAGTTTCCACTTGTTGTAATCGTCGATGTCCTCGTAGAAGAACTTCTCGCCGAAGCCCATCCTTTCAGCCAGTTCTTTGAAGATACGCCATGCGGGGCGTGTCTCTAAGACGGGCTCAATGACCTGCTTTCTCAAGGCCAAGATCGGTTTCAGGCCCTTGCGTTCCTGAATCGGATCGCCCCTTTCGAGAAAATGGCTTTCAGGAAGGACAATATCTGCGTACCAAGCAGTGTTACTCCAATTGACGTCGATATCGACCACCAGTTCGAACTTGTTCAGCGCCTTGATCAAGGCGTTGGTGTCAGGGATCGAATAGAGCGGATCGAAACGATAAATGATCAGAGCCTTGACCGGGTAAGGTTTCTCCGTCTCGGCTGCTTCGGCCAGCATGTGCGATATACCTTGAGACTTGTCAACAATAGGGAACTTCTTACCAGGCCCGATACAATCGAAACGATCACCTTTGGGGGCCTCGATGGTGGCCGAAAGCTCTTTCATCCCTTTGCGGCCGGTATCAGCAAGCCCTTTCTTGAAGAACAACCCGCCGGATACCTCATAATTTCCCATCAAGGCATTCAAAAACAGAATAGAACGCCTCATGTGAAATTCGGTGACATATCTGGAGGCAAACCAACCGATATGAAAGATCACCTTTGGTCTTGCCTCGCTTAATTCTCTCGCAAGCCTCCGGATGGCCGCGGCCTCCACATGAGTCTCCTGTTCGGCCCATTCCGGGGTGTACGGCTCCACATATCGGCGCAGGGCGTCAAAATCCTTTACCCACTTTTCCACGAAGTTTTCATCATATAGTCGATGTTTGATAATCTCGTTCATTAAGCCCAAATTGAAAGCCCAATCGGTACCGGGCCTGATTCTCACCCAATAATACGATCGAACCGCTGTCTTCGAGGCCCTCGGATCCACGGTCACGATTTTGACGCCGTTATCCGTTGCAGTCATCAACTGATTGACTTCGGCCACGGTCAGCGATTCATAAATGTTGCGGCCATAGAGGACTACATACTCGGCATTTTCAATGTCGAAGCCCAGGGCCTTTCTGCCGACACCCAGTGTGGCCTGACATGCAGTATGCAATGAGAGTGGGCAGACGCTATTATGAGTGAAATCGTTGGGTGTGCCGAGTCCCCTTGCAAACGCCTTTACGAACTCGTTGTTCAGGCTGCCTCTCCACCCGACAAGGATGCTCTCCGGGCCGTATTTCTCCTTAATGATTTCCAGCTTGTCTGCAATGTAAGAGTAAGCTTCATCCCACGTGGCGTCACGCCATTCTCCACCGCCTCGGGGGCCCACCCGAATCTGAGGCCGGGTCGGCTTTTCCGTGTCCTTCAGCAACCATTTCGCCGCGGCGCCTTTTGCGCAAAGCCGTGTTCCTATGGAACCGACATTTGGATTACCGAAGATTTCGGCAACCGCGCCGTCTTTTAGCGTGACTTCAATGGGACACCGTGCTGAACACATTTCGCACTGGCTGTACCTGGTAGTTTCCATCAAAAATAACTCCTTGGATATCGACCTATGTTGCTTATATTCTATCTCTTTTAGGTGGAAGAAGATCTGCCAAGCTCTTCATATCTCTTGCGCGTTTGCGGTAACCAGCCATGATCTCCGCCATTTCTTTGAAGTACGGTACTTTGCATTTGATTCTCTTGAAAATGAGATACGCAGCTGCGTAGAGGGTTATGAAAATGCACAGGTATCCCAGTGAGTAATCGACGAAAAGAAGCCGGAATTCCACGTCGGAAAATCTGCTTTGCATCCAGGCGAGAATAAAGGGGACCGGCCAGAGCAGTGCGGCTGACAGGGAAACCTGCATGAAGAAGGTTTTGCCGAACGCGTCGTTTGCCAGCTTGTTGCACGCGGTATAGGTAGCACCGTCACCAGAGGCGAGTGCATCTACCGACAGATTCTGAAAGCGGACCATTTCGTCTGTACTCTTTTCAATATACTGTCTCACAGCCAAGAAAGCCACTGAGCTGGTGAATTCTCCAATTATTTCCGCGGTAAGCGCCAACACAAAGGTGCCCAGGAAAAAATCGAGGAGCGTGTACCCGGTAAGCTGGTAGAGCCGAATCACGTGAGAATCAAAGGTGAGATAAATCTGATGCATTTCCACGCTTGACTTTAAAGGAATAACGGGCAAAGGGCCGGATTGAACCGGCCCCTTTTTATTATACCACAGTGTGGTCAAGAATAGGGTTTCTGTCACATACCGGGTAGCCAGGAAGTCCCTAGGAAGCCCTTGGTGAGGTACCCGATCCCCACATAGAGGGCCAGTACAACGAACAGCCTCTTCAGCCATACCTCAGGTATATTTTTGGAGGTAATCGGGCCAAGAATGGAGCCGATGAAAATCCCTATCAGCTCGGTGCCGATGAGCAAAAAGTCTACCGGCACACTCTTGAGGAACATATAGGAAAAAATGGATGTTATCATGCTAACAAGCACGGCCAAAGCGGACGTGCCCGCCACGATGAACATGGGAAGTCCGGCTATCGAGGTGAGGAATGGAACGTAAAGAAAGCCACCGCCCACACCGATGAACGCGGATATGGCCGAGATGATGAACCCGCCGACAATCGGCCATATCGGATTGAATGAGAACTCGGCCCCATAAAAAGTGAAAACGATCTTAGTGAGCCCCCATTGGGTGACATGAACTCCTCTGGCCCACTCTGCCGCCTGTTCCGTGCCCGCGGTCGTCTTCCTTATATGAGCATCTTCGAAAGCCTTGGCAGCAGCTTTCGCCGCCTTCTTGCTCGCCTGGCCTCGCGGAGTGGTTTCGTAGAAAAGCACTCCTGCGACCGCAAAAACAACCAGGCCGAAATAGCCGATGTACATGCTGAGGTTGATCTTGCCCGCGGTGAGAACGGGTATGAGATACGCACCCAAGATCCCGCCACCCGCCAGGCAGAGGCCAAGTGGTAAAACCAGCCGGCCCATACGGTAATAGGTAAGGGAAGAGATGAAAGCAGATAGTCCCACCAGATACTGGTTGCAGACGCGAATCGAATCTGTGAGCAACTTGTTCAATGTGGGACTCGTTTGCTTGAACCCGTTCCCATAATCGGCCAGGCCAAAAACCGTTATATGTCCAACGCCCGCCATGATCCCGCCGAACGCACCGACCGAAGAAAATATCCATCCCACCCAAATTCCCCAGAGAATACCGTAAAGCCAAAACGTTCTCGGGGCCCCCGGAATGCCCATGAATCCCGGCGGAGCGCTTTGGTCGATCATCCCCTTCTCAACACCTTGTGGGGTCTTTGCAATGGCGTCCTCTAGTTTGCCTGCTTCGGCCGGAAATGCCGTAACAAGAGTTGCAGCAATGGCCGCGGCAACCACCAGACTTATCACGATCCAACTCTTTTTCGTCATACAAAGCCTCCTTATTTATTTAACGATCCTGTTATGTTGCAGTTAATCATGTTACCCGAACCCAGGTTCGGGGCTCGGTGTTGCAGAAGTTCCCGGACTTTATTTTC
>JBKQMK010000312.1:0-2954 GCA_052146735.1 Desulfomonilaceae bacterium | reverse complement strand
GGCACTTACGACCTTTCTCAGCCCGTCATACTTGCCAGGTGGGAGGGGCAAAAAGAGCCTGTGTGCATTGACGGGCACACTCGGCTGCGGGCCGCCATCAACGTAGGTGTCGAAGAAGTTCCGATCGGGATTCATGAATTCGACTCAGAACAGGAAGCAATTGACCACGCCATAAAGCTTCAGCAAAACCGTAGAAATATGACTGACGCGGATATCATGGTCTGTGTGGCTCTATTGGATTCAAAACGACCTCGGGGCGGGGATCGTAGAAGTGAACAGGCCAAATCAAAACCGTCAGGTGACGGCAATGAAAATTCGAGATCTTCTTCTGCCAAAAAAACCGCTGATAAAATAGGAACAAGCTCTCGGAAAGTGGAAAAAGCGAGGGCTGTTTTGGGTCGGGGAGATCCCGATACCATTGCAGCCGTGCAAAACGGTGAGATGTCCATACACAAGGCTTATCAAGAAGTGCAGAAAAAAGCGGGAAGGAAATCCGATGAAAAAATCAAGGTAATTCAGGAACAGCACTATGTCATTCCTGAAGACCTGCTTGCTGAACTTGAAGAATTGGGCGGATTGATTGATGAGCACATCGATGTGGCAATTACAGGGTATTTGAATTTTGTACCAGAAGCACAGAGACGACAGTGGATGAAATTGGTTTTTGGGGAAGATGGTCAGCACTCAGAGAATGAGATCGCGTATCCGTAAGACCCTGCTAAAACAGTAAACCGAAAATAACTGGATTGTCACGAGCCCAGACGATCTGTGACCCGGCAGTCCGTTATTATCAGCATTTTGGTAGAGGCCCCAACTTGTTGTTACCTCCAGCAACGGGACGGGGCACAAGGCGGGCATTGTCCCGCAGAACGGCTGAACTCAACCCAGCCAAAAAGACAAAACGTTGGAGGATAGTATGAAAGATCGAAGGAACGTAACATTGGACATTCATAAAAATGTACAGAGCTTGACGGAACCTCTCTGCGCTGTGGCGGACATGGTCGAATTTTTCTCGGACGATTTCAATGAAAAAATGGCTCATGATGATTCCCTGCTGACGCGGAAAAGACTGCGAACAATCGCAACAACATTGTTCAAGGATTTAGACGAGCTGTTCGGAGTCCTTACTGCCATTGACCCCGATCTGGTTCTCGAATGGAAGTTCGGTTACCTTGATTTTCAAGAAAGTGATGCCGAGTAGCCTCCCCCTTCTCGCTCTGGATATCGTCCAAGATTTTAAATCATCTATTGGTCGTTAGAATTAGCATCTCACATACAGATTAAGCGCTTTTGCTGCCTTTGCCGACCCCTCTTTCTTCGGCTCGAACTTATCTTCAAGTCAAAAAGCTGTTCGTCAGAAACCAAGCATTTCAGATTTCCTTAATCGAATCTAGGACGACTGCTCAACAAACGGAAAGGAGAAGGGAAAAGTGAATTACTCGAGAAGTCTGTAGGTAAAGCCTTGCAACGATGTGGCTTGAAGCCCCGAGGCGGTCATAAAAGACGCAACCACCAGTATTGGATTGATGATAATGGCAGAATTGTGGCCCCCCATCATAACCTTTTTCGACAAGGGGGGCACAAGGCGGGTGTAGTCCCGCATACAAGCTGGACATGATCCAGCTAAACCAACTTGGAGGAAACTCATGATCAACTCAACAGGAAGTGCCGTGGAAATTATCGGCAAGGAGATTACAGGAGTTCGGACACACGACGGACCCATTTACGTTCCGCTGAAGGCGCTGTGCGCTTTCTTGGGAATTAATTACGATAGGCAGAGGTCAAAGATGAGCAATGGCAGTGCATTCTTTCCAGAGCTTGTGCCTATTCAAGGCAAGGACGGCCGAAAGCGCCAGATGCTCTGTCTGCCCTTGGGGGCAATCGGTGATTGGGCAGCTACTATCGACCCTGATACCGTGAGACCTGGGGCTTTGGAAGCTCTCAGAGACTTCCAGGAACAGCCTGACAAATCATTGAGGGCCGATGAGAGCCAAACAGAAGGAGATAGGGAAAAAGAAAGAATAGAAGGAGTCTACGATAGTCTTCATAATATGGCCTGCTTTCGAAACGAATTCAGTACTTGGATCGAGAAAATGATGAAGTGCAGAGACTACTTCCCAGGCGAACATGTTCGGAAAGCTTCAAGAGAAGAGGTTCGGGAGTTTGTCAGGCGTACACGTAGCAACGTTCGAGTTATGCAAGCAACAGTGGACGCCGCACGGCACTACGAGAAGTCCTACGGCATCAACGAAGAAGGATTGATCGAGTTGCACGAAGAGGTTGAGGCTCTGTTCTGGTCAATCGTAAATCTGATAGAAGAGGTGTGCGACGACGGTTATGGTTTGGTGGCCATCGACCATCCCGCTCTGGCATACTTAGCAGGCCCTGGTTTTGGAGCGATGAGTCATAGTGGCCTTGAGATGATACGGGACTTCCACGAGACAATTATCCCGAGTGCCGAAGGCTAACAAGGGAAGGCCCTGCCCCTGCTACCTCCGATAGGACGGCGGGGCACAAGGCGGGATAACCCGCAACGAAGCTGCGTCAGCAGCCGGTGTTATTTTGGAGGACAGGATGAATGATAAACAAGGAAACAGGAAAGGAGAATGAGCAAGAGAGGATTTTTATTCAGAAGCTTTTGAGCGCCAAAGATGTTGCAGAGATTCTCGGAATTAGTGTGAAGACGGTGAATAAGCTGGTCCGTGAAGGAAAGCTTGGATGCGTCCAGGTCACGGGGAAAGAGAGAAGATTTACTGGAGAGCAGGTGGAAGGATTCATCGATTCCCGAACCATCGAAAGACCAGTTGACAGAAAGAGCCCAGAGCCAGTAGATTTCCCCCGGAAAGGAGGTAAGAAATCATTGGGGTTTGCCAGGACGGCTCTCAAACAGGAGATGCAGTCATGGCGGTAACGAAGAGGAAAAAGGGCTACTACATTTACTTCCGCCCCTTCAG
>JBKQMK010000311.1:0-3295 GCA_052146735.1 Desulfomonilaceae bacterium | reverse complement strand
GGGGGGCTAGTTCCATGAGAGCCGGCCATCGTAACGGAACCGGGAATCCGAGCGCCTCGTGAAGATGTTCCACCGTGTGCTTCCCTTGCGCGGGGCTCGACGAAGCGGTCAGAACGACCTTGGTACCCGTATTCAGGAGGTTGAGGGCCACTTCCTCTGCTCTGTTCAGGATGACGTAAGCGCGGTTGAAGTTCCGCGCAGACCCCGCATCGGGGCCTGACCCAAAAAGCCAGACCCACCTTGAGGAATCAATTGACTGGAAGTCTATGCCGGTAGGCAGGAGATCCCGATACGAGCGATTTCCGAGGAAAGTTATCTCAGCGTCGGGATGCTTAGATTGTATCGAAGCCATCAGGGGTAAACAGAGAATGGTGTCCCCGAGAGCGCCGGGGCGGACAATTAGGATTTTTTCGGGTGCCATAGTGACAGGGCTTCTATCCTCGCCTGTCCGCGTTCTGCTGCGTCACGGTCTGTCGATCGCCGGTCTTAGAATCGTAATGCGCCTGAATTCTGCGGCACACATCGTCTTTTACGGTTTGCCACGAGCAAAAAGCGGTGGTCAGAATGCGGCCTGTATCAACATCTTCGTAAGCGAATACAGCCGGACAGTCTCTGAGGCGCGCGTCCTCCAGCCCACCCTTATCTTCATACGGTATTGTTATGAGTGTGAGTATGTGCTTGAAGGAGGTCCGGTCTTTCAGGATCCGATCGATTTTTCTGCCCCGAATCAGGTCCACTATCGCCTTCGCCGCGTTAATCAGGCTCTGTTTCCCGAATATCTTCTTCAGGTCCAAAGCATGCCTCAGAATGCCCATCATGCGGAGCATCGTCCAGGCATCGAAAACACGCCTGTGCAAGCCGGTGGCCGGCAGGGAAGCCGACTTCAGCGCGAGACTAGAATCCAGTCTCCTCAGACGGACCAAGAGTTCTGAAAGTTGTATTGTCAAATAACTGGATATAGGAAGATATTGATCTCCATTGGAAACCAGCAGCGTCGCGCTTTCACAATTGGGATGAGACCCGCCAAGGGTCTGCCTGCCGAAAAATCGGGACAACACAGTGAATTTCATCATTCCAGTGGAGACAAATTCAATCTCAGGGACCATCTTTTCGAATATGTTCTCCACGCACTCTGTGGTGGTAGGTTCCAGATCGACTTTTGAGCCTTCCCAGCACGGCGTCAAAGGTACAAAACCCCAGACCGACACGTGTTCTCTATAGTCGTGGATAAAGCTCAGCAGTTCCTTCATGTTCTCATCATTAATTCCGAGGGCAACGGTGGAGATCACGGCAAGCTTGTTTACCCCGCATTCGATTACGTTCTCGAACGCTCTCTTCTTGGCTGGCAGAGAATTATCGCCTCTAAGCGCGCGGTAGATTTCCGGCCTGGTACCGTCAAACCCGAAGTTGACCTGTATCCCCATGGAGCAGAGTTCGGCACAATAGTCTTTGTCCGCGAGCTTTATTCCGTTGGTGAAGAGTTGGACCTGAAAACCGTAAGACCGGGCGAGGCGCATTATTTTCGGGAAATCCCTGTGAACTGTAGGTTCGCCGCCGAAGAAGCACATATTGGGCTTTGGGTCGTTATTTACGAAATGTTTGAATATCTTGTCGAAGTACTCGATAGGCGGGTGGTATGCAAACCCCATCGCGTCGACATAAGCCAGACAGATCGGGCAGTGTTGATTGCAGAGGTTTGTCACATCAATCGCTACGGTGGCGGGCTTCGTATGAGCTTGATGGTCGCAGTTCGCGCAATCCATCGAGCAGGCCGGCATCGCCGGTTCCTGATACCCTGAAATTTCCCTTTTCCATCGCCACTTACGGGCATCCTTTGTCACGAGAGATGCGGTCCGGCCGCAATCTCGGCAAAATTTCACTAGGTAACCGCGGTTGTT
Organism: Desulfomonilaceae bacterium; assembly: GCA_052146735.1. Lineage (GTDB taxonomy): Bacteria > Desulfobacterota > Desulfomonilia > Desulfomonilales > Desulfomonilaceae > CAWBBA01. The sequence continues at coordinate 1,397 of JBKQMK010000311.1, read as the reverse complement.
GCGGATTTCATAGCATGCGTCTGTGGGTGATCCACATTTTTCGCACAAACCAAGTTTCATTTTTCAGCTCCAGGCTATGTTCGGTTTGCCGGACGAGACGGGTTCTGGGTATCAAAGAATCTCGATCGGCATCCGAGTGGAATTTTTGAAGAAAGTCATCAGGTTTTCAGGTGCGCATGCATATCACATGCTTTTTTCTTGTCAAGTTAAAAAGAGATTTGAGATACTGAAATGTTTGGTCATTTAACGCCACCCTACGGTACTGTGGCAAAAAGGCTACATCAATCAAGGGCTTAAACGAGGAAGATTGTACGGTCGCTCCCCCCTGGGAGGGGGCCAGTCTCCCCTACAACGCGGAAAAACAACACGAATGGCAGAACTCTCGATACTTCTTCTCGCAGGGGAGGCCTCAGGTGACCATCACGCCGCGGCCATGGTGCGCGAACTAAAACTGCTTTGCCCGGAGTTCACGGTTTCAGGCATTGGAGGGGACAAGCTCGCCGCGGCAGGGATGGAACTCTTCCACCATTACAGCGAGATAAATACCATCGGCCTCAGTGAAGGTCTGGGTAAGGTTCGCAACATCATCGCAGCGTTCAAGAAGATGAAAAGCGAATTGCGAAGCGGACGGCACGCGGTGTTTGTCCCTGTTGATTTTCCCGATGTGAACCTGAGGCTTTGCAAAATCGCGAGCGATGCAGGGGTGCCTGTATGTTATTACATCAGCCCTCAGGTCTGGGCATGGCGACGCGGAAGAATACGTAAGATCGCGGCCCGAGTGGACAGGATGATGACCATCTTCCCCTTTGAGGAGCAGCTTTACAGAGATGCGGGTGTCAGGGCTGACTTTGTGGGGCATACGATGGTGCGGGACATCCCTGAAGCTTCCGACAAGGATCTTCTCCGGCGTGAACTGGGTGTGGAGCCAAGCCGTTACTCGGTGGCGCTGGTCCCCGGAAGCAGGCCTGCGGAGATCCGGCGCATGCTCCCGGTCATGTGTGAAGCAGCTCGCATCCACGTGAGCCGTTACCCCGACACGCAATTTGTGCTGCCCGTGGCCGGCGAGCACCTTCGCCCCCTGGTCAACGAGATTGTGTCGCAACATGACGTACCCGTGGTGGTTCTGTCTTCGGACGCGTCGCGAATCATGGCCGCGTGCGACAGCGGACTGGTGACATCCGGGACAGCCACGCTGCAAGCCGCGCTGGCAGGCATGCCCCATGCCGTGGTTTACAAGCTCGATCAATTAACCTGGTTGCTCGCCATCAAGGTGCTCAAACCGCTTGTCATGGACAAAGACATTCACGTGGCCATTGCAAATGTGCTGGCCATCAATTTGGAAAAACAGGGAAAGGGGCCTCTCAAAGAGACGGCGGGAACAGGCTTCGGGATCAATT
>JBKQMK010000310.1:0-4824 GCA_052146735.1 Desulfomonilaceae bacterium | reverse complement strand
TCGTTAACTTTAGGTGCGTAACTGACTGATATGATTTAACCACACAAACTGTCATAGGTCACAGTGGAAAATGCAATGCCCTAACATACCGATATCACATCAAAGTAAACCGGACAGTAGTGAATTCCCCTAGACCACGATCCACGTTTTCGGTTCCCAGGATGTGGTAAACCATGGCTCCGCTTTCGCTATTAGATAGACGATTCAAATTTAGCTGAGCACGATATGACTCGTCTCCCCAAACCTGGACGAACTCAGGCCGATGGGTAAGTAGCAACATTACTCGTGCCCCTGGTATACTACCGAACAGGCGCTTGACTACCTTTTCCGAACTCCTATCTATCCAGTGGAGATCTTCAATGGCCAAAATCAATGGTCGGATCTCGGCACGCTTCAACACGATTCTTCTTATGGCTTCAACAATCCTATCCTTTTTGTCCTCGGCACTTAGAGGGATCTTGTCGATTCCACTGTCCTTGACCGAGAGAAGCTCCAGCACGTAAGGAAGCGTGGGTAACTCTCCCAAGATTTTGAGGCCCTTAAAAACTTTAGTCGATATCGTTGAATCTGCGTCACCGTCCACCACTTTAAAATTCGATTTCAACACATCTATTATGGGGTGATAGGGGATTGCTTTAGCATAGGAGAGACACTTCCCCTCTACAAAGGCCGCGTTTTCGTTGGCCACCGCTTTCCGAAACTCATACAAGAGTCTGGATTTGCCAAGCCCTGCCTCACCAACAATCGAGATGGCCTGGCCTCTGCCAGCCTTGACCAGTTCAAAGCTGTCCAGCAAAAGCTCCAGCTCGTGATGGCGGGCAACAAGAGGTGTGAGACCCCGTTCGGTGCTCACATCAAACCTTGTCCTTGGCCCCCTGGCCGCAATTACACGATAGGCTTTGGCGGGTTTGTCTTTGCCTTTGATCGGCTTGGGGCCTAGGGCCTCAAACCGGAAAAAACCCTCTGTGAGCCGGAAGATCTCTTCGGTCACGTATGTGGTCCCAGGTTCAGCATGCTGTTGCATCCTAGCAGCTACGTTAACAGCGTCCCCCACGGCCGCAAATTGGGCTCGCTGATCGTTTCCAAGAGCACCAAATGCCACTGGGCCTGAATTGATCCCTATCCGTAGCAGAACCGGCTGAATTCTGTGGTCACCCTTAATCCTCTCGTTAAACCTGATCATCTCCTTGTGTATGGCCAAGGCTGAACGGACTGCCCGTTGCGGGGCATCCTCCATACCTATGGGCACCCCAAATAGAGCCACCACGCCGTCCCCCGTTAGTTCATTCACAGTCCCTTCGTAATCCTGGATCTTGTTAATGAGGATTTCGAAAACCTGGTCCATGAAGGTTAGCGTCTCCTCAGGACCCAACTTTTCTGTGAGCGATGTGAATCCCTTCATATCAACGAACATGATGGTGGCCTGTCTTCGCTCAGCCTCTATCTTGTCTCGTTGTGCTAGAATCTTTTCAGTAAGGCCGTTGGGAAGGTATTTCTGAATTTTTCGGAGTATTTCTTCAACAGAGACGTCTTGGGCAGACGGAGCAGCCAGGAGGGACAGACTATTTCCGCATTCCGTGCAGAATCTGTATTCAGGAAGGTTTAAGTTCTTGCTTTTTGGGCACGCCAATTCCAGTTTGGAGCCACATTGGTCACAGAATCTGGCTCCATCTCGATTCTCAGCCCTGCATTCTGGACATTTCATGGCTTTTCTGCTCATACGCAAAAGCGCTGTGGACCGAAATTATGGAGCACGCCCACAGTCAACGGGATCTCTGGGTCGCTCGTACGTCGAACCATCGTTCCATTGGCCCCCGCAATGGTCTCGGTTCGACCTCACGCAAGATCGGCCAGAGGCAAGTCGTCGTCTCATTGATGAGAAAGCCTTTTTTGTCACTATTTTGATAATACCCCACAGCGGCTGTTCTATGGCCCCTATTTAACGTGGATTACCAGGTATTGTGCGGCGCCGCACCACCTTGAGGGTTTTTTGTTGAGCGACAACTACACTTGTGTACCCTTCGGGATCTAATTTTCTGGAGCGTCCTTGTAGAGTGCTTGCTTGAGCATCGATACTCCGCAGCGCAGCCTCATTGAGGATGTGACACCACAGGACGACCGGCAGTATTCGTCAAACCTCTGTTGCTGCACGCTGTCGAACTGCAATGTCTCATATGTGGCCTGCATCCACCGATGGAGTGCTTCCAAATCAAACGGGTACACGCTCGACCCCTCATCAATCAGCCGTACTATTTGCGTTTTCGTCTGCACCGGAATGGTCATGGTCACCCCCCTCGGGCAAGTGAGAATAGCCCTCCTGCGTACAAGGCAATTTACACTTGTCCCCTGTAGACGATTTGACAGCAATCCTGAATGAAAGTTCCGAGCCGCTGCGCCTCTCTATGACAGTCTCACGACTCAGTTCCCTTTCAAGGGGGTACCTATGTCTATAGCCTGTGTTCCAGCACCGACCCTCAAATTAAAGACTGCCACTACTATAATCCAGAATCATGCGGCTGCCTTGCCATTTCGGGGGTCATGATACCGGTGCCCGGTCGCAGGATGGTTCCGCTGACCCCGTAATGGCCCTCGTCTTGTCCCCCACGAGACCCGACAGAGGCATGAGCGGCATCATGTCGATGCACAAGCCCCCTATTGTCTTGTTTCCGAGCCTATTTCACCTCATATCCACGGGTCGGGCTCTATGGTCTCTGTGGCTCTCACCTGACCATAGCTGGCAGTGTCTGGCCGAGACGAATGCCGACGCCGAATGAACATGCCGCTTCCTACAAGGGATTGTGTCGCCATAGTAGCCGGCTTTCGATGCACGTTCGTTCCAGCTCGAACAAGCTGACTTGGCACTCCGAGTCAACCTCTCAATTCTGACTGCCATTGTTTTGACCGCGTCGTGCCCATCAATAAATCGAAGCTGGCGGATCTGCAACTGTGAAACGAAGCCGATTGCTCCACTGGTCCTGGCCACACCCATGAAGACATTGCTGGCGAAGGCGGAGACACTGGCATTAGAAGTCAGTTTCGGCTGCACTCCAGGCATTTCGTCCACAGTTATCACGTTTACCCTCTGATCGGAGCCGCCTACCTGACTCCAGTTGTCATATTCTCCTGTGTAGATTTTCCGGACCTGGTCCAGGGTCAGTTCATCTACAGGGTTTGAAGGATGAGTGATGATGGCAAACCCGGTCAGGTTTATTTCTTCCTGTTGAGCATGCCCCGGTACTTGTCCGTTCGTAGCGCGATTCTGCCATTGAAGGCCGGCCGAAGGAGCCGCAGCGATCTCATCTCCTGATGCTCCAGGAAACCGCCGGCTTTGAGAGGCCCTCGATGTCACGGCAATGGATTTAGGGGGCACCTTTGAGAACTCGGCCAATATTCTCGTGGCTATTTCGGCCATGGTGTCAGGATTGAGGCTGCGGACAATTTCGCTCATCGTCTGGGAGTCCATGCTTCGGATGATACGGGCCATCTGGTCCCTGTCCATGCTCCTAACGATCTGATTCATCTGGTCCACATTCATCGTCCGAACCTTCAAGAGCATATCTCTGGTGGTCATTCCGCTTAAATCCTGAGCATTCGCACAGTTTACCCCCATCATGACCAGTGCCACCGGAACAATCCAAAGAAGCTTCATCAATTCAGTTTTCATGGCTCGTCCCCCCTTCTGACTCGCGGTCCTTGGATAATTTGGCTATCGTCCGAAAACTCTGGTGTTAATATCGAAATGTTACGCAGGAAACGTGCCACAAGAACCTGCGAGAATTCTCCGCCGCTATTAGCCCGTAAATTTACTAAGTTGCTAAGGTGAGTGAATTAGGAACGGCGAAACGGGGGAGACTTGTCGATGCTCGACAGCAGGTGTAAACGACACACACTGCTTGGAATACCCGAAAAAGGCTGAAATAATCAACCGTTGATGTATGTGATTTCCACCGATCTCTGACTAGCCAATGAGTGGTAATCACCTGAACCATGCCAATAACTGCCGGCTTCAAGTGGGCAGCGTAGCGGTTGCTGCCTCAGCGTTGGCAATCAAGAATTTAATAGGAATCAGTTTTGGGAACGCGATATTATGCTTCGCGTACCCACTAGAATTGATACGGACGCTTACCCATATGAATAAGAGAAAATAGCGACGTTCCAGCAGGGAGCCACTAGACCCTCACCTCTTTCTGAACATCGGCACTTTGAGCGATTATCTCCTGGATAACGGGCCATCCAAAGAACAAATTTCACTTAGTGCCGGGATTCAGTTCTGGATCATGGAGGGTCGAAGGTCTGCTTTCCAGAGAACAGCCCACATCTCAACGATCAGAGCAACATGCCGTGAATGCTCCCAAGAACCTGGATCTTGCCAGGCTGGTGATGAATGCATATTGCATTCGATAAGACTCAGACCACACAGCTCACTGAACTATCGCCCGCCTGCTCCTGAGGCCATACTCACAACGTGGATCGTCCATGCTGACTTGGAAATCCTACACCTATCCCAAGAGGTCAAGGCACTACACCTCTGGCTTGACACGGGTGCATATTGGGGGGGGGCAGGTCAGAAGTCAGTTCAACGACTCGTTGGGTTAATCCAAGCTTCCAAGCCTACCGGAAGTGGTGCAAGCTCATAGTCGCCTCTTTGGGCATCCGAGCAGACGGACTTCACCCCCTCGAAATCGATCAAAATACCCTTTTGTGGGTTCGTGCTGAGCCACTCCACGGTTTTATCCATAAATTCTTCTACGTGATCCTCATTGACTTCGGACTTGCGGACTTTCATTCGGAAGAAATCTCTTTCCTCAAGTAATGAAAAGACTT
>JBKQMK010000309.1:0-25358 GCA_052146735.1 Desulfomonilaceae bacterium | reverse complement strand
TACCTTGATGAATTCTGCTACAGATTCAACCGTAGATTCTGGGAAGATCAGCTATTCGACAGGCTTCTCTGCGCCTGCCTGTCAACTCCGACCATAACCTTTTCGGAGTTAAGGGAATAGGCGTTTTTCCAATTTAGCTCTTCACGTGGAACAATATAATTGCAGCGCTGATAATTTTTAACTTGACATTTAGGCGACCGACACGTACGATGCGGTCTAACTCTCACTATTCGTGGTTAAACGGCGTTCGAATCTATTTGAGACCCTGACTGAAGGGGCCTTGGAAAGACCGAGCGATTTATTTGATTTGATGTGGACGGAAGCATGTCCGTCCCTATTTAAGGAGGAATCTCAAATGCATCGTCATAGGGTTTGGTTATTGGTGCCGGTCCTCTGTTTGGCCATAGCTGCCCCGGCAAACGCTTGGGAATTCTTGATGGACGGCGCGTTCACCTGGGAATATGACTACCGGTCCCAGGGCGGAGCAAGCGGCTTCTTCGGTCCTTATGACCAGGACGCTGGCAGCGGTATCCCGGGCGCGGGCGCGGGCTTCTTTGCGCCCATCAATGGCTGGCTCGGAGAACACGCCGGCCCGGTCAACGGCGGGTTCGTGTCCGGTTCCGATGCGTCTTGGCAAGTTATGTACATGTCCACCAATATGGAAGTGAGAATGAACCCCGCGGTCAGAGTCAGGGGCAACTATTACATCGGCGAGTGGTCGCCGACCCAGGCCGCTGACTTCAGTCCCGACATAGATAACGGCGTGGGGAACCTGGTGGCATCCCAATCGCTGAATAACAGGTGGACCGGAATACAGCGGTCCTTTTCGCCGGGTTACTGGAACACCCTGTGGCTCTCCGCTCAACTCCCCTGGGGCGAAGTGACACTAGGGAAGAGAAAGTCCACATTTGGCCTTGGCATGTACTTCAATGGGGAAGAGAACCGGTCGTCCGAGTCCCTGGCCTTCGCGGTACCGTATGGTCCCTTCCGGTTCGTGATTTCCATCTATCCGTCCAGAAGGGGGAATATTAACAATAATTACTCTCTTCTGGGGGACTCTCTGGCTAGTGGTACTCCCCCTGGGAACACAGCGAGCTATTACAACCAGGACTTTGACAAGAACAACACAAAATGGTGGGATGCAACGATACCAGCAATCACGTATCGCAATGGTCCCCTTGACGTGGGATTCCTGATGAATCCTACGCGTTGGAACCTCGGTGGAGAAAGTATCATAAACTCCCCGGGCAACAGGGCGACTGGGAAGTACATAGAGCGTACGGAAGCCTACGGCGCTGCGTACATGAAGTACAATAACGGTCGGTTCTTTTTCAACGCTGAATTGGATTGGGACCATCAGGTGAACAGAACCCGGAAAAAGGTAGCAGGTGGAGGCTCGGCCGTTAACACCACCAACGTATTTAAACAAAACGTGTATTACACCGATACATATATGGAGAATTGGCGGGCAGTGGCCGAAGGCGGATTCCTTTGCGGCCCGGCCAAGTTGTCCCTCATCACTGCATGGGCAGCGGGGCCTGATAGAAGGGCCGGTGTGCAGATAGACCGAAATGGCCTCATAATTACTGCAGGCAGGGTCCCCACGAATAACATTCGGCAGCCCAACTCCTTTGCGAATACTGGTCTGTTCAGGCCCTATAGCTTGCTGATGGTATATGACTACGGCCTCGGGACCCATATTAACGGGGATACCGGGAACGGGTCCGTGGAAGACGCTATGGTTTACGGCGGTAGGCTGGATTACGCGGTGGCAGCCAACTTGAACACCTACCTGAGCTTCTTCTGGGCTGACAGGGTATCCCAGAGCGGTTATGGATGGGGCTTCATCCTGCCGGTAATGCCGGCAGCCCAGACGGTAACAGACGTTGCTGCTGCCAAGAACAATGTAATAAGCGCCGGTAATGTGACCATCTTCCACAATTTAAAGAATGAGGGCCCTTCGATACCTGACACCAATTTGGGCTGGGAAATCGGTGCGGGATTTGATTGGAAACTCCTGGAGAACCTGACAGTGAACTTCTCGTCCGCGGCGTGGCAGCCTGGACCGTGGTTTGCTTGGGCGTGCGTAGACAAATCAATTGTTAATTGGGCAGGTGCAACAGGCAATACCAAATTCATTGGCCCCGTCGGTGATAATAACCCGGCACATTGGGGAGTTAATCCTAACAAGACTATCGATCCGATTTATGGTATAGAACTCAAGGTGACCGGAGATTTTTAAGGAATCTTGCGCACCAATCGCCTAGTAACATAGCGGAGGGCACCGGCCCTCCGTTTTTCTTTCTATGTAATGATGACTCACCTGCCGGCGGGACAGGCACTGAACGCCTCCAAGAACTATGAAATGCCTACGGTCCTCACAGGTATCTCGGGGCTCATATCCTGATGAGCCTCCCTGTCATGGCCGCGTCTCTCTACTTCTATATTTCCGCAGCTCGGGAAGTCTGGCCGACGGTCTGGTTTCTGCTTCCGTCAATCTGCGCGATCGAGATGTGCGTGGTCTCGGCCTGGTTCTGCGCACAAATGGGCGTGCCCAAAAAATATTCTGTGCTGCTGACTTTGGGAAACCTGATGCTGATCTGGGTCTTTTTTGTCACAGTAAAGAAAATTCTGTGGAAAGACGCCCTCCAGTGGCGGGGCACCACCTATCACGCGGGCCGCTATGAACCGACTTCGTGGACCCGGTGGCGTCCGAGGCTTTTGCCGGTTCGTCCGGCTGCTGTTATCGGTGAAGCAAGTTGGAGAGGGAAAATCTCGCTGCACACCCGATTTTCAGATTTATGAAGCCCTGAGGCCGCCGTTAGTTGCGGTGATTCATTGCTGGATGTTCCATGCGTGGATGGTAGCAAGACGAGCCTGATTGCTATGATGTTTCGATTGGTACGTCCCAGAAGTTAGTCGCTTACTACTCCCAAGAAAGTTGATTCACTATTCGGACCATTTGTCCGAAAAGAGCTCGGCCTCTAACAATGCGAAGGCGGACCAGAATAGTTCCTTGAGCCACAAATCCTATTCATTTTAATCCGTTTCAGTTCAAGTCGGCCCCAGGACGTAACCGAATGTTGCTTAAGTCCGTCCAAGGACCTGCATACTCAAAGAATGAAGGATCAAGGCAGGAGTGTGTCTCTGAACAGCGCTTGCCCTGTGCGCAGTGCGGAGCTAAACTATCGAAGGAAACGGTGGATTTCATTGCAATAAGGTGCGTCTCAGGACTTGCGTCCCTCAATTCCTTTAGGGGCCATTTTCAGTCCGCTGCGTTGCAATGGGAGATCGTGGAGGTCTGCAATGGCAGGCAATCTGAAGTGGGACCTTGATGCAGCTGTAACCCTCCTAAAGGAAGGCAAGAATTATCGGGAAGTTGCTGAGACTATGGGTCTGAAGAGGAGCCAAGTTTACGGCACGCTGAGAAGTCGAGGACTCACCAAAACACGTGGACCGGGAGGGCGAAAGCTGAGTTGGAATTTCACCAAAGCCCGAGAGCTACTTGAACAAGGCAAGAGTGTCGGAGGGATTGCTGAGGAAATGGGATTGACCTATGGTCAAGTCTATTCAGCGCTCCGCTGCCGAGGGCTATCTGCCCCCCCTGGAGAGCGCGGGCGCAAGCAGGGCTGGGACTTAAACTACGCCATAGGACTTCTCAATGGGGGCAAAAGCTGCGGAGAGATTGCCGAGACACTGGGGATGTCCCGTGCCCAGGTACGTTCCGCGTTTCGTTACCGTGGAATAATAGTGAAACAGAAAGATGCCACCCGCGAATGCAAATGGGATATAAAGGCAGCCAAAGAATTGGCGGACCAAGGAAAGGGACTCCATGAGATAGCCAGATTCCTGGGCGTGCAACCTAACACTATCAAAGTTGCTTTCAAAAGACTTGGCTGGGAGGTTAGTCGTAAAAACCCTGGGTTGCATGTAAAGTGGGATGTGGGAAAAGCAGCTGAATTGCGTCAGAAGGGATGGCCCTGGGTGAAAATAGACCAAGAATTGGAACTGCCTAGAGGAACTGTCAGAGGATACTTCACGCGACATGGGCTCCACACCCCTAGACACCAGCCAAACATGAAGTGGGACATCACCGAGGCTCAGAGGATGCGTGAACAAGGATTCGGATGGAAAGAAATCGGCGAGAGGGTGGGCACTCATGGCAACAACGTCAGGCGAGCGATGGCCAGGCTTGAAGTCCAGGCAGTGAAATAGGGGAAAGCGAACAGTTCTTGGTGTCTATCGGAAGTGAAAGTTGGGACGGGGTAGAAGGAAGGACTTGGAGAAGGAGTAGGGAGTATTGGTGAGTTGTGGGCAGAGGGAGGTCGCCGGGCGATGTCTGAAATCATCCCGTGACTTTCTCGTGACTTTTGACGAACCAATGGGAACTCATACGTCCCTATGGTGTTCAATGATGCTTGATTTTTCAGGAGAATTGCAAAAAGACCGCTTCAATAGTTACTGGTTCGCAGCCTTCACACGGCAGGGGTCTCAAAGAGTTGTTCATCGAGTGCGTGCAAAAAGTGGGGTAGGGGAGTCGCAAGAGGCGTTCTGCCGTCACTAAAGAGACTTCCACTTTGTTCCCATTTTGTTCCCACTTTTTGGGTTTGATGGGGTCCAAGAGGGACTCACAGGTCTTCACAGGTCTCGAAATCGTTGGGGTTTTAAAGCAGATCGCTTGTTCATGCACTGGAACGACGCCCTGTCACGCCGGAGGTCGCGAGTTCGAGTCTCGTCGCTCCCGCCACAACACGCCAAAAACACAGGGAATTTCCTCATAGGTGATTCCCTGGTGTTAAGGGCAAAATGATTTTGCCCTTGTTTTGCCCTTGTTTCAATTTTAAGTGGTTTAATTTCATTGATCCTTGGGATCTTGCCCCTCCCAAGGATTTTTATTTTGGGGATGATACTCCTATTCTGTCTCCTCGTGATCGATGCGCTGGAATCCGGGCACAAGCTCTCCCTCAATTCTATCGGGGAATAAAACACCCTCAGATCACACGGCTCACTGAACCTTCGCCCCCCGCACCTGCAGCCATACTCGAAAAGCGATCGTCCGCACTTCACCCGTAGATGTTTTCGTGTTCCGGGAGGTCAAGGCACTATACCTCTAAGTTAACATGGTACATAATTGAGCAGGCCACATGTTGCTAACCGCCTGCCACACCACTCAGGTGGGCCAGTAGCCATGCGGAAGGTGCATATCTCAACAGGTCATCTTAGAGGACAGCGACCTTGTGTAATCCGAGAAGCAATAGACCAAAAAAGGAGGATTTTGATGGAACTCAGGGAAGCGATCATGGGAAGACGTAGTGTGCGAAAATACAAGCCAGATCCAGTCCCCAAACAATTGCTTCAAGAAATAATCGACCTCGCTTTATGGGCACCTTCGCCCATGAACCGACAAGATTCCTCTTTGATCGTAGTGCAAGGTGATCAGAAAAAGGATCTTCTGAAGATCTCCTCGGGTGCCTTTGAGTTATTCAGACCTGTCCTGGAAAAACAATTTGCCGATAAACCTAAAATAATCGAAGGGATGAAAACTTTCTTTGAGACTTATGGAGGGGCCCCGGTAATTATATTAGCTTACGCAGGGAAGTTGCCCACTGGACAGGACGACTTTTGCGGAGCAGCGATGGCTATGCAAAATCTTCTACTTGCCGCCCATGGGGCGGGACTGGGAGCCTGTTGGACAGATGGGGCCATTTTCTACAAAGAGGCGGAGTTCAACAATCTGTTCAGGATGGCAGGCAAAAAACTTGTGAGCATCATTCCGATTGGATATCCAGATGAGGAGCCACGCATTCCAGCCCGGCGGCAGGGTCGGGTGACATGGCTCGGCTTTGAAAGCTGAGCCGCAATGATTGCATGATAGCTTACATAGTAAGCTCTGCAACCAAAATGTCAAGGTGGTAATCATGTCCCGAAGATCCAGTAGAAGAGACTTCCTCAAGAGCGGTTTGGCAGCGACTGCCGTTGCCGTAACTGTCGGTCCCCGCGTTATCCTGAATCGGGATTCGGCATGGGCTCAGACTTATCCAGATGTTGTCGTAAGCCACGGCCGCAATCCGTCGGGTATTACAAGAAGCGCAGTCGAAGCTATGGGTGGAATGAAACGCTTTGTTAAATCCGGCAATAAAGTAGTGATTAAAGCCAATATGAGTTTCGCAAGCGGTCAGTCGGGAGCTGCCACTGCATCCCGGAACGTGCCAAAGGCCGTCGGAAGCCGTCAGGATGAAGGCACTAACGCGACAACCGCCCAGAAATCAGGGATCAAGAGCTCCGGTGAGCCGCATGACTCGTCACTGCAAGAAGCGGCACCCGTTCTTAACTCAGCCTGAGTAAAGAAAGGAGGAGGTTTAATCGAGTAGGTGTTTTCCCGTGACAGATTCAGTGAGTCTGTATGGTCTGGAAACCTCGACGATCTGCAGAGTTAAAGGAGGTTAAGGAATGGTTACTGAACTGGAGAATAACCTATTGCAAAGGGTGGCATTAGGTGATGTTTTCCGACGTCAAGCACGGCATATGCCTCACAGAGAAGCCATCGCGGAAAACAGAGGAGATAAACGTATAAGTCTCGATTATAAGACCTTAAACGCACAGCTTAACCGGTTTGCAGCAGCCTTGAGGAACCTGGGTCTAAAAAAAGGTGATAAAGTAGCATCCATTGGGCCTAACTCTTGGGAAATTGTTGTCGCCTTTTACGGGTGTGCGAAAGGGGGCTTCATTGCGGTACCGCTAAACCCTCGGCTAGGTCCGGACGATGTAGCCTATATGCTCAATCACTCAGAAGCGAAAGCAATAGTTGTCGATGATGCTCTTTGTTCACTGATCGATAAAGTAAAAGACAAATGTAAAACGCTAAAGCATTTCGTCTCAATCCCTGCGACGGGAAGTAAAACCCCTTCATATTTTGTAGATTTTAACGAGTTTCTGGATGGTCAATCAGACTCGGAGATTGCAGAGATAATTTGGGAGCGTGATCCATTTGCAGTCTTGTACACAAGCGGCACTACTGCACGGCCGAAGGGGGTTGCGCTTTCCCACTTAAGCTTCTACATCATGTCATTGACCAACCTAATAGAATTGAAAATGTTTCCCGAGTACAGCGGCGCAATAGTTATGCCGATGTTTCATTGCGCAGCGCAGACTCTTGCCACGAGTCTTTTTCATATAGGATCAAAGACCGTGATATTTCGCGCTTTTGACCCCACGATCATGCTAGAGACAATTCAGGAGGAGAAAATCGGATTTCTTTTTCTTCTTCCCATGATGTGGCGGGCAATGCTAGACCATCCCCGGCTCAAGGAATATGATGTTTCTAGTGTTAAGGGATGCCTCTACGCAATGACACCCATGGACAAGAGGACTCTTAGTCAATGCATGGAAACTTTTGGTCCCAATTTCATGTTAGGAACGGGACAAACGGAATTTTTCCCGTCTTCGGAGAATTTCAAGCCCGAATGGCAACTAAAGAAGATGGGCAACTACTGGGGGGAACCTGCCCTGACTGTAGAAACGGCAATAATGGATGAGGATGGTAACCTGGTCCCGCAGGGAGAGATAGGTGAAATTGTAAGGCGTGGTACGGCACATTTGATTGAATATCTGAAGGATCCAGAGGCAACGAATGAGATAAGAAAATTTGGCTGGGCTCATTCAGGAGATTTAGGCTATTTTGATGAAGATGGACTTCTTGCTTTTGTGGATAGAAAAAAAGATATGATTAAAACGGGCGGTGAAAATGTTCCTTCTATCAAGGTTGAACAGGTAATTTTAGCTGATCCGCGTGTTGCGGAAGCGGTGGTAGTCGGACTACCGCATGACGTATGGATAGAGGCGGTAACAGCTTTCATCGTTCCAAGAGAGAACATTGCGCTCTCGGAAGAGGATGTTGTTGCCCTGTGCAAGAAAGATCTCGGGGGGTTCGAGGTTCCTAAGAGAGTCGTCATTGTGGAGCAATTACCCAAGACAGCTACGGGCAAACTTCAAAAAAATCTCGTAAAACAGCAATACCGAAACTTGTATCAAAGTCTCGAACAATAGAATGAACAAAAGACAGCAGTTCTCTGGCCTGTCGAGTATGAAATCGCGTCTCCGCCTTCAAAATCCACAGGCATCGAGGTTCTTGAGCAGGCTGGTCTGCGTAATAAATTGAGGATCATGATTGGCGGCGGCCAGATCGACGAAGACGTACGCAGATATGTGCGCACAGATGCCTATGGGAAGGACGGCATGGCCGCTGTCAGTTTGTGCAAGCAGTGAATTAGGGGGTAGCCGTGAACGACGATGCTGCGGAAATGTACATGCAAAGGGAGAAGAGGGTCGAGGACGCGATAGCCTTGAGGATTCCTGACAGGGTTCCCATCGAGGTGCTGTTCGGTTTTTTCCCAGCCAAGTATGCGGGCATGACCGTTGAAGAGGTCATGTACGATCCTGAAAAGATGTGGGAATCTCAATGGAAGGTCTTGACGGAGTTTGAACCGGATATGGAGCAAAACCCGTATTCGATTCGTTTTCTGGGGCCGCTCCTCGAGACCCTGGATTTTAAGCTCCTCAAATGGCCTGGACACGGGGTTGCCGCGGACCTCACCTACCAGTTTGTAGAAGGTGAGTACATGAAGGCCGATGAATACGATCACTTTCTTCTCGATCCATCCGACTTCATGGTCCGAACTTATTGGCCGAGGGTATTCGGCGCACTGAAGGGTCTTGAGAAACTTTCACCCCTGCGTGGAATCATCACCTACTATATGGGCGTCCCATTTGGTTTTGCTCCGTATAGTTTGCCCGAGGTGATTGACGCGTTGGAGGCGATGAAAAGGGCAGGGCAAGAATCGATGCGCATCGCCTCATACTCGCGGCGCTACGTCACAACAGCTAAAGAAGCCGGTTTTCCAATGCAGTTTGGAGCCTTCACCCAAGCCCCTTTTGACACTCTTGGGGATTTCTTCCGGGGCACAAAGGGGATAATGCTTGATATGTACCGACGACCGGAAATCTTGATCAAAGCATGCGAAAGGTTCCTTCCGATTATGTTCGAAACTGCCATCAATGCGTCAAAAGCCTCAGGAAATCCTCGCGTGTTCATCCCCATCCATAAAGGGTTAGACGGGTTCATGTCGCTGGAGCAGTTCAAGAAGTTCTTCTGGCCTACCCTCAGAGAATTGATGGTTGCCCTGATCAACGAGGGGTGCAACCCATGTCCTCTGTGGGAAGGCAACTGCATCTCGCGGCTGGAAATCATAAAGGACATACCGGCTGGAAAGGCCTGCTACGCCTTTGAGGCGACCGATATGGTCAAGGCAAAGGAGATCCTCCGCGATACAGTCTGCATTCGGGGAAATGTACCCCTGTCCATCCTCGTGACCGGTACCCCGGACGATGTCAGGGCTTGCTGCAAGAAATTGATCGACGTGTGTGGGAAAGACGGAGGATATGTCATGGATTCCTCCACGGGGCTGGATGACGCCAAGCCGGCGAACATCAAGGCCATGTTCGATTTTACCAGAGAATACGGCGTGTATTGAAAACAGTCAGGTCGGTCTGGATTTTCAGGAGGTATCTCGATCCGAATCAGCTTTGACGTAACACAAGAACCCAAATCCCATTTGGTCAATGTTGACACTCGATACAAAAAGAAATCCGTTAGAGTCTCGCAGCTAGCACCAAAGCGCATGAAATCACTGGGTATTTTGTTGTAGCGTCAAACCCTGTGTCAAGGGCAACAGAATTTGCCCTCTTTTTTAATTTGAGCAGGTTAATTTGACTGATCCTTGAGAGCTTGCGCCTCCCAAGGATTTTTATCTTGGGCTGGACACCCATATTTCTGTCTCCCCATGATCGAAGGTCATTAGATTGATCGCCTTGATGAGTTCTTGATCGCTTATCTGACTGGGGCCGGGTGGTAAGTTAGGATCACGACCTAAAAAAGGAACCCTTTCATGAACACCCAGGAGGTCAAAGTACTATGCGGCTAACTTAACAGCGGGCAAACTGGAGGGCAGGCCACCGCATGATTCCGTCATACTTTCGTAAATTTGGTCAATCGCATGTCCTTCCATATCTAAATGATGTTTTAATGTCAAATTAGTTCATTCTAGAACAGTTCAACAGCACAAGCCTTTTCTCCTTTTCAGTCAAAGCGGTCTCCCAGTATCGCTCCAATTTAGGAAAAAGGGTTGATTGGAGAAATCCTATCAATCGCGATATTATTCCACTAAGCTTCACTGGCTACTCCTGTGGCAAGATGTCTTTTTTCCTAAAAACACTGTACCACGGGCTTGCCCGTGAAGCTCATTTATCAGGTATGCTAAAGCGTCAAAACATACTTTTGCAAGAGGCTCTAATGTTCAAGCAGTTTGAATCAGGGAGGTAAACATGCCCATTGAAAGCAATGTGACAAAGGAACAGATCGAGTATTACACACATCTCGGTTTCTGGGACAAATGGACGTTCTGTGATTACATCAAACGCTGGGCGAGCGCCTTTCCCGATAAGGAGGCCCTCATCGATGTCAAGACTCGTTTGACCTGGTCGCAGTATGGAACCATGGTGGACCGGATGGCCCTAAACTTTCTCGAGTTGGGAATCAAACGCGACGATCTCGTGGTGACCCAAATTCCGAACTGTGTGGAGGCGATCATCGCGGAATTCGCCTTGGCGAGGATCGGCGCCTGTGTGGTCCCTTTAGCCATGCAGTGGCGTGAACATGAATTGAATTACGTTCTCGGCCAGACAGAGGCTCCCGCTGTGATTGTCCAGAAGGAGTACCACGGATTCAATTATGTCGAAATGATGAAAGGACTTCATTCGAAACACCTTACGCTAAAACACCTCATCGCCATCGGCGATGACTCACCGGAAGTTGCCGTCTCTTTTGGGAACATGTGGGAGAATAGGCTGGAGGAAAAATACGCAGCCGACTATCTTGATCAGAATTATAAGATCGACGCCAACGACGTCCTCACAATTTGCTACACATCCGGCACGGAAGCCGATCCGAAGGGGTGCCCCCGGACCCACAATCATTGGAAATGTTTTGAACGCTCGGGCTTTCTCCATCACCTGACGGAAAATGTTCATGACAAAGTCGTCATGGCGCTACCGTGGATCAATCTCTTCGGCCAGAGCGTGGGGATCCTGTCCATGGCCATGGTCGGCGGCACGTTGATTTTGCTTGATGGATTCGATCCGGCAGTCATGGCCCAGACAATCTCCACGGAGAGAGCCACCCTTTATGCTGGCGTCCCTGCCATGCATGTGGCCCTTCTCAGATATCCCGAACTGGACAAGTATGACCTGAGCTCGCTCAGAGTGGTGGCGAGCGGCGGAGCGCCCTGCCCGACGCCTGTGATCGAGGAAATGATGTCAAAGTTCGGATGTCTGGTCTGGAACGGTTTCGGGTCTAACGAGGGGCACTTGAATGTGACTGAGGTCGGGCTCGAACCTGACCTTGTCTCCACTACCATCGGTCTCCCCCAGTTATACAGCCGGACAAAGATTGTCGATGAGAACAACAAGGTTCTGGGTGTGGGCAAGGTCGGTGAATTCTGTCAAAAGTCACCTTTCATCATTGCCGGTTATTACAAACGACCAGACCTGAATAAGAATAAGTGGGACGAGGACGGTTTTTATCATACTGGGGATGCCTGCTACCTGGATGAGAATGGTTTTTATCATTTTTCGACTCGGCTGAAGGATATTATCATCCGGGGGGGAATGAATATCAGCGCCGAAGAGGTGGAGTCCATCCTATACAGGAATCCCAAGGTCATCAATGTGGCCGTCGTCGGGATGACGGATGAGAGGCTGGGTGAGAAATGCTGCGCCTACGCGGAACTCAACCCTGGTGAAACCCTATCCCTTGAAGAAGTCCAGACCTTCATGGAAAAGAATAATGTGGCAAAGTACAAGTGGCCCGAACGTGTTGAAATCATCAAGCAGTTGCCTCGGACGCCCACGGGAAAGGTTTTGAAATACGTTCTTCGCGACGACATTGGCAAGAAGATCGTTAGGGAAAACCAGGCAAGTGGCTGACATCAGCCATATTAGGTCATGTGGGCGGACTGACTTTCCAGCTCTCAGCCCATTTCGGTTCTCACTCCGGCAGTATTCTTAAAGATCCATTCTTTTTCTCTGGAGGATATATTGCAACATCGGTTCTTGAAATCTCTTTTCCTGTATCCGCGGTCAGTAGTTTTCATTGGGGTTCCTCGCAAAAGCGGTCCGGGCGCGCTAAATCCTGTAGATAATCTCAGGAACTGGGGGTACGAAGGACAAGTCGCGATTGTCCATCCCCACGTACGAGAAATAGCGGGAATTCACGTTGTGCCATCGGTCTCCGAACTAGATCATGAGACCGACCTGGCCATCGTTTCCACTCCAAGAGAAACGGTCCCTGGAATCATAAGAGACTGCGGCCAGAAGTCCATCAGAGCCGTGATTGTCACTAATCAAGGTTTTGCTGAGTCAGACAGGAAGGGCAAGGAGCTGCAAAGAGAAATGCTCCAGGAGGCCCGTAAGTTCGGGATCCGCATTCTCGGCCCCAACACGCTGGGGGTTTACAACGCATTCCACCGGTTCAATTCCTCATTTATGCCGCTCGCTCGACGGGAAACCCCTATTGGGGTAGTTTGCCAATCTGGCGTTTTCTTTGTGGGCGCCACTCAACTTCAGGGAGGGATGGGTATTGGCCTAGATGTGGGAAACGCCTGCGATGTGAACATTGTGGACGCACTCGAATGGCTGGGTGAAGACGAGAGAATCCGTGTGATAGCCCTCCATGCGGAAGAAATCACAGGCGGAAACCGCTTCCTGGAAGTTGCCGGAAAGCTTGGCCGTCGAATTCCTGTAATAGCGCTGAAAACAGGACGGTCTCAGGAAGGAGCCAAAGCGGCTGCTTCGCACAGTGGTTCCATGGCAGCTGACGATAGGATAATCGCTGCTGCTTTTCAGAAAGTGGGAGTAGTTAGGGTACAGGAGACCCAAGATCAAGGCGATTTGGTTCGCGGTTTCGTCCGGCTCCCTGAGATGAAAGGTCCAAGAGTTGCGGTGGTGACACTCACCGGAGCAGGTGGAATAATTCTCTTGGACGCGATGGAAAGACATGACCTCCAACTGGCGAGGCTTTCTCCAGGCACCACTGAAGGTATCCGAAAGCTGTCCCCAGATTGGATGCCGGTCGCTAACCCTATGGACATCTGGCCTGCCGTAATGAAAAATGGAATGCGAAAAGCCTATGGTAGGGCCCTGAGAGATGTGTTGGGCGATCCCAACGTTGATGGGGTAATCTGTGTTGCTCTTGGGCTAGGAGATGCGGAACAGCTACATCTGGGCGCTGAGGAAGTGATCCAGCAACTGTCCGAGAAGTTTGACAAACCAGTGGTGGTATGGGTTTACGGACCACAGCCTGAGGAGTCTGTTAACAGCTTGGAGCAGCAGGGTCGGGCCCTGACAGTTCCCAGCTTGGAGAGAGGAGTTAGGATACTGTCTGCAATGAGGCGCTATAGTAAATGGAAAAGCCTTAGTACGCCTTAGGCCGATAGCGATCACCCGAGGCGTGTTTTTTGAGCACTCCCTTGTGGCATTAACGACCGAGAAATAGATCTAAGACTGGCCTGACTCCCAAAAACTGGTCCAGGTGCTGAGTAAGTTTAGGATAAAACCTGGGCTAAAGAGGGAGGTCAGGCCACCATACTTTTTGCAGAATTTCCCACGGCGCTGCGTCTCACGGGGAAGCTGGCACCTCGGTGCTGAGGTCAGATTTTTTCCAGCAAACCTTTCGCCAAATCTTCGGCAGCCTGTTTCTTCAGCTTGTAGTGGATCTTCTTGCCGGTGGCTGTCAAGGGAAGCTTCTCCACAAAACTGTAGTATCGAGGTCTCTTGTACCGTGCCAGCATCGGATGATTACGACAAAACTCGTCGAGTTCTTCCGCCGTGAGGGATGAATCCCGCTTAACCACATACGCCACTACCATTTGACCCCACTTGTCGTCCGGCATCCCTACAATGACGTTTTCGAGTACCTTGGGGCACTGGTTGATGATTTCCTCTACCTGGACAGGTTGAATATTTTCTCCGCCTGAGATGATCATGTCGTCCTTTCTTCCCACGACGGTTACGAATTCCTCATCGTTCCATGTTCCCAGATCGCCGATATACAACCAGCCTTTGTAAAACTTTTTCTTAGCTTCATCAGCCTTGTTGATGTAATCAAAGGCACACTTACCCGTGGGTTTTACAATGATCTCTCCCACTTCCGTATTGTCTTTGGCCACATGGTCGTCTGGTTCCGCCAGGCGATCTGGATACAGTTTTGCTACCGCCACGTCATCGTCGGTACAGGAACGACCAGCCGATCCGGCCATGTCGGGAAGATCGTAAGGCCTGAGGAACGTATTCCAGAAGGCTTCCGTGGAACCATATCCATTAAAAATGTTTGGAGTCAGTACCTTTTGAAATTGGATGCAGCTATTCTTCTCCAAAGGGGCCCCCATGGTCACGATGCCTCTGAGCCTGCTGAGATCCCGAGGGGTTTTTTCCTGTTCGTCGCACAAGCCTTTTAGCGTGACCGGCGCTCCGATGAGAAACGTGAGACCATATTCCTGCACACAGTCCAACACCTTACGCGGATCGAATTCTCGGAGACAGACTACTTCGCCGCCCGTGTACAGCGTGGGATTGGGTCCCCCTGAATAGAGCCCACCGCGATGAAACCACGGCGTCATATTCATCGTCTTATCTCGAGGAGAAAGAGGAAAATGCATGATGACATCGTGCGCGCTGAGGATCTCGTTTATGTTGTTCAAAGGAACGCCTTTCGGCATGCCAGTCGTCCCTGAAGTATACAGCCTCGTTGTCTCGTCATAGATGTGACTTGGTCTATGCATACCCGGATCTTCTTCGGACTTACCTTCCAGATAGGCATTATACGAAATTGCTCCGTCCAAAGGCTTATGCGAACCGAAGCTATCCACCATCACAACTTTCGAGGGCTTGTGCGAAGCTGTATTTAACGCTTTTTCGGCCACTTCGCTGATGGCTGCATCGTAAAAATAGATCTTGGGTTTGCTATCATCGATAATATATGCAGTCTCTCCATAGGAGAGCCTGAAATTTATGGGGCAGTTGATGGCGCCAATCTTCTGCGGGGCAAGATAGAGGAAAAGAAATTCCGGACAGTTATACAATTGGTACATGACAACATCGCGCTTGTGAACGTGGTCGTTCAAAAGAGCGTGCGCCAGCCTGTTAGATTCCCTGTCGACTTCGGAGTACGTCCAGCTTTTCTTTCTGACGGGGCACGTGAGAGCCATGTTCTTCTCGTAACGATGGGTGTTTCTTCGGAAACCCTCTATATACGTAAACTCATTCTCGAACGTGTCCTTGAACATTCCCACGTCATAAGTGGTTCTCTGCTCATTCATGTCACTGTCCTCCCTTTTCTGGTGAATGTATGATGGCTCCGCACAGTGTATTGTACCCCCTCTGTACGACCACGAGACACAACCCGCAACAGATTACGCCCCGCGTCAAAAACGCGAATGTCAGAATGCCCGTCTTTGCGGTGAAGTGGTTCCCGAGTCTGATGGACGCCAACCTCTTGCCTCCGCATTGACTCGTAGGTGTTACCCAGGTCAATGGGAAAGCAATAGATCCCTTCCTGCTATCAGCCTCATGATCTGATTGGTTCCCGTGTATATCTGCGTCAGTTTTGCGTCTCGCATCATTCGTTCCACGGGGTAGTCCTTCATATAGCCATAACCGCCCAAGATCTGTACCGCGTCCGTGGTGACTCGCATCGCCGTGTCCGATGCCATGAATTTGGCCATTGCCGCAAAAGTGCCTGCACGCTCCGCCTCGCCCTCGTCAAACAGGTGGGCCGCCTTGTGGGTAAGCAGTCGCGAAGATTCCAGGGCAGCGGCCATGTCCGCTACCATGAATTGGATAGGTGCGAGAGCGGCAATGGGCTTAGCGAACTGCACGCGTTCACCAGCGTAAGCCACCGCCTCATTCAGTGCCCCTTGAGCAATGCCCACGGCCTGGGAAGCGCAAAAGAGCCGGCTCATGGCCAGTGTTTTCATGAGATTGACAAACCCCCCGCCTTCTACGCCGACGAGGTTTTCCGCTGGAACCTCCATGTCTTCGAAAAAAAGATCGGAATTGATCGAGCCGCGCATTCCCATTTTGTTTTCGTTCTTGCCGTACACGAGACCTGGAAAGCCTTTCTCTACCACAAATGCGCTGATCCCACGGGCTCCCAGGGAGGTATCGGTATACGCGTATAGAACGAAGAAATCCGCTACCGATCCATTAGTTATGAAGCATTTTTGGCCGTTGACTATGTACCTGTCGCCCTTACGCACGGCCTTGGTTCTCATAGACACGATATCAGAGCCTGCCGACGGTTCTGTGGCGGCAAGAGCCGTCAACTGGTGAGAGTCATCTGCAAGGCGCTGAAGGTATTTTTCTTTGAGGGGTTCGCTTCCGCCATGAAGGATCGGCAGCATTCCGTCTGCCTGAGCGATGAGCAGCAGTGCCGACGACGCACACGCCCGGGCTATTTCCTCGAGAATCATGGAAAATGTAAGCAAACCGAGATCCACTCCGCCATACTGCGCAGGTAGGAGAGGATTCAAGATGCCGTTCTCGGCAAAAGCAGCCACAGCCGCGTGGGGGAAACCCGCCGTTTCGTCCAATTCCGCGGCCCTGGGGGCAAGCTCCCTTGCAGCGATCCGGCGGACCGTTTCGAGAATCATTCGCTGTTCATCATCGAGTTTGATCAAGGTGCAACCTCCTGAGCCTCAAACGGAACAACCGTGAGGCAGATGTGCCAAACGTTCCACAGATAGCCTTCAGATCGTAAAACCGACCTCGTTCAGAATCTCCCGAGCTATGACGATTCGTTGAATCTGATTGGTTCCTTCGAAAATTTGGGTGAGTTTCGCGTCTCGGAACATGCGTTCTACCTGAAAATCCTTTGTGTACCCATATCCTCCCAAGACCTGAACGGCATCCGTAGTAATCTTCATCGCAGCATCACTGGCAAGGCACTTAGCCATTGAGGCGATTTTGGTGTTTCGCTTGCCTTCGTCATGGAGCGCTGCGGCACGGTAAACTAGGCCTCTGCCAGCCTCGATCAGCATCCCGGAGTCCGCGAGAATGGCTTGGATCATCTGGTGTTCCGCAATGAATTTCCCAAAGGCTTGTCGCTCGGTCGAGTATTTCACCATCGTTTCGAACGCTCCTCGGGCAATCCCGATCGCCTGAGCAGCGATCGCCGGCCTGGACATATCGAAATCGTTCATGGCCAGCCGAAATCCACGCCCTTCTTCTCCCAGGAGGTTGACCGCGGGTACCCTTACCTCATCGAGAAAAACTTCCGTGGTATTGGACCCGCGCTGGCCGAGCTTGTTCTCTTTCCTTCCTACCTGCAGGCCGGGGCGGTCACGTTCCACGAGGAAGAACGACAGACCGTTGTGACCTTCTTCTCGAGAAGTCCTCGCCAAGACCGAGTAAAGAGAAGCCACACCACCGTTGGTCGCGAAGCATTTCACTCCACTTATGACGTATTCGTTGCCGTCTCTCGTGGCAGTGGTCTTGATCGCTGCAACGTCGGATCCACCGGAGGGCTCGGTCACCAGATAAGCCACCAGTTCGCGATTGTCCCGGATCCCGGAAAGTACCCGATCCCTGATCTCCGGGCATATTCCGTGAACGATGGGGAACGATCCCACGGCCTGAATGATCAACAACAAGGCTGACGACGCACAGAATCGGGATATTTCTTCAACCGCAATGCACAGGGCAGTACCCCTGTTCTTTTCGAGGCCCCCGAACTCCGGAGGCAAAGCCAGGGTCAACAGACCCAGATCCCAGCAGAGAGCTTCGACATCCCGGTTGAATTCTCCGGACTCGTCGACTGATGCAGCGAGCGGGGCAATCTTGTCCCTGGCTGCTCTATAAACGGCTTCTCTGAGCATAGTAAGTTCTTCTGTCGTTTCCGGGGTTAAGTGCATAGCTCACTCCATTCCTTAAGGTTTCGGACGTTAGTTGAGCTGTCCCGCTTTGTTTGGGGAGTTTCTCCTTGTGTCAACGACGAGCCGCACAGCCAACTAGAGAAAGATGAGACGATTCAGGCCACAATCGTGCAGCCAGCCATTTTGGGCAATGTGAGTCCCCAGGCTGACCCTTCCCCAAACGGTCCACTGTCTGTCCGAGAATACTGGGTCGTCTCAGACAAACCTCCGGCATATCCGATGAGGCTACGCCTCATCGCCGAGATTCTTTCGGTGGAAAAATGGGTTGAGAGAAAGTGTCGTTTACCTCGCAACGAGGTTACAATGGCGCTCCTGGGATCGTTCAAGCGGTCCGCAAACCACAAGCTGACGGATACCATGCGTCCGACGTACTAACTGCGCTTCCCGACGGGCGTTTACAGACCGCCGCCAACTCGTGGTATCATGTTGTCATTTCAAGAAAGTAGGGTCTTAAGCCAACTTCTTAGGCCTTGTCTTCATCCTCCTTTTACGCGTTCGATCATCGAGTTTTCGGTCCTGCTCATCATCCGCTGGGCGCAACGTCCCTGCCGGCCTGGCCAGCCCACCGATTACCGTTTCGGAGAGATTGCGAGCTAGCAATTCCTCATCAAATTCCCAGTCGAACACCACTGACCTGAGACAGGCATGCTCTATGCTGCCGACAATGACATCCTTCACGCAGGCCATAGAAATGTCCTCCCGAATCTCCTTATTCCTGATCCCTTCTTCCACGATTTCGTCAATGAGCCGGGCATATTGTTTCACCAACTCATAAGCGTCACTATCAAAGTACCCGGGGTAATTCCTCACGTCCAGCAAGAGAATCTGTGAGAAAACGCGATTTTTCTTATGAAAGGATATGGTGCCTTTCATAAGTTTTCGGAGCTTATTCAGTGCTCCTTGCACATGGTCGACATCGCTTCGAATTTGAAGAAGATGATCCAGGGTGTACTCTGCCAAAACCTTGTGAAGTAATCCCCTCTTATCCTTAAAATAGCGATAGATAAGAGCCTCGCTGGCACCAGCCATCCGGGATATCTCTGCCGTGGTAATGGCATCAAAGCATTTCTCCTGCAGCAACAGCTTCAAAGCTTCCATGATCTTGACCCCCCCTGGAGGTACATCGATTCGGGGTGAATCCTGAGCATGCTGAGGCGCGGTTCTTGCCAAGACGCCTGCGGTTTTCTTCATGTCATCGACTCCGGGGGGAATATGTAAGTGATACTCACTAACATAACGGTCTGCTCGTGGGTTGTCAAGAAAAAAATTGATCGCTAACGCAAGCTTTCAGTCCCATCTTCCTCTATTTTGGCATAGCGACTTTGCCTTCACACGGCAGTGCTCTGGGGCGGTGATGTTGTGATCGGAGATGTCGAATGGATGGTGGAGGGCTATGGTGTCCATCGGAAGCATAGGTGGGAAAGGCCACAAAGAAGCGTCGTCAGACAAGCCGCCGTTCTTCTTAGCCCCCAGGCTGCCCTCAATGTAAGGACTTACCATAAACGATTATTATAGCCCCCTGAATGACCCTTAGGGCATCTTGGAGAGTTGCCCCAGGCATCAATAGCTGGTGTTGGGGTTTGCCAGCTAACTGGGTATTAATGGTTACTCCATTAGGGTATTTCTTTAGCGTGATGCTGTATGGCGATTCCTTTTCAGGAATGGTGATGGTGCACTCTCCTGGGGAGGGGGTGATTTCGGGTCTTATTTCTTTCTCCTTTGCACGCTCCATCCTGTTAACGATTTGGTCAAACAGGTTCTTTAAGGCCATCCTGATTTACTCCCATACCTACCTATCATTGCCGAATGCTTAGGCTCTGGCTCTTGAGGCAAGTCACAAAGCGTACAGGCCTCACGAACACAGGTCAACGAAAAAGGATTTTGGCTGTCACGGAGCAAAGCGAGAGGTCACAGGGGCAGGCGTGGAAGATAGGAGAGCGGCGAGTTGAAAATCTTTTGGTATTTTTTTTGCCCCTTTTGGCCCATCATCAGACACTCATTCCTGCACCGGCCTACAGGAGGCAGATGTCACCCACACCACGCTCAAAGCCGCAGACACACACGCCAGCCCGCTGCTTGCCAGGAAGTATACATGATAGTCCCCAAGGGCCACCAGTGCGCCGCCTACCACCGGACCCAGAAAATACCCAGCCTGCACGGCGGAGAGCATCAAGTTTGCGTTCAGACCACGGAGGCGTGGGACCGAGACTTCGAACATCAGGCCGTTGATTGCCGGATAGCCCATACCCATTCCCAAACCGAAGACGACCCCTACTAATGGCACCGCCCACATCCCTGGTAGATGATCTAGCGCCAAGTATCCTAAGGCAACGGTAAGGAAACAGATTCCCACCAACCATGCCTTCTCGATTGCGTCGAACAGTCGCACGGCCAATAGGCGGACGAGTATCATCGAAAACATCTGTGCGGTGAAAAAGATCCCTACATTAGCCAGTCCGTGCTGGTGCGCAAATCCCTTGAAGAGGAAAAACAGGCTGCCCCAGTTGGCCACGTAGCTAATATTTAACAGTAGCAGCAATACAACCGGCAGTCGGATCACATTAGCACCAATGTCCGCCCAGGCTGGGCGCTGTTTGTTTACCGCAGGGCTTAGCGTTCGCTCCTTACCCCGCCGCCGAATCCGCCCCACGATCCAAGCTGCCGGCAGCAGCGAAACGGTGGCGATGGCATAACCGTCTGCAGGGGAGGGCATGAAAGGAGCGAGCGCATCCATCAGCGTCGGTACTGCGGCATAGGAGAGCAACATGCCCACCGAGTATATGCCAAATGCCTGACCGCTCTTCTCTGCCGGAATGACCGACACGAGCAGGATCATAACACCGCCGCTCGTGCAGAACTGCCCTGCACCGTTAAGCATGCGCAATGCCATGAGCCCCCAGAATGAATGGACGAACAGATAGGCGACTCCGCTGGCTCCCATCAACACCATACCCAGCAGCATGGTACGTGGTGCAGATGCCACATCCAGGAACGGGCTCGCCACGACATACAGCACCATAGCGGTCAGTGAATAGGTTCCGACTACCAAACCGCGTAACTCTGCGGGAATGCCTAGGGTCTGCAGGTAGTTGAACAAGTTGTAGAAGACGCTGACGTTGCACATTGCCAAGAATGCAATGATGCAACAGCCGACAAACTCGAACGTAAACAACTTGCGGGGCTCAGACATGAATGAATTTTGACACAAACCGCTGACTGACCACAAGCTTGAGGAAGGGAAATGGGAAGGTGCTGGTGAATCCAAACGACCCGGCCGAATTCATGGAAGTCTTGAACGGCATGGGGGACGACTTGAGGTGTGGTTTGGCGCTGTGACCTTTTCGTCAATTTTTTTGGTTACCTTTGAAGACCCTTGGGTGACCATCCGTGTCTCACAGTGCTCAATGGGTATTGATTTTTCGGGGGAAATGGGAGAAAGCCGCTTGTTTATTGGCCTATGCCATGCCTTCGGGATGCAGGGATCTCGATAGCGACGGTTGCGTTTATTATCGCCCGAAATATTCTGCGGGGTCATTCCAATAGGTGAATAGCCAATAGCCCTAACGCCGTCAGCGGGCCTGTGCCCATCCTCTCGAAGGCTTGGCGAGATCAGATGAAACAAGTCCAGACCCAGGGGTCTTCTCTTGCGGCGGCGAAAGCCGAATTCAATCGGCTGAGCAAAAACTCCGCCAAAGCCACCCCGTTTATGCGGTTGGAGTCTTCATACTTGACAGCGGCAGGCGAGTGAAGTACGGTCAGGTAGTTGAAGATACAGGCTTTTGTTCAAGACGGAGGTCTGACTTGGTTCGTATTATGGGTGACCATTCCTGGACCTTTTCGATGTCACGTGGGCCATCGTTCTATCAGCAACTGACCGAAAGCCCCACCGCCTCATAATTCCGGTCAATCGTGGAGCCAAAACCAAAATGAAAGGCGTCTGGAATACTCTCAATATCGGTCAGGTTCTTCTCTCCACGGATTTCCATGTCATCGGTATAAACGATTACGCACGACAGTTCTATGGCCCAGTCATGATAAAACTGGGGAACAGCCTCTTCCAGTGCCATTCCCGAAAGAGTCGTGAGAAGTTATCGAGGCTGCTCCAAGAATTGACCACAGCCCCTTCCGACATGCCCCTGACCATGACCATCGATGTGCTGGGCAAGGTAATAATGTATAATCTGTCGCAGCTATCGGTCGTGTCGCCCACGCCCCAGACCTGTTGGTCGGTTAGCTTCATTGACGTGAGCGAGCAGACTGAGGCCGTTATGAACCCACTTAGTGGCATGCTGGAGATGAAAAGGATCCCTGTCTCAGACGAGGGATCATGTAAATTCCTGCGCACAGATGAGGTGCTTGCCGTACAGTCGGACGGGGATTACTGCAAAATCTATACTCCCGGCAAGTCCCACTACTTGCACTCGAGCCTGAAGAGCATGCTCCAGCGGTACACGATCGCGAGCTTCTTCAGAGCCCACAAAGGCTTTATCGTGAATCTCGCACATGTAAGCAAGCTCACCCGAGACGAGAAAGGGCGGACAATGATCATCTTGGATAATGGGTCCACTCCGCCTATCCCGGTCGCTCGCCGAAGACTGGCCGCACTGAAAGAGGCGATGGGTCTCCTCTGAACCGTTTATCGACGGTTACCCGCCTTTCATCGACAAATTTTTGACTTTCCAACATATAACTATATCTTTCATTCAACGGTAGTTTTCCGCGCAGAATGGGCGGACTCCAACCACAGAATTGTTTGAGGAGGTTGATCATGGCAAAGATCGAAGGTATCTGTAGAGAGGTGCTCGACAATGCTCAATGGGTCGCTATTGCAACAACGGGAGTTGACGGAGTTCATCTTGTCGGCACTTGGGGCGCATATATCAAGACTATGGGCATAATAGACGAACAAATCATCCTTGTACCGGCAGGAGGTTATCATGTGACGGAAGGCAATCTTGCAAAGGACAGCAGGATAGAATTACTGGCTGGCACTCGGAAAGTCAAAGGCTTAAACGGGCCCGGGAAGGGCTGCCTCATACGAGGAAGAGGACAGGTTCAGACCTATGGGGAACTAGCGGAGGCGGCAAAGAAGAAATTCGCGTGGGCCAGAGGCGTTCTCGTCATAAAAGCAGAAGAGGTGCTCGAACAGCTCTGATTTACCCGACGCAAGCCCACATTCACCGCTGGGAATCGATGGGAAAAACGATCTGCAATCCTCTTGGCACTTTCTTGGACCCTTTTGGCTGCCCGATGAGAACTCATGGATCCCGATGGTGACAAATGGGCATTGATTTTTCAGGGGAATCTCAGCAAGACGGCTCTTGGATTAGGCCGTTATAAGCATTCGGGATGCAGCGGTCTCGAAGATATGAAATTCAGGAACGAGCTAAGGGGTAGGGGAGGGCAGCATGCTAACAGCTCAACACTATGCGGCTATCCCGATGTCAGGAGGTAGGCACGCTCTGTTTCTCATCCGGTTGAGTGCAGAAGGGTGGGGGTGGCGGAGGTGCTTGTTAACAATTTGTTAACATTTTTTCGGACTAATGGGGCTCATGAGGGACGAATCGGACTTGATACGGTTCGAAATCATTGGGGTTGTCAGGATAGCGTTGTGTTTACGTGGTGGACAGTCGCCCTGTCACGCCGGAGGTCGCGAGTTAGAGTCTCGTCGCTCCCGCCACTTACCAGCCTGAAATCACAGGGGAGTTGGGAAGCACCGACTCCCCTGTTGTTGTTCCCGGCCGCAGCTAGGGCCTTCTAAGGTCACTATGGGGAGTGAGCCGTATTACAGGGTATTGGAGGTCTGCACGGGCACCTGATCGAGAAAGCTCTCCCCAGAATTCGCATGGAGGGGATCGAGCGAGCCCTCACATGAGTCAAGAGCAGACTTGATAATCATAAAAAGGCACCTCTGGGTCGGGAACGTGATATTCCCGACCTGCCATTAACCAAAGGAGGTGCCCAATGGAAGTGTATGCGGCGATCGATCTTCATGCAAGCAACAGTTTTCTTGCGGTGGTAGATCGGGAAGGCAAGAGAGTGTTCAAGAGAAGACTTGTCAACGATTCGGCCATTCTCTTGAATGCCCTTGAACCTTACAAGGAAGGTATGCAGGGCATAGCAGTGGAATCTACCTTCAACTGGTACTGGGTTGTGGATGCAATGATGGGAGCAGGATACAAAGTGCATTTGGCCAATCCGACCGCTATACAAAAATATAGTGGAATGAAACATTCCGATGACAATAGCGATGCGGTTTGGTTGGCGGAAATGTTGCGCTTAGGTATTCTACCGGAAGGATACATATATCCACGGGAAGAGCGCTCGGTGAGGGACCTGCTACGCAAACGGACGCATCTGGTCAAACTGAGAACCTCACTTATCAACAGCCTGCAAAACATTGTTGTGCGTAACACAGGCGCGAAGGTTCGGGCCGATAAGATAAAGCAACTGACTAATGATCTTGTTTCACCGTTGTTGGAGCAGGACGAGAACCTGGCCGTGACCGGCCAAGTGAGCAAGCAGACCATAGATTTCCTTACGCGACAAATCAAGAAAGTCGAAAAGAAGGTTCAAGGGAAAATCGAATTGAAGGAGGAATATAGTTGTCTCAACACCATCCCCGGTGTGGGGAGCATCCTATCGTTCACCATCATGCTCGAAACAGGCCCCATAAGTCGTTTCCCGGCTGCAGGCAATTATGCGTCCTATTGCAGAAAGGTCCCGACTCGCTGGACCAGCACTGGGAAGAGCAAGGGAAGCGGTAACAAAAAGAATGGCAACAAGTATTTGGCATGGGCCTTTTCCGAAGCTTCTGAACTCGCGCGACGCTTTGATCCGGCAATCAGGGCCTGGTACGATCGCAAGGTATCCAGGACCAGCCGTATGTGCGCCCACAGCGCGCTGGGCCATAAACTTGCACGGGCAGCGTACTATATAATGAGGGACCAAGTTCCCTTTGACAACAAGAGGCTTATTGGTTAGACGACTGGCGTAGGCGCCGACCCTGAGCTAGGGGTTGGAAAAACCACCAGATCTGATTGGGCAGCCGCCTACCCCACAGATCCGGGCAGCCGGATTCTTCGCCGCCCATGCTGTGAGCCACAAAAGGGTTGGTTCAAAACCATGAGATCTGTCCCAAAACTCTTGGACACAGCATGGAACCGAAGATTTTCTGGTCCGCAATAAGCGGAAGGGGCTGGACCTTTATGGTCTGTGCCTTGATCCTGATGGGTGACTGGTGCGGTGGGGAAAACTACCGACACCTCCCGACAGAAGTACCGGCATAGGCGAAGAGCAGGCGCTGACGGACACTGT
>JBKQMK010000308.1:0-21886 GCA_052146735.1 Desulfomonilaceae bacterium | reverse complement strand
TCTACAATCGGCAGAGACTCCAGAAAAAGCTGGACTATCTCTCCCCAGCGGCCTTTGAGAATCGATTCTATCAACTACAGAGGGCAGCCTAGACATTTGGTGTCCACTATTGACGACTGACCTCAAGTGAACGATCTGTGGAAACCGACCCTCCTATCGAGACACTTGGAGCAGAATCTTGTGATGGAATCTCTTCTACAGAAAAGTCTATTATGTCGATATCCATAGCCTTAATTAATTGAAGAGTAGATCGCCTAATCTCCTCATGATCAAAAGCAAAATAAGGCAAGGCTGATCCCATATCAAAAAGAACCCCAACATAGTGAAACCACTCCAAAAGTTTTGTGGCCACCGCACCATTCCACTGTGCAACAACTGCGAGGAATAATGCATTGCTTCTAGTTCTTCGAATGAGTCCTTTGCCTTCTTTGAAATAGTTACAAACATAAATATCATCAAGATTTCGCTCAAATAAAGTGGCTTCCCTAGACTTAGGTGTATAATAGAGCCACTCAGAAATAATTCTGTCAGTATTTACCTCAAACCCATATCGATATCTTTTTCCCTCCAAGAGGAATACCACTTCGAAATGAGAGGGCTTTTGATCAAATTCTGTACTGAGTCGAAAACTGTCGGTGGAAATTTTGTCCGAGGCTTGCGTGTCTTTTGCAGAAATCTGGACAAACGTCTTCATGAAATCCATTGCGGAGATGAGATTGCTTTTCCCACTGGCATTGGCACCATAGATTGCTGCACTCGCCAAGAGTCTAAGTTTCTGACCAACGTCGATCACGTTATTCTCATCAACTGATCGGTCTTTGGATTTCATTGCCGCCGCAACCATGCTCAAGGTGACTTTTTCCCGAATTGATTTGTAATTGCCCACAGAAAATTCGATTAGCATGTCTTGCTCACTACTCAAAACTTGTTTTTTGTGAAATTATCGCAGATCGTTATCTTTTAAGGCATCCGCAAGGAATTGTCAATAAAATCATGAAAGCTGGCTATCGATTTCCCTAAATTAGATTTCAAGTGATGCTCAAACCCGTGGCATTGAATTGCCTTGGATTGAGTACCAGTGGGACGATATTCCTCTGACTCATGCCTAAGTCCCAGGAGGTGGATCAATGCCTGTCCTTTCCCCCGCCCAGCCTCCTCTCTCAGACCAGCAAATATTTCCGTCTTAATTCCTCGTTTTCTCTCAATGCGTCGATGCTTCCATGATATCTAATTACACCATTATCAATGAGGTAACCGCGGTCACTAAGGTTTAGGGCGACTTTTTGGTTCTGTTCGGCCAACAAAACGGTCAGGCCGTTTTCCTTCAATTTGAGAATGTGCTCTTCCAGCATGCCCACCAGCATCGGTGCGAGACCTTCAGTCGGTTCATCGAGCAACAAAAGTTCCGGATTAGTCATCAATGCGCGAGCTATGGTCAGCATTTGCTGTTCGCCGCCGCTGAGGAAGCCTGCTCTGCGGGAATCCAGCCGATGCAATTGCGGGAAGAAGTCATATACTTTTTCTTTGTTCCATGTTGCGTTTTCGTCGGTCTTTCGCTCCGAAATTTCGAGATTCTCACCAACCGTCAGGTCAGCAAAGACCCTACGATCGTCAGGTACAAATCCAATGCCGCGGCGTGCGATCTGATAGGGCTTTTTGCCCGAAATGACCTCACCCTTGAAGGTGACGGTTCCCTGCCGGGGAGGAGTCAACCCCATGATACTCTTCATGATGGTGCTCTTCCCCGCTCCGTTTCTCCCCAGAAGGCAGACAATCTCACCCTTGGCCACGTTCAGAGACACATCGAACAATATATGGCTCAACCCGTAGAATGTATGGATAGCCTGCACTTGCAGCATCAGTTCGGGCCTCCCAGGTACGCCTCTTGGACCAGCTTGTTGCACCGCACTTCATCGGGTTTTCCCTGGATTAGGGACACGCCCTGCTGCATACACATTATCTTGTCTGCTATTGAGAACACCAACTCCATGTCGTGCTCGCAAAATAAGATGGTGAGGCCCAGGTCTTTGGTCAGGCGATTTATGAGGTTGATCGTGCTCGCGGTCTCTTCCGGGGACATGCCCGCTGTCGGTTCATCCAGGATGAGTAGCTCAGGATCGTTTCCCATGGCTATGGCTATTTCCAGGACTTTCTGGTCGCCGTGGGAGAGTGAGCCGCTGACTCTGTTTGCAAGCTGAGAAAGGCCGACGCCTTGCAGGATTTCGTTGGTTTGCTTAACAGCGAGCCTTCGGGCCGGCGAAAACAGATTGAAAGTCCGCTTCTGATGTGAAAGAACCGCGACCTGTACATTCTCGAAAACCGTCAATCGGCTGAAAATATTTACAATCTGAAAAGATAGGCTTATGCCTTTTCGGCAGATCTGATGCGGCGGCAATCCGCCTATATCCTCACCTTTAAACGTGATCCTCCCTCTATCGGGCTTCAGATGGCCGGTAATCAGCTTGAACAGCGTGCTCTTGCCCGCGCCGTTGGGCCCTATAACAGCGATGACCTCTCCTCGCTCTACCGTCAGGTTCGCCTCCGCGACGGCCACAAAACTATCAAAAGTTTTTTGGACATCTTCCACGCGGAGCATTTACTCTTCCTCCCGCAAAATGGCAGTGCTCAGCGTTAGAAACCTTCCCTGGAGATAGCCAAGGACGCCTTCAGGCAAGAAAAAGATCAAGACCATCAACACGATCGCCAGGACCATTGTCCAATAGCCGGTGTAAACGCCCACGATGGTTCGCAGAGTAACGATGATGGCCGCGCCCAGCATTGGGCCTAAAAAGGTGAACCAACCTCCGAGAAGGCACATAATGAGTATCTCTAGGGATAAGGTCCAGGACATCAGATCAGGGAATACCGATCCTTCTACCGCCACGAATAGCACTCCGGCAACGCCCCCGAAGAATCCCGCGATTACCAGGCCCACAAGCTGATGGCGCCTGACGTTGACTCCAATGGCCTCGCTTCTTTCGGGGTTATCACGTATGGCCTGAAAAATTCGGCCAAAGGGCGAATTGATGATCAAGTACATGACGCAAAGACAAATGCCCGCAACGATCAGGGTGAAATAGTACGAGCCGGTAATGGATGAGATGAACGGAGGCAACGGAACCCCATGAATGCCATCATCACCGCCTGTGAACGAATACCATCTGAATACGACAGCCCACACCAGAGATCCCAGCGACAGTTGCAACATGCCGAAGTAGAGTTTGGACAGCCGAACGCAAATAAGGCCCATAACCAACGACAGAATTGCAGCAGCCACAGGGCCGGCAACGAACGCGAACACCGGCGATAGGTTTGTCTTGCACAACATCAGGGCGAAAGCATAAGCGCCCATTCCGTAGAAGACTGCATGGTGAAACTGATACATTCCGCCGTAGCCAAGAACCATGTTGAGACTGGTCGCCAAAAGACCCGTAACCAGAATCAGGGCCAGCAAATAGACGTAGAATCGGGACACGATCAGGGGCGAGATCAAGAGCAGAACGACCAGTCCCAACCCGACAACCACTGACTTCCAATTAGCTGATCCGTTAAACAAGCTCGTCCCTCTTACCACGTGGCTTTCAGAAGCCCTTTAGGCCGGAACATCAAGACTACGACCACCGCCACATACGGAAAAACAATGGCGAATTGAGGCCACACCAGGATCCCGATGGCGTCGGTCAAGCCAAAGATAAGTGCGCCCAGCAGCGCTCCCCATATGTTTCCCAGTCCCCCGATGATCACGATGAGGAAGGCTTCCATGATGATGGTGTGGTCCATCCCCTGGGTGATGTTTTGCGTCGGGGCGACCAGAGCGCCACCCAATCCCGCGAGAAAACAGCCGATAATGAACACGAAGGCAAACACCCAACTCACATTGATCCCAACCGCTCCCACCATTTCTCTGTCCACAGCCGCAGCGCGGGAAATCTTTCCCATTCTGGTCTTGTTGGTCAAAAGCCAGAGCCCGAGAGCGACGAGTGGACCGATAATCAACAGGAACAAGTTGTACCGCGGGAAAGGCAAATTGAAAATCAGGAAGGAACCGTCTAACATGCTCGGAGCGGCGAGTGAGCGATAATCAGATCCCCAAATAAGCTTTACTACGTCCCGGAAGAACAGCATAAGAGCAAATGTGAACAGGAGCAGCATCAAGTGCTCTCTATCGTATAGTCGGCAGAAAATGCCTCTTTCCACTGCAAGGCTTATCACTGCTACTCCGATAGGAGCTAAGACGAGCGCCAACCAGAAGCCGGTGGAACCGCCTCCGAAAAGAGTGGCAATGGAATAGGCAAGAAAGGCTCCGATCATGTACAGCGAACCGTGGGCAATATTAGGAATCCTGAGTACGCCCAGCACTAGACTCAGGCCGGACGACACAATGAACAGTATGGTGGTCCTGCTCAGTCCGACCAGGATTTGCTGAGCCAAGCCAGAGAGCGTAATGTTGGCTACATTTTCCATTTTGTAATACCAGTTTGCTGTCGAACCGGGAAGAATCCGGGAGAGACTTCCCCACACCGTGGATTGTTTCTTTTGCTCCGCAAACGAGCCCCAAAGGAGCGATTGATAGTAGCCAGGCGATTCAGACACTGTCTCAAAATTTGGGATCAGGTCCAAATAGTGCCACGATTCAGGCTGGCACGTGTTTTTATGCCCTCACCCCCGGCCCTCTCCCAGCGGGAGACGGCGTCCCTGGAAACCGACTTTCAGTCCCCTCGCCTTTTGGGAGAGGGTCAGGGTGAGGGGCGTTCGTGCCACGATTTTATCGGTTTCATGCGTATTGAAACAGTCACCTTAAGTCATCGCCCCTGGTTCTTGAGGAACTTTCTCGCTCCAAAAAAGCCCGCGTTCCACGAGGCTCAATCCTATTTTTCCTTTTCTCTGGCTTTCTTGACGTCTTCGATAGAAGGCATGAGTACTTCCGCTGGTATGGTCTGTATGTCGGTAGCAATCAGAAAATCATAACCGGGAACTTTCTTTGTCACGCCCATGAACATGGGCAGCATCACCTGATGGTCTTCCGCCCTTATGGTCAGCTTGCCGATGGGGCTATCGATACTCAGTCCTTCGAGGGCATCTATGAACTTCTCGGTATCGACCTTGCCTGCCTTTTCAATTGCTTTGGCAATAAATAGGGCACTTATGTGTCCGACAAGGGACCCTGCTGAAGGATATCTATCGTAGGCCTTCTTGAAGTCCGCCGCGAAGGTTTTGTTCTCCGGAGTTTCCGGATAGTAAAAGTAGTAGTTGGAAGTTCCAAGAACTCCTTCAGGTGCATTCAAGCCCAATGGCCTCAGTGTGGATAGTTCGGTCGCCGTGTGCATAAAGAATGGGACTCGCTCATTGAAGCCCGTAGCCTTTGCAGCCTTCAGGAACGGCACGCAACCGGCTCCGCCAGTGGCCACGATGACAGCCTCCGGTTTGGCTGAAAGAATAGAGGTAATGTAGGGTGTGAAGTCGGGCTCACCCACCTTCCACCACGATTGGCCAAGGAGCTTTACCGCCGGTTTGTCTTTTTGCAGATTATTCCAAATCTCATCGGCTACAGCATGGCCGTACTCATAGTCGTCACCGGCAATCCAATAATTGGCGTAGGGTTTTTTTGCAAGGGCCCATGCAGCGCCCTTGCCGATCATGGTCGTGTTCTCGTTCATGGAGAAGACATATCTGTGGCCTTTGGCGCCCGTGATATTCGCACTCTTCCCATAAGTCACCAGAAAGGGGATTTTTTCTTTCTTGCATAGATCAGAAATAGCCAGCGAAACCGCACTGTTGATCGTCCCCATAAGAAAGTCGACTTTTTCCCGCATGATCAGCTCTTTTGCCGCGCTGAGCCCAAGATCCACTTTGAATTTATCATCCCTGGTAACGAAGGTAATCTTCTTGCCGAGCACGCCTCCTTTGGCGTTAATCTTGTCCACGGCCAACTTGAACGCATCGAGAATATCATTGCAGTATGTGCTCGCTGGGCCGCTATAGGTGTCCACTATGCCGATTTTTATCTCATCAGCGGCCTGAGCCGGGCTGCAGGCGAGCAACAGCCCTAGGATAGCAAGCGCCACGAGAATCGCTCCACAGGGATTTTTCATGAGATGACCTCCTTATTTCAGAGATTTTTCAAACAAAGACTATTAGGTATTGATTTGAGCTTGGATCACTCTGCTCAAGTACCCGGATTCTCGTTCGCAGAGGGGACAGAACGAGGCGCCGGTCTCCGTCCGACAACGAAGGTTAGTTATGTTCTCGTCTGTATGGCAGCCACGGGGCTCATTCTCTGGGATGGAACTATAAGAGGGTGAATTTTGGTTGTCAAGGATTTGCCCTCAACCTCCGGTGTCACCGATTGCGGCTCCTCAGCCGTCACAACGAGTAGTGTCTCCCACAGTGTTGAACATTTATCCGTTCATTGCATGGTCCGAAAATTGCACATGTGATAAAGTGTCAAAGGCGGACGGCACTCACTTGAGGCCCCCTGAACCACTCTCGACATACACATGCAGAACGAAGTCAGGACCAAATTGGTGAGTGATCGCCTCGGTTTCTTCACTCCCGCACGTTCCGGGCAAGCTGCGTTGATCGCGCAACGCTGCCGGGTACGTGCTTTCCGCGCCCACGAGGCGTCAGGAAGAGACAAAGGGGGAGAAGACATGGAGAACAGCCAGTTGTTTCAAGCGATTCTCGACAGCATATCCGAGGGAGTGATGACCCTTGATAAGGACTGGCGAATAGCTTCCTGGAACCGCGCGGCCGAGAAGATCACCGGATTCCGCAAAGGGGAAGTTATCGGCCAACAGTGCATGAAACTCTTCCGAACAGCCCTCTGCCGGGAACACTGCCCTGTTGATCGTGCGCTTTCCTGTGGCCACCCATATCAGGATGTAGAGGTCGCTATCCGAAACAAGCGGAACGAAGTCGTTCAGTTGCTCGTCAATGCAGCGCCCCTTTACGATGGGGAAGGCCATGTCATAGGGGGGCTCGAGACTTTTCGGGATGTTTCCCAGAACCGATGGATGCAGGAGGAACTGGAGCGCCAGTACGGCTGCACCAATATAGTCGGCCACAGCTCTGCGATGAAGCAGGTCTTCGAGGTCCTGGCGTCGTTATTAAACACGGATACGACGGTGCTTATTCAGGGAGAATCCGGCACCGGCAAGGAACTTGTCGCGCGGGCCCTACATCTCTACGGTCCCCGGAAGGCCAGGTCGTTTGTGGCCATCAATTGTTCCGCATTGCCGGAGGGAGTGCTGGAGACGGAGTTGTTCGGACATGTCAAGGGGGCTTTTACCGGGGCGATTAGGGACCACGTCGGAAAGTTCGAGTTCGCAAACGGCGGGACCCTTTTCCTCGACGAAATCGCTGAGATCAGCCCTGCGATACAGGTGAAGCTCCTGAGGGTGCTCGAAGAGAGGGAATTCCAGCGGGTGGGGGACAATCGGAGCATCAAGGTGGACATCAGGCTGATAACCGCGACGAACAAGGATCTTCACAAGAAAGTTCTGGACGGCTCGTTTCGCGACGATCTGTACTATCGGCTAAGCGTGTTTCCCCTGAATCTTCCTCCCCTGAGAGACCGAATTGAAGACATACCTCTTCTCGTGGGCCACTTTATCAGAAAATTCAACAAACAAATGGGCAAGACCGTCCAGGGAATCGCTGACCAGGTGCTGGAAATCCTTGAACTCTATCCCTGGCCCGGTAATGTGAGAGAACTTGGCAACGCGATAGAACATGCCTTTGTCCATTGCAAAGGACTATTGATTCATCCTTCTGATCTTCCTCATCATATAGTGAATGCCGCACCAATCGTTCCGGCCAAGAAATCAGGCAGAGCCCAGGAAAGACTCGACCTGGTGGAAAGGGAACTTATCCTCAAGGAATTGGTGGCCGCCAACTGGAAGAAGAGCACTGTGGCGCAGCGTCTCGGCATGAGTCGCGCCACGCTTTGGCGTAAAATGGAAAGATACGGAATTGAAAAATAGTTTCGGTTGCAGCAGACGTTTCACGTATGAGACGTTGCATAAAGGCCGCCACATCAATAGGTTACACGTGACTCCGCCATTTATGTCTCAAGACTGAAACATTTCACCACGGGTTCTCCGAAACATCGTCTCGTTCGTTACTCCTTTCGCCTGATGGAACTGAGGCTTTTTTCTCTCCGCTGCCAAATCAAGTCAGCAAGGTAGGGCGCGCTGTGCCCGCCAATGCTCGAATCCGCTGGCGGCCCTAGGCCGCCGTACCCGTGTCACGCCATTACAGAGCCACCACACTATTTACGGATTCTAATCCTTGTCCGTGAACTGCCACGCGTATGGCACGGTGCTTGCTTATATCCCTGGCAGGTCGTTCAGAAGCTCCTTGACGGAGGCATCCCGCCTCTACGACCTCTCAGGAACCGGAGCCAATGAAAAGAAGGAGGGACCGGTCATGTCCAAGAAGATTCTCGTCGTAGACGATGAACCGGACATCCTAACGTTTCTCGGCACGTTACTGCGGAAAAACGGCTACGTCGTCTGTGAGGCTTGTGACGGCGTAGAAGGGATGAAAAAGGTGTTGGAAGAAAAACCGGACCTTGTCTGTCTCGATCTGCTCATGCCCGAAAAGACGGGCATAAAAATGTATCGAGAAATGAGGAAAGACGAGCTGCTCAAGACCTTGCCCGTGATCATGGTGACGGGGATTGAGGCTGTGGAACCCTGGGAGTTCACGGGATTCAAGAAGTACATCCATGAACGTTCCATCCCGGCTCCTGAAGGGTACATCGAAAAGCCAATCGACAAGGAACAGTTTCTGAAGGCTGTAAAGGAAGTGCTCAGCGAATAGTCCCCGGACCTTCCTCACTGCAGAAACGTATGCGGATGAGAGAAAGTGGGGGTTCCCAGTGGGTAGGCTCAGAGAGAAGTGGACTGTCCTCGCCAGTAGTCTGGGTTTGAGGATAGCCCTCAGTGTGGGGTTGATACTTCTCGTTTCCTACATGTTTTTCGTTTACTTGGTCCTCGACATTCAACAGGACTTCTATTTCGAGCAAATGAAAAAGGAAGCGGAAAGGTTCAGCGCCGCAGTGATCAATGCAACAAACCATAGCATGCTCCAGGACGACCGAGAAGCTACCCGGAGCATCATCGGTGATATGGGGAAGCAGGAAGAGTTCTCTGATATCCGGATCTACGACCATGCAGGAACTATCAAGTTCTCAAATCAATTCGCGGAAGTCGGAAGCACGGTCGACCAGAAAGCTGAGGCTTGCTTTGTCTGCCACTCGGATAACAAGCCTTTCAGTCAGGTGGTTACCGACAAGAGGACACGCGTTTACTATCACGGCGGCCATCGGGTGCTGGGGATGATAACTCCCGTCTACAATAAGCCTCGGTGTTACAACGCCGCATGCCATATGCATCCCAAGGAACAAAATGTGCTGGGAGTCCTTGATATGGGGATGTCTCTCAAGGGGTTTGATTCCCATGTCCTGAATCTCATTCTCAACATAGTGCTTCTCGGTTTTGGGACTTTCGGCGCGGTTCTTTGCACGATAGGGCTCTATGTCACTTTCAGGGTGCATCGACCTGTGACAGAGCTACGGGATGCGGCCATGAAGATCGCACTTGGCGACTTCAGCGAGAATCTGGTCGTAAAGAGCAAGGATCAGATCGGCCAATGCGCCTGGGCCTTCAACCTGATGCGCGATCAGATACGAAGGAGGACACGAGAGCTCACTCGCAGCCGGGAGGAGTACAAGGGTCTATTCGAGCAAGTGCCATGCTTCATTTGTGTAATCGACAAGAACTTCGAGATCGTACGCCAAAACTCTTACATGCGTGAACTCTTCAAGGGCTCCACAGGGATGCGATGCTACGAGGTATTCAAGAAAAGATCCGCCAAATGCGAAGACTGCCACGTAGATGTCACGTTCCAGGAGGCGAAGGCGTCAGGGAGAGAACACTGCGGTTTGACAGTAACAGGCGAGGAAGCCAACTACCTGAGCTACACGACTCCAATTGTGGACGACAAGGGCCAAGTGCTCTACGCGATGATAATCGCCGTAGACATCGGTGACAGGGTAACACTTCAGCGAGAATTGGAGGCTTCCAAGGACTTTCAGACCAACCTGATCGAAAATTCCATTCACGGGATCATCGCTACCGACGAACAAGGACGCGTAAACATTTACAACATTGCCGCGGAAAATCTCTTTGGTTACCCAGCCCAAGAAGTCATCGGCGACCCGGATCTGGGGAAATACTTTCCAAAGCAGTTCGCAGAAAAGATTTTGGGTCCCCACCTGGGTCGAAACATTGAAGAACCCCGCCTGGTGGCCCATGAGACGGTAGTCACCGTAAGGGAAGGTGAGTCAGTACCTGTGCGTTTCTCGGGGTTCATTCTCTTCGACAATGGGAGGATCGCCGGTGCGGTGGGCTTCTTCCAGGACCTCCGGACCTTCAAGCAACTCGAACTGGAAAAGCGGGCATCCGATCGCCTGGCTGTCGTTGGTCAGACTGTGGCCGGTCTGGCCCACGGCATCAAGAATATACTCACCGGCCTGGAGGGCGGGGTATATGTGGTGGATACGGCAATGGAGGACGAGGACAAACAACTGCTCCAGCGCGGCTGGAAGATGATTCAAAACAATATCGGCCGTGTCTCAGTCCTGGTGAAGGATCTGCTCAGTTATTCCAAAGAAAGAGCACCTGAATACAGGGAAACCGATCCAAACCTCCTAGCAGAAGAGGTGTGCGCCCTGTTCGATATAAAGGCCATAGAGAAGTCAGTCATCATCGAACGCGATTTCGATCCTAACGTCGGCAAAATGTTCAAAATTTTTCTGGACCAACGAGGCATTCATACGTGCCTTTCCAATCTGGTCTCCAATGCTATGGACGCATGTGAAGCGGACACCAAAGACGTTGAACATCGCATTGTCCTGAAAACGAGGCAGGACGATGACGGCAATCTGCTCTACGAGGTTTCGGACAATGGCGTCGGCATGGGGGAAGACACAAGACGGCGGATCTTTGCCAGTTTTTACTCGACGAAGGGGAGTCGCGGCACAGGGCTGGGGCTGCTAGTGACGAGCAAAATCGTCTCGGAACACGGTGGAGCAATTTCCTTTGAGAGTCAGGAAGGAGTCGGAAGCACCTTCTCGATTGTACTGCCTGCGAGCAGGCCTTCGAAAGCCTTCAGCAAGGACAAAACCGCGCCGGCCCAAGAGGATCGGGTGGATCAAACTGTTTCTGAAGCTTCGATGGTACCCGAGAGTCAGACTGATGCCCGAGGCTGAACACCGTCACGAACTCGCCATGGGCTGTTGCCCGGCAGTGGCTTGAGACGTTCACCACAATGGAGGGCCATATGGAGCAAGCTGCACAGATCAATGCGAACAACGACTTCGATTGGGACACTTCCTTCAAACTAGTCGCCCAAGTGGATGAATGGCGCCAGGAGTTTGCAGAAATCCAGGAATGCATGGCAAGCATGGATGGAGAGAGAATTGCAGCCATCGTGAAGACGGAAGACGACTCCTACACCGTATGTGTGAACGGAGAAACCTGGTCGAACACCTTCGAGAAGTTGTGGTCTCTGCAATTCGCTCCGGACGGCCGGCTCACGTGCATTGGCATGAACGATGATGAGTGGACCGTGGTGCAGGAAGACGAACCCTGGGAAGGAAGATACGACTATGTCTGGAACCTGAGATTCAACCCTGGTGGAAGTGGAGTTGCCGCGAATATCCGCACGTCGGAAGGGTACGGGCTCGTACTGAACGGAGAGAGTTGGGAAAACCAATTCATGCAGGTACGAAGCTGCGAAATCAGTTCTAACGGCTTGAATACCGCGGGGAACGTCCAACTGGAGGCAGTTTCGGAAGGAGACATCTGGCAATTCAGCAAAGGCGTCTGGAGTCTCGCCGTAAACGGAGAGGCGTGGGACGCTAGTTTCCTGAACGTATGGGATTGCGCCTTCAGCGACGACGGGTCTGAGGTCGCTGCAGAGGTGCGGCTTCCGTCGAGGCTTCAGACCATAGCGGTAAACGGGACTCCGTGGGAGGAAACTTTCAAGGCGGTCTGGCGTCCCGTCTTCTTGCCTGGCAGCCACGATGTAGTGGCACCCGGTCTAACCCCCGCGGGCTGGCGGCTCCTTGTCAATGGTAAACCCCTCTGGGACCGATCTTTCGCTCAATTGTGGCATCAGCGGTCCAGTCTCGACGGAAAAAGACTGGCTGCAGTGGCTGCCCCGACCTTTGGCCGCTGGACAATCGCAATAGACGGGGACATCTGGGGAACCACGTTTGGAGAAGCCGTACGTCCGCCGGTTTTCGAGCCGGAAGGTCGGCGTGTCGCTGCAGCGGTCAAAGACAGAAACAGGTGGACGATTGCGGTGGACGGTGTCCCGTGGTCCGAGGACTTTGACATGGTTTGGGATCCTGTTTTCAGCCCGGACGGAGAAGTCGTGGCAGCTAAAGCGGCACGGGGAAAAGAGTTCTTTCTTGTGATTAACGGCAAGATTGTAACTCTTGGCTGCGATCACCTGTCGGAACCGGTTTTCAGCCCTGATAGCTCGCAGCTTTTGCTCAGAGCCATCGAATCAGGCAAGTACTACCGAAAGGTGATACCGGTGAAACAGTTGCTTGGTTAGATAGAGGAGATCACCAATGTACAACTTCGTAAGCGGTCCTCTCGTCTGGATAGCATTTGTAGTGTTTGTCGGTGGATTGACCTACCAGTTCGTGACCATGCTCAAATTGGCCAAAAAAGACAAGGTAGTCTACCCATACATGAGCGCGAAGTACAGCCTGCGCTCTCTGGCTCATTGGATCGTACCGTTTGCCTCCAGGAATATGCGGATGCGGTATGAGACCACCATCACCACCTTTGCTTTCCATCTTTGCTTGATTCTGGTGCCTATCTTTCTCACCGCCCATGTAATGATGTTTTCTTTCGCATGGGGACCGAAGTGGGCGACCATCACCGAACGAGGTGCGGACTGGCTGACTGTCTTAGTCGTACTCGCAGCGGTTTTCTTCCTTGTGCGGCGCTGGATGCTCCCGGAAGTCAGATTCGTCACGTTTGCATCCGACTACGTGTTGTTGCTTGTGGTAGCGGCCCCGTTTATTACAGGCTTTATTGCTACTCATCAGTGGTTCGATTACGAGACCATGCTCGTCATTCACATGATTTCGGGAGCGGTCATGCTGATGGCCATCCCATTTACCAGGTTGAGCCATATGCTCTTTTTCCCCTTCACAAGGGCCTACATGGGATCTGAATTCGGGGCAGTCCGCCACGCGAGGGA
Organism: Desulfomonilaceae bacterium; assembly: GCA_052146735.1. Classification (GTDB taxonomy): domain Bacteria; phylum Desulfobacterota; class Desulfomonilia; order Desulfomonilales; family Desulfomonilaceae; genus CAWBBA01. The sequence goes on along the minus strand of JBKQMK010000308.1, from coordinate 8,599 downwards.
CTGGTGATCGTCCGACACCATATGGAGGCAAATCATGGGCTTATCGGCAATTAACTTACCCGCACTTCCTGTCGTCTCCGATCCGGGGCTGGATGAAAACTCCAGGAACCTGACGCCGGACAGGATTTCCGAGGTCATAAACAGAATTCTGGATAAGGAGACTGCGGGAAGGTTTCGGATATATCTTAATACCTGTGTCCATTGCGGCCTCTGTTCAGACGCCTGCCACTGGTTTCTCTCGAACGATCGCGATCCAAGATTCTCACCTGTGGGCAAGCTCAAGCAGACCTTGTGGGAGATGTTGCGAAGAAAAGGCAGAGTGGACGCAGACTTCATCAAGGAATGTTCCCGAATAGCCCAGACCGAGTGCAACGGATGCCGAAAATGCAGCATGTACTGTCCATTTGGGATTGACATTGCCTACTTGCTCTTCGTAGTCCGACGGATTTGCAGTGAACTCGGCATGGTACCGCAATTCATGCAGGACACGGTTAACAGCCACTCAGTAACAATGAACCAGATGTGGGTAAAACAGGACGAGTGGGTCGATACCCTCCAATGGCAGGAAGAAGAAGCACGGTCGGAGGTTACTACAGCGAGAATTCCCTTGGACAAGGAAGGCGCAGATGTCTTTTATTCTGTTATTGCTCCTGAGCCTAAGATCCTGGCGCAGTTGATCGGCAACATGGCGCAAATCATGGCAGTTGCCAAAGTGGATTGGACGATGCCGTCTTTCGATGGGTGGGACAATAGCAATATGGCAATGTTTTCAGGTGATTTTGAGATCATGGGCCGTGTAGAAAGGGTTCATCACGAAGCGGCGCTGAGGCTGAAAGTAAAGCGTATCGTTATGGGTGAATGCGGCCACGCGTTCCGAGGCGCGGTGTACGATGGTCCGAAATGGCTGGGATGGCGTGACCCTCCGGTTCCGGTTATTCATGCGGTGGACTTTTACCACGAGCTTATCACTTCCGGACGCATCAAGATCGCCCGAAAGTTCGAAGAGCCCGTGACCGTTCAGGAACCGTGCAACATTGTACGAGCTCGTGGTCTGGGCCTGAAACTCCGTGAGATCATTCAAGCGACCTGCTCGGATTTCAGACCGCCCGAACCAGGTTTTGAGCACAATTATTGCTGCGGAGCGGGCGGCGGAGTAATCAATTGCGGCCCGCCCTGGAAGACGTCGAGGGTCAAGGGAAACAGTGTCAAAGCGGAACAACTGGCAGCAACAAAGGCCCACATAATCATAACCCCTTGCCACAATTGCCACAGCGGCATCGAGGATATTATCACCAGTTACAAACTGGGCATGCACGTGAAATTCTTCAGCGAAATTCTCATGCAGACCATGGAAATTCCCGATGAACTTAGGGCTGAATAGCACCGATCTCGGTTGAACTGATGAAACGACACAGGAGCGGATTCATGCATAGGCTCAACAGAAAAGTGCTCATGATTCTCACTGGCTTGAGTTTCGTCTTGTTTTCCGGCGGGATGACAAGACTCCACTGCGACGCCGTCCCATCTCTTACGGGCACCGAGGCGAGCCGATTGCCCATCATCATAGCCCATCAGGGATTAGCCCCGAGCCTGGAGCGGGCGCCGGTGGCCTTCGATCACGACCGACACACGGCTGCCTTGAAACAGGGCAAGAGTGAGGATTGCGCCATTTGCCACATGGTCAAAGACACTGCCCCACGTTTGGCTAATCCTGAAGTCAAGGTGTTCAAGTTCCCCAGGGGATCATTTGACGAGACCGACAAGACAGCCATCATGTACGCATACCATAACGAGTGCGTGAGCTGTCACCGCAAGATGGCCGGTGAGGGCCAGAAAACAGGGCCCGAAATCGGTCTGTGCGGCAAGTGCCATGTGAGGAAGCCCGAAGTGAAGCCGGTGGCATGGGCGTGGAGCCCCCTGTTCAACTATCTTCGCCATTCGCAGCACGTGCAGGCCGGGCAGAAATGGAATCCGACTGACAATCTCAACGTGGCCGGCAACATTGAAGTCATTGGTGAAGTCACCGGTAACAAATGTGAGGTCTGCCACCACACGTACGATGAGGTTCAAAAGAAGCTGATCTACAAAAAGAACAGTGAGAATTCGTGTGAAGCCTGTCACAAGGCTAAAGACGACAAAAATGCCCGTTCAATGAGAAAAGTGGCCCATTCAGCATGTATTGGGTGCCATGAAAAGCTCTCGGAAAAGGTCAGAAAAGAACTGGTCCAACAAGGAAGGACAGAGCTGACGGAACAAGACAGGAAGCGGTTCGGTCCTGTTGATTGCAAGGGTTGTCATGGAGAGCACAGGGAACTGACCCCTGATGAGATAGTGAAAGTTCCTCGTTTGGTTCGCGGTCAAAAAGACGTGATGGACCTGGCACTGAAAGCTGATAAGGAGATTCCATCTCACGATATTCAGACTGTTTCAGGACAAGACGCATCCTCTCCGAGGATGAAATTGGTCCCCTATAGCCACAAAGCGCACGAGCCTAGAGCCCAATTCTGCAACAATTGTCATCATAATTCTCTGGAGAAATGTTCGAACTGCCATACCCCCCAAGGAGACACGAAGAAGGGCGGCGGCGTGACCTTTGAGAGGGCTTTCCACAAAGCGACTGCGCAGCAAGCCTGCGTAGGATGTCACGATACAACCAAGCAAGACTCAAAATGCCAGGGGTGTCACAAAGTGGCCCGCGAGGATGCTCCAAAATCGGCGTGTCACGTCTGTCATCGGGGTCCGTCTGAAGGCAAGCCCATCGATGCGGCCCCGGCTTCGCTCGTTTTCGACAAGGACAAGGTTCCGGAGAAGCTGCAAATCAAGACAGTCGAGAAGGAGTTCAAACCCGCCGACTTTCCCCATCAAAAGATCGTTGCAAAACTCACGAAGATTTCGAATGAGAATTCGCTGGCGAAGGTTTTTCATGCGGGCGTAAGCGATCAAGCCCTGTGCTCCGGCTGCCACCACAAAACAGATCCCGCTGCTGCGCAGGCAAAAAAGGTTCCGACCTGTAGCACGTGTCACAGCCGACCCTTCGATCCGCGCGAACTGGGCAAACCCGGAATCCTGGGCGCATACCATCGCCAATGCATTGGGTGTCACGAAGCCATGAAGCAAAAACCCGTCGCGCTGGAGTGCTCCAAGTGTCATCTGGAAAAGGACTCTGTCAAGAATGCCGAAGCCGCAATCCTCAGGCTCGGGAAGAACCACTGATCCGGTCCACGGCCGTGCGATCGAAAAGGGAGGAAAAGATGCCTCACATACTCCATGAATTTTTCATTCTGACCAAAGGAATGGAATATCTGGTGGTGATCATATACCTGTTGGTGTTCATCTCCTTTTGGAGGTTCCTGACCTACAAGGAGAAAAAATGACAGGTAACGCGACCGGGCCAGGCGCGGAACGCGCGAATCGACAATAGGAGAGGGTCGACATGGACGCTGACAGAAGAACCTTCTTACGAGTACTGGCAGGCGCCGGAATCGCAACCGTGTTGGGTGTTCCCGATTCGGCATTCGCCGATGGGGACGCTCTACCAGGTTACCCCGACCAGCTCGGAGTGTTGGTGGATACCACCGTGTGCGTCGGTTGCCGAAGATGCGAATGGGCGTGCAAAGAGACTAACAAGTTGCCCAACCAAAAGTCTCTGAAAGAATACGAGAAAGATCAAGGAGTATTCCAGTGGCTCAGGCGCACGCACGCGGATACGTTCACCGTGGTGAACCGATTCGCCAACCCACGGGATTCTTCCAGGCCCATTTACGTAAAGAAGCAGTGCATGCATTGCTACGAGCCCGGATGCGCTTCATCGTGCTTTGTGAAGGCGTTCACCAAGCAGCCGGTGGGAGCAGTGACGTACAATGCTTCTCTGTGCGTGGGATGCCGATACTGCCTAGCAGCATGCCCGTTCGACATGCCGGCTTACCAATATTACAATGCCTTTACGCCCGAAGTGACCAAGTGCAACTTCTGTTTCGACAGGATCAGCAAGGAAGGCGGCGTACCGGCCTGTGTGGGGATGTGTCCCGTCGAAACCATGACGTTCGGCAAAAGAGCCGACCTCATAGATTTGGCCCACAAAAAGATCGGAGACAACCGGGGCAGATACGTCAACCACGTGTACGGCGAAAGCGAAGTGGGTGGGACGAGTTGGATGTATCTCTCTGCTGTGCCGTTCAACATGATAGGCTTCAGAACTGATCTAGGGACCGTGCCGATACCGACGTTGAGCAAGCCTTTCCTGTCACTGGTCTCGCCGGTCTTCATCGCGATTCCGGCGCTCGCTATGGGGGTCTACAGTTTCAAGAAGCGCAGGGATAAACTGGAGGAAGAAGAGATCAAGAAAGCTCTTGAGAAGAAGAAGGAGGGCAAATAATGGACGCCACCACTGCCGCAATCGACTTCAAGCCTACCTGGATTCAGGAAAAGCTCTTCTTGGGCATGACGTGGAAAGAGTATCTCAGGAGCAATTACACGCCGTTCAATGCTGTTGCGGCCTTTATCCTCGCCATCGGAATACCGGTGATCCTCTATCGGTTGATTTACGGGCTGGGACCCTCCACCAATCTCTCGGACAACAATCCCTGGGGCATCTGGATCGGCTTTGACATGCTCTGTGGAGTGGCTCTGGCGGCTGGTGGCTTTGTCATAGGGACTGCCGTTCATCTCTTTGGGATGAAAGAATACGGATTTCTCTTTCGACCGGCGGTGCTGACGGGTTTCTTGGGATACTTGTTCGCCATTATCGCGTTAACTTTCGACTTGGGCAGGTACTACCGGATACCTTATCCCATGGTGGTCTCCTGGGGCGTGAATTCGGTATTGTTCCTAGTGGCGTGGCATGTTGCCCTCTACCTTACCTGTCAGCTTGTGGAATGGTGTCCCGCTATCTTTGAGTGGCTGAACATGAAAAAGGCTCGGAAGATATTCCTGAAGGCGACTCTCGGCGCTACCATTTTCGGAGTTTGCCTTTCAATGTTGCATCAGTCCGCCCTAGGGTCTATCTTCCTCCTGATGCCGGAGAAACTGCACCCACTGTGGTATTCTGAATACATCCCGCTGTGGTTCTTCATGTCCGCAATTGTTGGAGGTCTTGCCATGACGATCATAGAGAGCATGGCATCGCACCGCATCTTTACGCATCAAATAAAGACTTCCGATCCAGAGCACCTGGATCGAGTGACACTCGGTCTAGGCAAGGCTACTTCAGTTACGCTATTTGCTTACTTCTTCATGAAGGTGATAGGACTGGCCCACGGAAACAACTGGCATTACCTGGACACCGCATATGGGTACTGGTATCTGGTGGAAGTCATAGGATTTGTGTTCATTCCGGCAATGGCCCTGATGTATGCGGTGCAGAACAATCGTGTTCGGATGGTGCGAGGCTGGGCTATCGTAGCAGTAGTTGGAATCATTCTGAACAGGGTCAATCATTCAATTATCGCCTTTAACTGGCATCTTTCGTGGCAGGACAGGTACGTGCCCCATTGGATGGAGATTGTCCTTACCGTAACGGTAGTCACCATCGGTATCCTCACTTTCCGGTGGATCATGAACCGGATGCCCATCCTTTACGATCACCCGGACTACGAACCCGAAAAGCACTGAGCGGCTTTGAAAGGAGCCAGTCATGCCGAAAAAGATACTGGTTGTGGATGACGAACCTCAACTGGTCAAGTACTTGACGATCTTCTTTGAAGACTGTGGGTACGAGACCTGCTCGGCTGCGGATGGAGAGGAGGCGCTGGAGGTGCTCCGCGAAGAGAGGCCGGATCTGGTGACACTCGACCTCCAGATGCCCAATGAAACAGGGACCCGATTCTACCGAAACCTGATGAAAGAGAAGGAGTTCAGGGATGTCCCGGTGATTGTGATAAGCGGCATTCCGGGCCGGCACCTTGCCGTCTCCAAACCGGTCGCTGTTTTTGAAAAACCCATTGACCGGGACGCTCTGCTTGCTACTATCAAACAGGTGATCGGCGAATAACTAACCTGTGGACGAGATGTCGCTCACGCGGTGGAGATCCCTGAGTTTGCCATGCTGAGGCGGTCCAGCTTCACGTGGCCGACCTGGTAGCAACGATGCATGGCGTTAACGACGAGCATTATAAGGGGCTTCTTGAAGCTCTGCCCTGTTATGTAACGCTTCAGGACCGTCAACTGCGAATCCTGTGGGGCAACAGGCCGTTTCGCAGCGATTTCGGTGAGCCTGCCGGAAAGACTTGCCGCCGACTTTTTGGAATTGATAGGGTCAAGTGTGCCGACTGTCCGGTCAAGAAGACGTTTGACGACGGGCAGGTCCACAGCAAAGAGTTGACGTTGACAACCATCCGCGGTTCGCGCATCAACGTCATCGTCTACACTTCCCCGGTAAAAAATGGCAACGGTGAGATCGAATCCGTACTCCGGACCGCGGTAAACATCACTTCCGTCAAAGACCTGCAAAAACAATTAATCATGCTAGGGCAGACTATCGCGGGCATGGCGCACAGTATCAAGAATATCATGATGGGTCTGGACGGCGGCATCTATGTCGTCAACAAGGGAATCGAGGCCAAGGATCAGAGCGAGATCAAAGAAGGTTGGGAGATAGTTCTCCTGAACTTCGACAAGATCTCAGCTATTGTCAAAGACATTCTCTATTGCTCCAAGGAGCGGGAGCCGAATCGCGAGAGAATTCAGCCGAATAAAGTGGCGCGGCAGGTCTACGATCTCTTCAAGAACCTTGCCCCACGGTACGCTGTCGAAATTAGACTCGACCTCGATGAGGATGTGAAGGAAGCGCACATCGACCCTGCCGGTTTGCACACGGTTTTGTCAAACCTTGTTGCAAATGCCATGGACGCTTGCAAGCTTGACCTTTGGAAAGATGAACACCTCATTGAAATCCGAACCCGCGTGGGTCCCAAAGGGGCCACCGTCGTCGAAGTGGCCGACAATGGGATTGGCATTGACAAGGACCTGAAAAAGCACGTCTTCGAAGAATTCTTCACCTCCAAAGGGGACCAGGGGACAGGGCTCGGCCTCATGGTGACGCAGAAGATCCTGAGAGAGCACGGGGGAAGCATTACCTTCAGGTCCAGACCAGGTGAAGGAACCACCTTTGTAGCGACATTTCCGGCCGGACGCCCCCCAGATAAATAATCCCGCGAGGACACCTTTTTTGTAGCGCTGTAGTCATTTCCCTACCCAAAAAGGGGGCAGTCTGCCCACAACAGAGCAGTCGCGGTTTCGATACAAAATGCCTTGACACTTTCCAGTTTTGTCGCCTACAGTCAATGAAAACGTATCGTTGGCATCTGTCAGAGCTGCTTTTCAAATCAACGAAGAGGGAGAAACAATCATGCCGCGCAAACCATTCATCATCGTGCTGCTGCTGGCCCTGGCTTTGGCCGTCCCAGCCCTTGCGGCAGAGGAAATTAAGATTGGAGTGCTCTATCCACTGACCGGCGGTGCAGCCGCAGAAGGGAGGGAGCTGCGGGACGGTGCAGAGCTTGCCGTGGAGATCGCAAACAACGTCAAGGCAGACGTGGACATGGCAATGGCCAAAAATGGAGGCATCAAGGCTCTCGGAGGGGCCAAAATCAAGCTCATCATCCAAGACCATCAGGGAAACCCGCAACTAGGCGCGGATCTCGCAAAGAAGCTTATCCAGGACGACAAAGTTGTCGGCCTCATGGGCGCTTATCATTCCGCGGTGACCAAGACCGTCGCAGCGGTGGCAGAGCGGTACGGCATTCCCATGATCAACGAATCGTCCACTAGCCCGGCCCTCACCAAAGAGGGTCTCAAATGGTTTTGGCGCACCACTCCTCACGACACCACCTTCACCAACGATTTATTCGTGTTTCTGGAGGGGTTGACGCAGGGCAAGGTAAAAGGCGTCAAAGCAGTGGACAAAAAAGAACTTCTCCCCATTGTCTCGGCCTGCGAGAAGACTGAATGGGGCTCCAATGTGGAAGAGGCTATCAAGGAGCTGGGGAAGTCCCACGGCTTTGACCCTAAAGTCAGTCTGCTTTACGCTGCCAAGGCCCCGGACCTCTCCTCGGAAGTTCAGAGCCTTCTCGCCCCGAAGCCCGCAACCATGCTCTTTGCCGGGTACGGCGCTGACGCAATCTTGATGATCAAGACGCTAAAGTCCAACAAGGCCAAGCCTAAGGTTATCTGGGGCCAGGATGCGGGCTTTGAAAGCCCCGAGTTTGTTTCCAGCCTTGGCGATGACGTGGAAGGAATACTTACGCGTACTGTCTTCAGCCCGAGGGTCGGCGAGGTTAAAAAGGTGTCCAAACAGGTGAACGACCTGTACAAAGCCAAGACTGGCAGAGATCTCAGCGGCGCTTCGGCTCGTTCGTTTACAGCTACACAAGCCTGGGTTTATATACTGGAAAAGGCCGGTTCCACTAAGCCGGAGGCGATCCAGAAGGCGGCCAACGAAATTAAGATCGAGCCCTCGGAACTTATTGTACCCTGGAAAGGGGTCAAGTTCTCCACGAGCGGCCCGGATATCGGTCAGAATGAACTGGGAACGGGCATGATCGGGCAGTACCAAAAGGGGAAAGACGGCAAGATGACCCTGGAAATAGTCTATCCATTTGAC
>JBKQMK010000307.1:0-3236 GCA_052146735.1 Desulfomonilaceae bacterium | reverse complement strand
CGTTCTCTGCTGCACTCATGCATCCAGGTGAAAGGCAATGCCTGCACTGGTCCGTGAAAAAGTTCCAGTACACTTTACCGTTCCCATTCACTCCGTCCGCGAATCTAACGAGCTTCCACGTGTCAGCCGACAGATCTTGCGGATTCTGGTAGCTACCCCAATTTTTAGTTGCTGTGGCCGGTAACTGATTCCACTGCTTGCAGGCCATTTGACAGCCTCGGCACGCGGTGCACTTGGAGGTGTCGACCAGAATAGAATATCCTTCAGACATTGTTTACACCTCCCTCATACTTTCTTGACATTGACCATGAAGCCCTTGTATTCGGGACACATGGTGTTGGCATCTCCCACGCCGGGCGTGAGCTGATTGGTTGAGTAGTTCTTGTCCGACTTGGGCATGAGCCATCCAAAAGCAAACGGCAAGGCCACCTGATGCAGCACCTTGCCTGCAACCTTGAATGGTCTCAATCGAGGCGTTACCATGGCAACGCATTCTACCTCTCCCCTGATCGAGGAAACTTTGACCCGATCCCCGTTATTGACTCGAATGTCCTTGGCAAGCTGCGGGCTCATCTCCACAAACAGCTCGGGCTGAGCCTCCAGCAGCCACGGTTGCCACCGGGTCATGGACCCTGAGCACCAGTGCTCGGACAGGGTATTGGTGCTGCACACGATGGGGAAATTCGGATCTCCCGAAGCCACCTTATCCATGTCGCTTCTGAAAATCTTGATGGCTGGATTACTTACCTGTGCTGACATGAGATTCTTGCCGAAAGGATTTTCGTAAGGCTCGTACTGCTCGGGGAAAGGGCCATCCGCCAGGCCGGGACCGAAAAGGAACGCTACACCGTCCGGCTTCATGATGAATGGTAGTTTGCCCTTTTCCTTGTCACTCATAGGCGGCCAGGGACCGTCGGGAACATCGCCAACCCATTTGCCGCCTTCCCATTTCAAGAGAGCCCGCTTGGGATTCCAGGGCTGGCCGTTTGGGTCGCAGGATGCACGGTTGTACAGCACTCTGCGGTTTACCGGCCAGCACCAGGCCCAATTGGGGTAGAGGCCAAGTCCTGTCGCGTCTTCTTTGCCTCTGCGAGCCATCATGTTCCCGGCATTCGTGTAGCTGGCACAATAGAGCCAGTTTCCGCATGAGGTGTTACCGTCGGCCTGCAGGTACCCGAAAGTGGGAACTAGATCACCCTTTTTGAAGTTGACCTCCTTACCGGCCGGATCTTTGAGCGTCACATCCTTCAGGAAATACCCATTTATTTCTTTGGCCATTTTTTGAGGCTCAAAACGTCCCTTATCATCCAAATAATCCCACTTGAGGTTCAGTACCGGGTCGGGGTACTTCCCGCCTTCCTTCTTGTAGAGATCTTTGAGCTTAAGAACCAACCTGCTGACCATTTCGCCATCAGCTATGGCGTCTCCCGGCGGCTCAGTGGCTTTGTACCGCCACTGAGCCAGCCTACCGCTATTCGTGAGACTGCCTTCCTTCTCCACGGAACAGGCAGCAGGCAACAGGAACACTTCTGTTTTCACTTTTTTGGGGTTCATCCCCGGTCCATGCCAAAAAGAAGCTGTTTCGTTGTTGAAGATATTGGTATGGACGAGCCAATCCAGGTTCGAAAGCGCTTTCACCACTTTGTTGGTGTTAGGGTGGCTACCTGCCGGATTTTGGCTCCAGACGAACATACCCTTAATTTTTCCGGCGTACATCACATCGCACATATCGAGCCAAGAATAGCTTGCTCCATCCTCGGCCTTGGGAAGCCATGCGTAACCGAAATCATTCTCTTTCGTACCCTTGTCGCCGTAGAAGGCCTTGAGCAGGCTCACCGCATATTTAGGATAGTTTTGCCACCAGTTCGGGGATTGAGGTTCCGCTGTCTTCGGGGTACTGTCTTTCAGGTAGGCTTCAAGCTTTTGCTGAGACGATCTCGGGACTTTCAGATACCCGGGAATCAGGTGGAACAACAAACATCCATCCGTCGATCCCTGAACGTTGGGCTGCCCTCGAAGCGCATTGATTCCGCCGCCTGCTATTCCTATATTTCCGAGAAGCAGTTGAATAATGGCGCTTGTGCGTATGATCTGAGTGCCAAAAGTGTGGTGAGTCCATCCCAGGGCGTAAAGGACGCTTCCAGCCTTGTCCGGCACCCCAGTGGAAGAGTACATCTCGTATACTTTCAGCAGGTCTTCTACCGGCGTCCCGGTGATCTCGGAGACCTTTTCCGGAGTGTAACGAGAGTAGTGCTTTTTGAGAAGCTGAAACACACACCGCGGATTTTGCAGGGACGCATCTTTTTCCGGGACTCCCTTAGCATCCCGCTTGAAGGCCCACGTGGACGCATCGTATTTTCTGGTTTGTGCGTTGTAGCCGGAAAAGAGGCCGTCATTGAAATTGTACTTGTCTCCGACGATGTAAGAGGCGTTGGTGTAATTCTCGACGTATTCCTCGAAGTACTTGTTCTTTTCAAGGATGTAGTTGATCATCCCGCCGAGAAAGGCGATGTCGGTTCCGGATCGAAGTGCCGTATAAAAATCGGATACGGCCGAAGTTCGGGTGAATCGGGGATCTACGGAAATTACCGTGGCCCCGTTCTCCTTGGCCTTTGTGACCCACCTCATACTGATGGGATGATTTTCCGCAGCATTGCTGCCCATTATCAGAAGGCAATCACTGTTTCTGAGGTCCACCCAGTGATTGGTCATTGCGCCGCGCCCGAACGACTCTCCCAGAGCCGCAACAGTGGGGCTGTGTCATATTCGGGCCTGGTGGTCCATGTAGACAACACCCAACGATCTAACTAGGGCGTTGAGAGCCCAGCATTCCTCGTTGTCGATGTTGGAGCTCCCTAGGTGAGCTATGGCCTCAACCCGATTGACAACTTCACCTTTTGCGTTTTTCTCGACGAAGTTCGCATCACGCGTCGCCTTGGCTCTCTTCGCTATCTCGGTTATGGCCCACTCCCAGCTTTTTTCTGCCCACTTGTCGCTGTACGGAGCCCTGTACAGTACCTTGGTGAGGCGGTTGGGGTTGGCCGCAGTAGTCTGGAACACAGATGCGCCTTTCGCGCACAGGGAACCCTCGTTGGTCGGGTGCTCCGGATCCCCCTCTATGTTAATGATTTTTCCAGATTTTGTGTCGGTGCTAACGATCAGGCCGCACCCCACGGAGCAGTACGGGCAGATCGAAGTGGTGAGCTTGGCAGCCTTCATCTTGTCGATCTTGAGTT
>JBKQMK010000306.1:0-41798 GCA_052146735.1 Desulfomonilaceae bacterium | reverse complement strand
CTCTTGAAGTCGATTGTGCCCCCGATGCGCAACGATAGGAATACTCATCCCGCGAAAATAGTTCGGACGGTTTATCAGCGGGTGTCCGCCATTGATTGAACCACTCGGAGAGGATGAACTCCCATTTTACAGATTCTGTCTGTGGTAACTGCTCAGAGAGGCGGACTTTCCCGTCTCAGGCGGTTCATGGGTGAGAGTCGGTCCTAGATGGACGGAAAGGGTCTCTAACAGAGCCGGCGTTCTTGCGGCCGCGTTTTGGTCGAGCGGTTGAGGCGGCTATGCGATGAAAAAAGATGCACTGATCCTTGGCGGCGGAATAGCCGGCCTAGCTTGCGCGTGGGAATTGGCCCGACTTGGGTTGGAGTCAACGATCGTGGAGACAGCCGCTTTTGCCGGCGGGCACGTCGCGAGATTATGCTGCAAAGCTACTGATGAGTGTAGGCGATGCGGCGCCTGCCTTTTGGAAGACGTGCTGCATAAGGTAGGGGCCTCGAAACGGATCACAATTCTCCCCCGGTCGGATCTTCTTGAGCTTCAAGGCGAGTCCGGAGATTTTCGTGCAACCGTTTCCCAGAGACCTGCCCGGATAGTATCTGATAGATGCAACGATTGCGGAGCGTGCGAGGCGGCCTGCCCCGTACCTGGAGCGCTCGTGCGTTCTCCCTGGGATCGTGGCCTTTCCATAGACGAAAGGAACTGCCTGTGTTTTCCTGAGGGTTCGTGCCGTGCTTGCCAGGATGCCTGTCCTCAAGATGCCTTCAACCTCGACCGGACCCCGGAAATCCTCGAACTCAACGCGGCAACAATTGTCCTCGCGTCCGGCTTCAAGGCGTCTGATCCTCATGAGACTCCCCGATTTGGATACGGACGCGTGCCGGGAGTGGTGACCGGTCTTGAAGTGGAATCGCTCGTCAGACAGGACAACTGGGAGCTTGGCCCCAGCAGAAAAATCGCGTTCATTCAGTGCGTAGGTAGCCGAGACGCCAAGATTGGGAGGACGTACTGTTCACGCGTTTGTTGCGGATATGCTTTGCGGCTGGCACGCCTTCTGCGAAACCGCTTTCCTGACCTCGACGCCTCAATTTTCTACATGGATATTCAGTCGTTCGAACGTGACTTCGACAAAAGGCTGAAGGAGGCTGAGCAGGACGTGAAGCTGGTCCGATCGATTCCGTCTGAGATCCGCAAGGGCGCGGACGGCAGGCCCGAGTTGGTTTATCAAGGGATCGACGACAAGAGGGAATTTGAATCGTTTGACCTGGTGATTTTGAGCGTGGGGATCTCGCCGAGCCAATCAAGCGTGGAGCTTGGGAGCATTCTCGGGACAAGCTTAAATGTGGACGGCTTTATAGGTGCAGACGGAGAGGCGGCCGTAACCAGTCGCCGGGGAGTTTTCGTTGCCGGAACCGTCCAGGGACCCAAATCCATCGAGGAAACGGTTTCCCATGCCATCCGGGCCTCAGGAGAAGTTGCCTCGTGTGTCTCCCAAATATCTCATGGGGAAAACGAGTGAAAGCCTCCGCCATTGAATCAATATTTTTGACAAGGAAGCCTTGGCCGGAGGGAGGCGCCTCTCGGCGAGTCCTTGTGCTCGGTGGCGATACGACGGGCATGGACCTGGCTTCGCGATTAGCCGAGGAGGGCTTTGAAATCCTGCTGGCAGGCGGAACCGCAGTCGAGCAAATAAGCAAAAGCGTTGACCTTTGTCCCGATGCGGTTCTCGAACAGATCCAGGGGTTCGTAGGCGGTTTCGAAGTCGTCTTGCGGACCGGCCGCGACCGCCTGATCGAACGGGTGGGCTTTATTGTCGCAGCTCAGCCGGCAAGAATTGTCCCAAAATATGAACAGTACGGTCTGGCAAAGTCTCGACAAGTCATGTCCCTATCGGACCTGGAAGCCGACCTTCGGTCCGGAAAGGCGCTGGAGCGTTCGTCGGATGAGTGGTTACACGCCGCGTTTCTGTTTGGATTGAAAGCCGAATCGCAACCCGTAGTTTTTGCAAGGGTTCTCGATGCAATAGAAAAGCTGCAAGAGCAGGGAGAAATACAACCATACGTGTTCACACGGCATCTGAAGGTAGCCGCTGCCGGGCTGGAAAGGCGCTACAGGGAATGTCGCGAGCGAGGGACCTTATTTTTCAAATTTGATGATGCCGGCCCGTTTTTCGATAGCAGCCCGGACGGACCTGTGATGACCTTCACGGACCCTGTACTCCATCTGGAGATGGACCTCAAACCGGATCTGCTGGTGGTGGACGAGGCATTGCTGCCCCCCGATACGTTGGACCCGCTCTTTCAAACCATACCGTCGTCTCGGTTTTCGGCCCCTTTTCTGAAGCCGGAATCGACGCGTTTCGCAGGAGTGGAAACGGCCAAGGCCGGAATTTTGGCTGTGGGCGCTTCGCGCGGCGTTTTTGATCCGGAGATCATACGAGGCGACATTGAGGCGGTAATCGTGGCGCTGAAGAGGTCCATACCGGAACCCCTGCAGGATCTCCTTCCCGGGCCTCCTGTGGTTGATCCCGGCAAATGTACTATGTGCCTAACTTGCGTGCGCTTGTGTCCCCATGGGGCCATCAGCTTCAGCAAACAAGCAGAAGCGGACTCTGTCACCTGCACTCGTTGCGGCATCTGTGCGGTGGAGTGCCCCATGGAAGCAATAAGGCTGGAGCCTGCGCCACAACAACCTGAGATTTCCGTGCGGATCAGGGATTGTCTGGCCCACACAGGGACCAATCGGAAAATAGTGGCATTCTTATGCTCACGTTCTGCCGCTCACGCGATGGAGTCAATGGGCCGTCAAATTGGTGAAAACTTGGTGTCCATTGCTGTGGCTTGCGCAGGAACCGTGGGCCTCGCCCATATTTTGGCGGCATTGGAATCAGGTGCGGAAGGGGTGATGGTCGCAGGCTGCTTCAAAGGCAACTGCGCATCGGTATATGGAACGCTCCTTGCCGAAGACAGAGTCGGTCAGGTCCGGCAGTTCCTCGGCGAAGCAGGAATCGATACCGATCGGGTGAGGTTTGTCTCTACCGCAAGCAATACCCCTGGCGTTCTGGTGGATGCCGTGCGGGATCTGCAGGAAAGAATAGAGCGCCCATAACGTGATGCCCGGCACAGGCTCTCTTATAGACGAACACCTGCAACAAATTATGTTTCTTGCCGTTTCAGGAGCGATCCTATGAGCCGCATAAAACTGAACTCGCTAGATCCTTCTTTCAAGCATCGCGTAGCTCGGCAACCAGGGGGAGAGGCTATCAGGGCCTGTTTTGCCTGCAAAGCTTGCAGCGCTGCGTGCCCGATTAGTGTGGTCGACGAGCGGTACGATCCGAGAAAGATCATACGCATGGCGCTCCTGGGCTTGAAAAAAGAGGTGCTGGAGGGTGATTTCATCTGGCTCTGCTCCAGTTGTTACGGTTGCCACGAAGTGTGCCCCCAAAATGTCCGCCTCACTCAGGTAATGTTTGCCATCAAGAATCTGGCAGTTGCCGAGGCATGCGTACCACCAGGGCTGACCGGGCAAAAAGCTCTGCTGAAGCAACGTGGCCGTCTCTATGAGGTCGGCGAGTTTGAGAATGAAAAGCGCGAAAAATTGGGTCTGCCGCCCATTGTTGAACACCCTGAAGACTACGACCGTCTATTGTGACCGGGAAGCGTCGTATTCCCTCGCAGCAGCGGCTCTACGCAACTAGGTCAGTCAGGGATTGAAAGAAAATTTCCATGGAAGCACTCTTATACCTTGGATGCACGGTCCCCGTCAGAAACCTCAACTATGAGTTGGCCGCGAGGCTGACCGCGCGCGAATTGGGTATACACTTCAGAGATCTCGAAGCCTTCGGATGCTGTGGGTTTCCCGTTAAATCACTCGACGTCCGCCAGACGACGCTCATTGCGGCGCGCAATTTAGCACTGGCCGAAAAGGAGGGGGTCGAGATCTGCGCGCTCTGCAATGCATGCGTAGGCACGCTGGCGGAAACAGCCCACGCCCTGGACACGAACCCCGAATTAAAAGCAGAGGTGAACGAGCGGCTTAAGGAGGTCGGTCTTCGATATAACGGTCCGGTTAAAGTTCGTCATTACATGAGGCTGTTGTGGGAGGAAGTAGGTCTGGAAGCGATCAAGAACGCGGTCACCCGGCCTCTTACCGACGTAATTCTTGCTCCCCACTACGGGTGCCATTATCTGAAACCGTCTGAGCTGACAGCCGGTTTCGATTCTCCGGCGGATCCCAGAACACTGGCAGACCTGATTTCTGCCACGGGAGCACAGGTAATGGATTACCCTTCCCTCAAAGACTGTTGCGGAGGTGGGCTGTTGGGGATGTCCGAAGAAGTCGCCAACGCACTGGCCGCCAAGAAACTGATCGATGTGGCCGCCACTGCTGCTCATGCGCTCGTGCTTGTCTGCCCCTTCTGCAACGTCATGTACGAAGGTCAACAAAAAAAAATCGTGAAAGCGGCTGGTCTTGACCTGAAAGTACCGGTGGTTTACTATCCGCAAATCCTCGGCCTGGCCCTTGGCCTGTCATCCGAGCAACTGGGCTTTAAGCTCAACCGCGTGAAGCCTTCCGGTCTTCTGAAGATAGTGGAAGGTTGAAGGCAATACATGTCGGGGCAGCGGCGAGACAAGTCCGGTCAAAAGGGCCATCGGATTTTGATCCTCATTGAGGAACTGTGGATGATTCTTTGCTGCCAACTTTGTTTCAGAGGAGGGTACTATGGAGCATAGGGGTTATGTGTTCCCTGATGACTTGACGTACGAAAAGAATCACTTCTGGGCGAAAGTGGAAGGCGACCTTGTAGTCACCGGCGCTACGGAGTTTATCTCCAAACAGGCGGGGGAAATCACGTTTGTGGATCTGCCGGAAGAAGGAGATGAAGTGACCCAGGGTAAGCCCTACGGCTCCATCGAGTCCGGCAAGTGGGTTGGCAGGATTTACGCGGTGGTTTCCGGCGAGATCGCCGAGGTGAACGCGGACCTGGAGGACGAGCCCGAAAAAATGAACGAAGATCCGTACGGTAGCGCGTGGATTTGCAAGATTCGCCCATCCAACCTCGAAGCGGAAAAGGCAGCACTGATGACCCCGAATGACGCGTTCAAGAAATTTATCGAGGAAGAGATCGACAAGATCGCGGATCAGAAAAAATGACCGTCATCCAAGCCTGAGATCCCCCTTTTCTTCGCGATTGCAGGGGAACCTTTGCTCTAGGGTCTCCCCAGCAATCTACTAAAACATCCTATAATTCAATAAGTAATACGAAAAACCAACACTTTTCTTTGTCTTTTCTTGACGTTGCGCGTTATTCCTGATAGGTGTGCGTCACCGGTGAACGGAGGCGGAGGGTTCCGTCGTTCATACAGCGGAGGAGTTTTTTCATGGAAGGCATGAATTTACTGGATATAACTATCAAGTATTTCAACGTGATTGTTTTCGTGATGTGCATACTTTTTGGTATGACTTCGCTTTTCGCTTCCTGGATAGCCTGGCGCGAAATTCACCGCAAGAATAACATAATACGCAGCGTGGTAGCGGCCTACAATATTGCCGAGGACACTCTCGAAAAGGGCCGTACACCGATAGGTGATTTTGACCTTGACCCTGCGATCGTTCAGACGATCTTCAACAGCCTTCAAGAGATACTAAACGCCATTTATGGCGAGGTAACGGGCAAGTCCATACCGCCCCGTGAAGAGCGCATCCACGGTTCCCGCAAACTCGGCGGTCTCCATGCCATAACCAGAGTGTGGAAGCGAAAAGACGCAGGCGACCAAGATAATATCTGCAACATAGTGCCGACTTTGATTCCTGACGAGCGAGATCGTACCCACAGCAACGCGCATCCCTGAAAATTGGCTCTCTCTAGCGCTTGTTATTTTGCAAAATGTCACCCACGCTCCCCTTGGCCTCAGTCGTCCTCAAGTTTCTTAGATTTCTTGTCAAAATCCTTCCAGAACTCCCGATCGCATTTCTGAACACACTCGGCACAGGCCTGCTCCATCCCGTTAATATTGCAGGGGCAGTTGTCATAACATGCGTCTCGGTCAAAGTCTTGCAGTAGCGCGGTCTCCTCTGCAATTGTCTGGCTGGGCGCAGCCGCCATCAACAGTCCGGTCAAAAGCAAGATCACTACGAACAGTCGATTGATCACTTAATCCTCCTTTGTACTAACCAGAATTGTGCGGCACTACTGTCACATGCGGGCATTCGGCTCCTTGCCCAATGATTCAATCGCTCCTCAGCCTCCGTATGGTCACAGCATTGTGTCGCATGAACCTCCAATGAGGCAAGATTGCCAGCGTTGCCCGGAGAAAGTTTTCCCTTTTTTTGAGCATGTTCCTCGACACTTCACCAACCAACGCTGATTGAAGCTCCTGCTCCTTATCTAGTCCCTCAGCATATCAGACGGTCGGTTCAAAGAACAAATGAAACAATCGTTAAGTCGCGGGCGGGCGCCTGAAAAATTCCGAATGATTCATGCCGGGAATCTGCAAATTTCCACGCCTGACTGAACGTTTGAGTTTCTTCCGCGCAGTCCCTCTTCGTTTCCGTGATCAACGTGATATAATAGATTGTTTAGACCCCCCTTGCCGGGTGGATCGGCGACAATCGAGAAAATTCGGGAGAAAATAATGGAAACAGGTACCGAGACCGTTAAGCGTGGTCATGCTCAGATGCTCAAGGGCGGAGTGATAATGGATGTGGTTACCCCGGAACATGCACTGATTGCTGAAAAAGCCGGGGCTTGTGCCGTCATGGCGCTGGAGAGGGTGCCTGCGGACATACGGGCCCACGGTGGAGTGGCCCGCATGAGCGATCCCGGTCTGATCCTTGAAATCATGGATGCGGTTACCATACCTGTGATGGCAAAATGCCGAATCGGCCATTTTGTGGAAGCGCAAATTCTCGAAGCAATAGGCGTGGACTATATAGACGAAAGCGAAGTTCTCACTCCCGCGGATGAGCAGCATCACATCGACAAAAAGTCTTTCAAAGTTCCCTTTGTTTGCGGCTGTAGGAATCTCGGTGAAGCTCTGAGGCGCATTGGGGAAGGCGCCGCGATGATTCGTACAAAGGGGGAAGCCGGTACCGGCGATGTGGTCGAGGCTGTGCGTCACGCTCGCGCAGTCATCGGTGAGATTCGTCGCATCAGCGGCATCAGAGTCGACGAGCTTATGGCCTATGCGAAAGAAATTGGAGCCCCATATGAATTGGTGAAAGAGACAGCGGAGATGGGCCGGCTGCCTGTGGTCAACTTTGCAGCAGGCGGTGTCGCAACACCGGCTGACGCGGCATTGATGATGCAACTCGGGGTGGATGGGGTCTTCGTTGGGTCAGGCATTTTCAAGAGCGGCAACCCGGCGCTCCGGGCCAAGGCCATAGTAGAGGCGGTTACTCATTTCAACGATGCCAAGATACTCGCCGAAGTGAGCAAGAGCCTTGGAGAGCCTATGGTGGGAATCGGGGTCAGTGAGCTACCGGAAAACGCTAGGCTCGCGGTGCGCGGGTGGTGAAGAGACCATGAGGATCGGAGTTCTTGCTCTTCAGGGAGACTTCGAGGAGCACTGCGCAGTTTTGACACGCATGGGCGTGGATGTTGTTGAGGTCCGGCTACCTCAGCATTTGGAGAAGCTTGACGGACTGATTATCCCCGGCGGAGAAAGCACCACTATCGGGAAGCTCGCTGAGCGTTTCGGACTGCTGGATCCTCTGCGGCTTCTAACGATGTCGATGCCTACGTGGGGGACCTGCGCAGGGCTCGTCTTCATGGCCCGAGACGTGGGCATGTCCCAGCCCCTCCTTGGAGTCATGGACATGGTGGTTCAGCGGAATGCCTTCGGCCGCCAAGTCGATAGTTTCGAGGAAGACCTTGAAATTCTGGGAATTGACGGAGGTCCGTTCCACGGGGTCTTCATAAGGGCCCCTGTTATAAGCGAGGTAGGGCCCAGAGTTGAAGTGCTGTGCCGCCTTCGCGACGGCAGAACAGTTGCAGTCCGCGAAGGCCGTCTTATTGCCACCTCTTTTCACCCGGAGTTGACCCGAGACGATAGGCTTCATCGGTATTTTCTCCGGATGGTAGCGGAGAGCAGGTAAAAGGCCCATGAATTGAGCTCTTGCCTAGATACGGCTTTGCGAAAGGTGAGCGATTAGGAAAACGCCGCGTCGCATGGCTGCAGATCCTCAGGCAGGCCCCTAAAGCTAAACAAATGACCAAGTTCATGGCCGTCGTGGAATATGACGGGACCGCGTACCACGGCTGGCAGCTACAAATGGCCCTGCCCACGATTCAGGGCCGTATCGAAGACGCATTAGAGAGGATCCTGGGGACACCCACGCGTGTGCACGGCTCGGGCCGTACCGACGCGGGTGTGCATGCAGAGGGGCAGGTGGCTCATTTTGTGTCAAACTGGTCGCGGTCAGTCGAAGAGCTGAAAAGAGGTTGCAACGCCCTGTTGCCGCCGGATATCACAATTCGGAAGCTGGAACCGGCACCCGAAGACTTTCACGCGAGACATTCGGCTCATTCCAAAACATATGTGTATAAAATACTGAACCTGCCCCTTCGTTCCTCATTGAACAGGCTCTATTCCTGGCATGTTCAGCGGAAGCTGGACCTTCAGTCGATGGATCGGGCCGCGGAATACCTGGTAGGGACTCACGATTTTGCAGCCTTCGGGTCCCCCACAGACGGCACGCTTTCGACGGTTCGCCGCGTACTGGGGGTAGGATGGCGGAGAGAAGAAACCCTAGGCTTGCTATGCTTCAACATTTGCGGGACAGGGTTTCTCAGGTACATGGTCCGTTCGATTGTGGGCACGCTCGTGCGGGTCGGCAGCGGAAAGGTCAGTACATCCGAATTCGCAGCCATTCTGCGGTCTTGCGACCGCTCCCGCTCGGGTCCTGCCGCTCCTCCCCACGGCCTATACCTGCAATCGGTGAACTATGACGGTTATGCTTGCGACGCTAAGACTTCTTGCGGATCCGTATGAATTGGCGGCACTGGCCCTAGCTTTTCGTTGGTTTTTTCCCGAAAATTGAAAACCTTCGCGCATCGGTGGCTTCACAAGGAGAAGTATAGATGTCGGAACCTGTATACCTTCGAACTCTGAAAGAAGGTATTTTCACGGAAAAGATCCATCAGGCGCGAGAGATGTTGCGTGACTGCTGTGTCTGCCCGCGAAACTGCAAAGTCAACAGGCTGGAAGGTGAGCTGGGCTTCTGCAGCGTGGGAGCCCTCGCGATGGTGTCGTCTGCCAACCCTCATTTCGGTGAAGAAGCGCCGCTCGTTGGATCGGGTGGATCGGGTACGATTTTTCTTACGTCATGTAATCTAAAGTGCGTATTCTGTCAGAATTACGAGATCAGCAACCTGATGGAGGGTCAGGAGATGGACAGCCCGACCCTGGCCGCCATGATGCTAGGATTGCAGCATTCAGGGTGTCACAACATAAACTTTGTTACACCTTCCCATCAGGTTCCTCAAATCTTGGACGCGGTTCACACTGCCGCTCAAAACGGTTTGCGCGTGCCGCTGGTTTACAACACAGGCGGGTACGATGCCGTAGAGACCCTTCGGTTGTTGGATGGCGTGGTTGATATCTATATGCCCGACATCAAATTCATGGATCCCGACGTCAGCAGGCGCCTGGCGGACGCGCCCGACTATCCTGATGTAGTGCGAACGGCCGTCAAAGAGATGCACAGACAGGTCGGGGATCTGCAAGTCAATGACCATGGAATAGCAACAAGGGGGCTTCTCGTTCGCCACCTTGTCATGCCGGATGATCTGGCCGGGACCCGTGAGGTGATGGAGTTTCTCGCGGAAGAAATCTCCACCGACACATATGTTAATATCATGAATCAATACAGGCCGTGCGGAAGGGCGTTTGAACAGTCTGATATCAACCGCTCCGTGACTCGCCAGGAATACGCTCAGGCCATCGAGACCGCCGGAGAAGCAGGAATCACGAGGCTTGACGAACGGGCCGCTTTCAGGCTCAAGTTATTTTGAGAACGGAAGGAGACAGGATGCTTCGCATTAACCCGGAGTACGTGGAAATCGTCAGCGCTGCTGCAAGCCGATCACCCTATTTCACCCTGCTTTCCATGAAACTCAAAGATTTCGACATAGGCCGGTCTCTTTTGGAGATCGCACTGGACGGGAAGCACCTTCAGCCATTTGGATTCGTTCACGGTGGGGTATTCTCTTCCATCATAGACGCTGCTGCGTTTTGGGCCGTGTATCCCGAAGTAGACGAGACCGCGGGTATGACTTCGGTGGATCTGAAAGTTAATTATTTGGCGCCGGCGACGGGAGGTAAGTTGATTGCCCGCGGGCGGCGGATCAAATTAGGCAAGACCCTGGGGTTAGGCGAGGCTGAGGTCACCGACCAGGATGGCAGAAGACTGGCTCACGGAACCTCTACTCTTATAGTCTTAGCTGATTTTCCCTTTGTCCATGACGAGCTTCTGCCCCCAAAGTTTGTCAATGAGAGGTGATGGCGGTCGACAGCCGGCCCGCAAGCAGGGCACCGACGGGAGTGGTCGCTGGACAGCCCCTCTTTGGGCGTCGGCACGTACGGGAGTTTCCAGTGAATGATTTGGTAATTGATGGGCATGCCCATTGCGGTGTGACTGTGCCGTTCGAGGAAATTGCCTACGAGTGGCAAACGGGGGGCATCAATGGTGGCGTGATCTTCTCGCCGGTCGAAGAGATTTACGATCGTTACGACCCTGCGTTCACGGATTCACAGGGGTATCGGCACAGCCGATCCCGAGTCCACAATTACCTTATGGAAATCGCAACGCGGGAAAACATTTTCCCGTACTTCTTTGTGTGGAACGATTTCTCGCCCATTCCGGATAAGTTTGTTGGAATAAAGTGGCATCGTCACTCAGGTGAGCCGGTCTATTCGTACGGCACTGCTCCGTGTCTCAAAATAATTGATGACATTTGTCAAAGAGGCCTCCCTGTAGTGTTAGAGGAAGAGTTCCATAACACATTGCGATTCATCAAAGACATTGCCGAACGAACAGTAGTAATCATCCCTCACATGGGAGCTCTGAACGGGGGGTATTCTCAACTGAAGAGGGCGAAAGTCTTCGACAACGAGAGCGTTTGGGTGGACACAGCGTTGGCCGGTGTCCACGAAATCCGCGACTTTGCGGACACTTATGGAACGGAACGGATCATCTTCGGCTCAGATTATCCGTTTGGAGTTCCCGCCAGTGAAAAGCGGAAGCTCTTGCGTAGCTTTTCGGGCGACGACCTACGCGGGATACTTTCGGGGAATCTCTTGCGGCTACTGGGCCTAAAGGCCCGGGACGAGTCAGCGGATTGACGTAGCAAGCCAGCCGGTCCCGCGAAATCAGCCATCAGTGCCTTGACGTAATCAGAAGTAATTTGATATTCATTCACAGTGACATTTAACGTCCCCGGTGTCTCCGCGGAAGCGGTCGTCGCCGGTGACCGGGAGAGGGCGACTTGGAGTTACTTACCCCGTCAGGTCCGGGAGGAAGCAGCGGAAGTAATCTCGGGAGTCGGCCCTTAGACCCGATCACCGGTCACGCCCGTTTCCCTCTTCATCGGATATCTCAAAGGCATGCCGTCTTATCTAGTCCTCGCACGAAAATATAGACCCACGACTTTCAATGAGGTGGTCGGTCAGGACCACGTGATCCAGACGCTCTCGAATTCCATTCTTTCGGGACGAGTGGCTCACGCTTTTCTCTTTTGCGGGGTGCGGGGCGTGGGTAAGACGACCGTGGCACGGATTCTGGCCAAGGCCCTTAATTGCTCGGGCCGACCGGAAGGAGAGGCAAATCCTTGCAATGTCTGCTCATCCTGCAGGGAGATCGGCAACGGCATCAGTGTGGATGTGCAGGAAATCGACGGAGCCTCCAATACTTCGGTAGATAACATTCGGGAAATCAATGAAAACATCAAGTATCCCCCGGTAAGCTCGCCCTACAAGATCATAATCATAGACGAAGTTCACATGATCTCCATCAACGCGTTCAATGCGCTGCTGAAGACCCTGGAAGAACCTCCCCCCCATGCCAAATTCATTTTCGCCACCACCGAGTCTCATAAAGTACCAGCCACCATCAATTCGCGGTGTCAAAGGTTTAATTTCAGAACCATCTCAGCACAGGAAATTGTCAAGGGCATGGACGCCATCCTCAAACAGGAAGGCATTGCAGCGGAGGAAGAGGCGCTTGCCCTGGTGGCCAGAGAGGCGCAAGGTTCCTTCAGGGACGCTCTGAGCTTGCTGGATCAGGTGATTGCGTTCGGGTCCAAACAGATTGCCACAGAGGACGTGATCGGGATCTTGGGAGTGGCAGGGCGAGACTCTTTCGGCCGCCTGGTGCGGGCGATCCTTCAGCGGGATGCTGCTGCGGCTCTGACGGTACTACATGAAGTCTTTCAGCATGGATACGATCCTGAGCAACTCGTAATGGACTTAATCCAATATGTCCGCAACTTGATCGTTGTCAAAACCGTGCCAGCCGGCTCTCGCGTCGAAGGCATGATTGACGCCCCCGCTTCGGAGCTAGAGGAGATGGAAGCCTTAATGGGGGGGGCAACGGCCCAGGAACTTCAAAACTTCTTCAGTATACTGATGCGCAGCGAGGGAGAGATAAAGCGATCCGCTAATCCGTGGGTCACGCTCGAGATGACAGTACTCAAGATGGCCTATGCGCCTGATATCACGGACCTGGCGGAAATGCTTCGCCGGATGGATACCGGATTGGCGCATTCTCAACCCAAGGCAGTCGACGACAAACGCGGCCAAACCATACCCCCAGTTGCGGCCAAATCGGGAAAGCCCGTCACAAAGGCGAATCATTCCGCTCTCACAGAGAAAAGCGAACCGCAGGATAGCCCGGCCGACCAGCCACAAGATGTCCCATCGGAGCGGTTCACAATCACGCAGGTCATACCTGTGCCTACGGGGACGCCGGATGAGATCTGGTCGAACCTCAAGGAGCGCATCAGCCGGTCCGGCCAAGATCCGGTGGTACCATCCCTTATGGATCACGGGAGGCTCATTTCTCACGGACCTACTGAAGTGGAGGTCGGCTTCCACAAAGAGGTATACAGAGAGCAGTTCGAAAGCCGACTGGCGAGTAAAATCGGCGTTAGGGCCATTTTCGAGGAATTCTTCGGAGGAGCGAGACTGAAGATCTTGACCCTTTCGCGTGAAACCTCACTTGATACTAAGAGTCCGTACTCCGCTTCTGCTGACGGGCAAACAGATCTGGACAGGTCGCTGAAGAACGAAGCGATAGAGAACCCGATCACCAAGGCGGTGCTGGGAGAGTTCGAAGATAGTTCCATAGTGGAGGTCAAGATCCTGTCAAAGCCATGAGCACACAAAAGGACGGCCTGGACTCACAGAACGATTCGGATAGGCTTGTGTGCAGTTCCTGACTTGACAGACCGCTCACAAATCCTTAACTTGAATTTTACGAGAATTAGCCATCAGGAGATTGCAATGGGCGGATGCAGTAGTTGCTCGGGTTGTTCCACGGAACCGAATTTCAATCCCACCAAGAAGGCCGAAAAATTGGAAAAGGTGCGGCGGTCAGATAATCCGCGCTACCCGCTCGTATTTGTGGGCAAACAGGCGATATACACGGACCCGGAAGTGCAGATGATTGTGACGGTCCTCGCGGATGATTGTGACGACAAGTGCGATTGTTTTACTCTGAATCCACTACAGATCCTAAAAGACTTGCAGAAGAAACATTCCTTGGGCAATGCTATTGACGTGTCTCAACCTGTGGGCGAGAGTTGCTGGAAATTGCAGGCCCTGATTTGAGGGCCGAAATAAGGGGAGCACACAGAGGACGCGGCTCAAATTAATTCCAGAGCGTGCGTTCTCATTGTGGTTGTCTGTGACCATTAACGAATTCCCATGCGGGAACGCCCTTGGTCCCTCCCAGGGCCGACAAACACTACTGCTCAGACAAAAAACATTGCCCAACTGCACGATCTCTTGATAATCTCCTGGCTCATGCGGTCGAATCCATGTGATTGTTAGATAGGGGTTGAGGGTGAAGTCTTACACCGCTGAAGAGCTTGCGCAGGCAAACGGCGAAGATGGAAAGAGTTCTCTCGTCGCGGTGGAAGGGAAAGTTTACGACATTTCCGCCAGCAAAAGATGGGCCCGAGGAATGCACATGAAGCGGCATCGGGCAGGAAATGACCTGACCAATGACATCAAAGCCGCGCCTCATGGCTTAGAAGTTCTTGAACGGTTTGAATCGGTAGGGATTTATGAGGAAGCGCGCGAAGAACCCGCAGAGGGTTTGAGGAGGAGAATTGAATTCTGGCTCGACAGCCACCCATTCTTCAGGAGGCATCCCCATCCGGCCGTGGTTCACATTCCCGTGGGGCTTATGACGGTTGTGCCGCTCTTCGAGTTGGGGGGCCTGGCGACAAATTCTGCTTGCACAGAGTGGGCAGCGTTCTGCTGTTTAATTGTAGGTTTCATTTCAATCCCAGCAGCCATGATGACCGGCTATTTCACATGGTGGATTAATTATGATGCTTCGGACTCACGAATCATTCTTATGAAACGTCGCCTCGCCTGGGTTGCCGTCGCTTTGGAGGCTTTGGCCATAGCGTTGAGGTTGTTTGTGCTTATGGACCCCCTTGAGACACGGAACATTTATGTTACCGTCTATGTTCTCAATCTAGTGACACTAACGGTTATCGTTTCTTGTATCGGTTTTCTGGGCGGCAAATTGACGTTTCCCTACGAAGCAAATAAAAGGTGATGCAATCTTAAAGGTGCTTCAGCATGAATCACACAAACAGCCGTTATGCGGGGATGCCCGGCATTAATGCGGCCATCAACTGGAAATTGTTTCTTGGGCTGTCTCGCACTCCTCACGGCATTCTGGATATGGCCACGTCTCCCATGGCCGCGCTACTCTGGCTGGGCCATTTTCCACCGCTCCTTGTGGTCATTGTAGGGCTGATTACTGCATTTGCCGGCTATACAGCCGTGTATGCCCTCAATGATCTGATCGACTATCGCGTTGACAAAGAGAGGATGTCTTTCAGAGACCGTTCAACAGATATGCCCACGGTTGATGAAATCATGGTTCGGCACCCTGTTGCTCAGGGAATGCTCTCGTTCGAGAGTGGGTTCCGGTGGTTTGCGTTTTGGGCCATAGCTGCTATTGCGGGGGCATGGTGGCTCAATCCGTTCTGCGCGGGCCTCTTTGCGGTATCTGCTTCGCTGGAAGGCATATATTGCAAGCTACTTAGGATCACCCACCTGAAGATAATCCCGTCGGCTCTCGTGAAGGCAAGCGGCGGCCTTGCAGGCGTCTACGCCGTAGACCCTAGCCCTTCTCTTGGTTTTGTGGCTGTTCTGTGTTTGTGGCTCGCGGCCTGGGAAGTGGGGGCCCAAAACATAGCCAATGACATAGTTGATATGGAGGACGACACACGCGTGTCGGCCAGGACCACTCTCACTGTCAAGGGGATGCCGGAATCTGTTTTCGTTATGCTTGCCGCGATTTCCATGGCTGCGAGCGCGGGCATCGCGTTGTATTGGATGGCCGGCAACGGCGTGGGATGGCTGTACCCGATTGGCGCCGCGTTGCTTGCCTGGAAGCTTCTCCTGGAACCAGCCCGCCGAGTCTATTACCATCCGGGTCCCGCGGCTGCCGCGTCACTATTCGACAAGGCGAGCTACATGCCCCTGGGCTTCCTTATACTGGTCGTGATTTCCATTTATTTCCGGCAATGACCAGGAATCAAGGGCTGACCAACGTGTCTGATACCGACGCAATTCCGGGACGGCAAGCGGAACTGACTCTCAACATAGCCAGCTTGTAGGGCGGCCTGTGGCCGCCATATTGCGTCGGGCGTGGCCCGACCTACTTTTGGATTGAGATGCGCCGTTGTGTTTGCCCGTCATGGGAGTCGGGATCAATCGGGGGATAAGGAGAGGTGCTCACCATTAATACATCCAGAAAAGAAGAGATGTTGATGAACTGGCCAGAACGGGTCTGGATATACAGTCCGGTGCGGGTCTTCTTTCAGAAACGCGAGATTTCCGAGTGGCTCCGTCTGGTTGGCCGTCAACAGGTTGAAAGTGCCCTTGAGATTGGCTGTGGGCTGGGAAAAGGAGCGCGGCTTCTCGTGGAGAAAATGGAGTTCAAGAGGGTTGTTGCTTTTGATCTGGAACAAAGCCTGGTTCGGCGGGCAGCGAGTGCCCTACCGTCTGGCCTTGCGGAAAAGATTGCCTATCATGTAGGCAATGCTGAAGATCTCCCATTTGAGGATTCGAGCTTTGATGCAGTAGTAAATTTCGGCATCATCCATCACGTGCTTGACTGGCGCCGCTGCATTCGAGAGATCGGTAGGGTAACCAAACCCGGAGGGTTTTTCTATTTTGAAGAGATCTATCCCCCTCTTTACGCTAATTTTCTCCTCAAGCGTATGCTTCGCCATCCCACAGAGGACCGCTTCTACGCACAGGAATTCCTGGAGGCTCTTGAATCCAATAAGTTGCACCTGGCAGACGGTGTCAGGACGGATTCAAAGTACGGCATAGTGGGCGCAGCCCAAAAAAAAGGGGAAGGCCCTTGCCTTCCCCCAGGGGTTAGAAGTACGCCTCGAGCTTAATGCTCCATGGCTTTTGCAATGCCGATGCCGGTGTTCTGGCGAACATAAAGTTCGTCAAACGCGTCTTCTTCTTCCTTCCTTCGGAACAGCAAGGCAAATACAACCGCGGCCAGGAATCCTGCCGGAATGGACACGATTCCAGGGTTCTTCAGACCGAAAAGAGGCTTATCCAGACCGAAAATGAACGATGTTCCGTCCTTGTTTTTCTCATACGAGGCCTTGGCCCTGGCCATCTCCGCCTTTTCCGGGTCAGTAAGAGTCGCACCGCCGGCCTGCTTCTTTTCCAGCCCGGTGTATATCTTCTGATCCCCCGCGGCGATCATTTTAGGATACATCATGTTGGGAGAGACCATGACCAAAAATATTGACAACACCGTACCTACCATCAAACCTGCGACGATTCCCGCGGTGTTCATCTTCCTCCAGAACAGGGATAATACCACCGTAGGCAGGTTACCCGCGGATGCCACGGCAAACGCCAGTGCCACGAGGTGGGCGACGTTTTGCCCTTCAGCCAAGATCGCGATAATAACCGCGCATGCGCCAACGCTGATGGAGGCGACCCTGGCGGCCACAATCTGCTCATGCTGGTCAGCCTTGCCCGCTTTGATAACGCTCACGTAAATGTCGTGGGAAATGGCAGCGGCAGACGCTAGCACCAGGCCAGAGACAACTGCGAGAATGGTTGCAAAGGCCACAGCGCAAAGAAACGCCAGGAATATGTCACCAAGAAGAGGAAAAATGTTGTTGCCCATCATTTGGGCCAGAAGCAGGTTGGACATGTTGCCGCCCTTGTCCACACCAAACGAGACCTGGGGTGTGACATGGATGGCCGAGCCGAAGCCCAGGAGGGTCGTGAGGATGTAGAAAGTGCCGATCAGAAACATGGCGACAATAACCGACTTACGTGCAGCCTGCGCGGTGGGCACAGTGAAGAAGCGCATGAGTATGTGAGGCATACCAGCGGTTCCAAGCACAAGGGCCATCCCCAGAGAGATCTGGTCCCACACGTCTTTCAGCAACAAACCCGGTTCGAGGAATCGCTGTCCATAGTCAAAGCCTGGTTGAGCCACAGCTTCTTTGAGAAGGTGCACTCTGGTCCAGTCCGCAATCTGCGGATTGGTGGCCACTTCGTTGAAGAATCGAACCGGATTGAAACCCGCTTTTGCCGCTACCAGTAAGGACAATGCTATCGCTCCGAACATCAGCAGGCCGGCTTTGATTATCTGTACCCAAGTGGTGGCTATCATTCCTCCCAAGGTCACGTACACGATCATTAGACCGCCGACGCCTATGAGGGCGAACTTGAACGGGATACCCAGCAAAAGCTTCATGAGCATGCCTGCGCCAACCATCTGAGCGGTCAGGTAAAAGATTGAGACAAGCACGGTGGAGAAGGCGGCAGCCGCGCGAACAGGCTTGGGGGAAGATCGAAAAGCGAGGATGTCGCCCATGGTATACTTGCCTGCGTTTCGGCAGGGCTCGGCAACGATCAGGAGGACCGTCACATAGGCGACCAGCCACCCCACCGAATACATGAATCCGTCGTATCCGTAGAGGCAAATCAGCCCCGCGATCCCCAGGAACGAGGCAGCGGACATGTAATCCCCCGCGATGGCCCATCCATTTTGCCATCCGGTGATGGCCCCGCGGGCCGCGTAGAAGTCGGCCGTGGTTTTGGTTCGTTTGGCAGCCCAGTACACGATGTACATGGTTATCAAGACGATAATGATGAACATCGTGATTGTGATGCCTTTGTGCGCTTCAACCTTCGTCGGGGCCGCGGCCTTTGCGGGTGCGGCCTGACCGACTATTGCTGCTGAAACCACACTATCAGGGCCTGCAAACGCGAGCCCGGGAGCTGCCAGATGAGCTACGACTAATCCCAGCGTCAACGCCAGGGCCAGCGCTATAAACACTCTTTTCATTCGTTCAATCCTCCTCACTGAAGTTTCAGTTCGTCAATCAGCTCTCGGGTGAGCCTATCGGAAACGTGGTTCGCCCAGCTCGCGTAATAGAGGGCTATGGCCCACGACACAAAGAACTGTGAGAGCGCGAACAAGTACCCGATATTAATGGCCCCTATCACCTTGACGCTGAAAAAGCCTGGAGCGGCCCCCGCGCCAATTGGGAGGAGGAAATAGTAGACACTTGAGAATATCCACCAACCGAAGAGAAAATAGGCTTTTCTCTTGTGGAGTTCCACAAATTTGGGGTTTCTGGCTATTGCAGCCCAATCTTCCTTTTTTTCCGCCACTGCTCTTACTCCTTCCTATTTGTGCCACCCGCGGTCATTTACTCGGCTTCCGGGAATTCGATTGCGCTCAGACTGCAACCAAGCCGTTTGGTCCGAGCAGGCACACAACTCCCCATGGCGGAAGACCGCGGGCATCAGGCACTTGTTTTTATTGGAAAAATGGAGTTTTTCTCGGGTAACTTTGTTGCCGTGGATGGCCTCAGCAAAGGCCGCCCCTTACCGCAGTGGCAAAGTTAGGGGGTGAACGACCCACGGCAACAATGAAGAAGATGATTCGTCCAAGGATTTCAGGTGACTCGGATTTGGAATGCCGACGCCTGGCCCTCTGAACCAAGGCAACAATAACGAAGCCGCCATTCATGGCGCCAACACGTCGAGCTGAAGAGCAGCGTTTTACATCGTCAGCTATGGAATCTGACAGGGTTGGGAAGGGAACTATGAGAAGAGCTATGAACGTGAGGTAAGTCTGCCGATATCTTGGTGAGAGTGTTCGAGGATTCAGATTCCTAATATTCTTGACAAAGCTTTTTACGCAACTCGGATAAACCAAAAGAGGAGTCGTGGGAGATTTAGTGAAAGATTTTTCGAGTTTCCAGAAGTCTAGAGGAAAGGGCTCCACGAAGAAGCCGGTTAACGCCGGCCCGGCCCGGCCAGGCCCACCCGAGGATCTTTTGCGGGTCCGTTTTCGGCACACCCGAATGAGCCATCGACAGGAGTTTTTCGGTGATTTCCGAGACACTCGGTGTTTCCCTGTTGCCGCAGCCCTTTGTTTAGGCTTTCAGTGCAGTTGTCGGTGAAGTCTCAGATTGAAATTCCGTACATATTTGATGGGGCAAAGTTCCAGGCACAAACCCGCTTTTCTTGCCCCGTCGCAAACTCCTTGAAATTGCTGAAATCTAATCCGTGCCAAGTGGTGATTCGATGATACATCTAACGACTTACTAGATTAAGGTCATCGCGGGGGCCGTGTCAACCCCTTTTTTTCTGGTTTACATTTGTCGCGGCTGCCGAGAAGTCTGTACTGAACCCATATTCCGGAGATGCTGACTACTCATCTAGAATTGAAGCGGCATTTGTGAGAATTTCACTCTTCAGGTATGGTGACTTAATTCAGCATAATGAACTTTATCTTTTACTCGTGCAATCCCCCTGGGGACAAACGTTCATGTAGTGATTGACAAAACCCATTGTGCCAAAGCTCCCTACTCCCCACGAGCTGCTGTTGGCCACACAGGTAAACAAGACTTGCGATCATGGGCGAAAAGTGTCATGATCTTTCCTCACCTCGACAAGGTCACTATGATGTCAACCATATTCTCAAGCAGACAGTGAGCTTTCCCAAATCAACCCATGGAGCGTTTTCCCTTGTACAGGGTCGCTCCAACCTTTAGGAAGCTGAACGCACAAACCCTTAGGGGACCGAAAGGGACCCGTATAGAGTAACTGTTGGGCAGTACCCTCGGAGACTATCGTCAATGGACACAAGATAGTCAAATGAGAGCACTAGCCTGGTGTACCCAGGGGAAATTACGTCCTTGAGCTCCAAGGGCTGACAGCCGAGCTTTGTGGGGAGCTGAAATGTGAGCGTCTCCACCGGTCTGTTGTCATTCGGCCGGCAGCAAAGACTCGAGCCGGTCAGGGGTAGCTAGCCCCTTGGGTCTCTGCCACGCGGGAGGGTCAAGCTTGGCTCTTGGGCTAGACGCCGTTTGTGTCACAAATGCTACTTATGGAGGTCAAGATGAAGTATGAGGAAGCTTATAGGGAATCTTTGGTGAGCCCGGAAACCTTTTGGGGTCGGGCGGCCGAAGAAATCGCTTGGGATAGGCGCTGGGATCAGGTCCTGGACCGATCCACCCGCCCCTTCTACCGATGGTTTCGTAGCGGCATGCTGAACTCCTGCTTCAATGCCGTCGATTACCACGTCCAACAAGGTAGGGGTGATCAGACCGCTGTTATCTACGACAGCCCTGTAACCAACACTGTTAAGAAAATCACCTACTCGGAACTCAAGGAAAGGGTATCCAAAATCGCTGGGTTCTTGAGAGAGCTGGGTGTTGGAAAAGGGGACACGGTTCTGGTCTACATGCCCATGATCCCTGAAGCCCTTATGTCCATGCTTGCCTGTGCACGTATCGGCGCGATCCATTCGGTTGTTTTCGGTGGTTTTGCTCCTCGTGAGTTGGCCATTCGGATCGACGACGCGAAACCCAACGTTATCCTCTCTGCGTCCTGCGGCATAGAGGCCCAACGCGTGATCCCGTATAAGCCACTGGTTGACGAGGCTACCGAAATTGCCGCGCACAAGCCGGAGAAGTGCGTTATGTTCCAACGCCCTCAAGCGACAGCCGAGCTGAAACCTGGCCGAGACTTCGATTGGCTTGCCTTGGAATCCAAAGCCGAGCCGGTAGACTGTGTTTCCGTGGAGGCTACAGATCCGCTATACATTTTATATACTTCCGGGACCACTGGTAAGCCGAAAGGAGTAGTGAGAGATAACGGGGGACATGCCGTGGCGCTCAAATGGAGTATGAAGCACATCTACAACATCGGTCCCGGGGAAGTGTACTGGGCTGCATCGGATGTCGGCTGGGTAGTGGGGCACTCATACATAGTGTATGCTCCTCTGTTCGTTGGGGCGACCACGATAATTTACGAGGGTAAGCCTGTGGGTACGCCTGATCCGGGAGCTTTTTGGCGAGTCATATCTCAACACGGCGTCAAGGCGCTTTTTACGGCGCCCACCGCAATACGGGCCATCAAAAGAGAAGATCCTGCAGGCGAATACCTTAAGAAATACGACATATCAAAATTTGAGACCCTCTTCCTAGCCGGTGAAAGGCTCGATCCCGACACGTATTATTGGGCTACCAAGCTACTAGGGAAGCCGGTGATCGATCACTGGTGGCAGACTGAAACCGGTTGGGCCATTTGCGGGAACTTTAAGGGCCTTGAGGAATTTCCCACAAAGCCTGGTTCCGCTACGAAGCCGATGCCGGGCTACGATGTCAAGGTCCTGGATTCGGGAAGTGCAGAGGAACTGGGCCCCAATCAAAACGGCGTGATCGCGATTAAGTTGCCCCTACCGCCCGGGAACCTGCCCACACTCTGGAACGACGACCAGCGCTTCATCGAGTCTTACATGAATCCTTTCCCGGGGTACTATCTGACCGGGGACGGCGGTTACATTGACGAGGAGGGATACGTTTTCGTAATGGGCCGTGTCGATGACGTGATAAACGTGGCGGGCCATCGGTTGTCCACGGGCGGAATGGAGGAGGTGCTGGCTAAACATCCGGATGTGGCCGAGTGCGCAGTGGTAGGGGCGGCTGATGATCTTAAAGGCCAGGTGCCCTTGGGCTTCGTGGTGCTCAAGGCTGGGGTCAAACGCTCGAAGGAAGAGATAATCTCTGACGTCGTTCAGATGGTTCGCAGCGACATCGGCGCGGTTGCCTCTTTCAAAAAGGCCGTGGTGGTAAACCGACTCCCCAAGACACGGTCAGGCAAGGTGCTGAGGTCAACTATGCGAAAAATAGCCGATGGCGAATCATATGCCGTTCCTTCGACCATCGATGACCCCGCAGTCCTCGACGAAATCGGATCTGCCGTGAAAGCGATTGGTTACGGCAAGAAATGATGTCACAGAAAGGTTTGAATAAGTAAACGCTGTGAAAATGGTCCTCGAATGGAGTAACGGATCGCGTAGGGGCACAGGCCCGCGTCTCGCGGGATGCCCCTACCGTGGCAACCAGCCGACGGACATGGTGTCGATTTCAATGTGCTTCTGTGCAAAGCTTCCTGTTGAAATAACGCTCCTCTCGACAGTGAGGTGCCCACATGAAAAGGATCAGAGTTCTATTCAGTAGGCATGAGTTTCACATACTGGTCTTTTGCGTGAGCCTGGTTCTGTTCAGTTGGCCGCTGGTTTCCCCTTCGGATTTTGATCGCATAAACGCGATGTTTGTCTATCTCTTTGTCTGCTGGACCGTAGTCGTTTTTCTTCAATTCCTCATAAGCAGGGTTCTGACTCCCCATTCTTCTTCTCAGCCGACTGATGAAAGCGAGTAACCGAGGTTCCCCGTGCTCGACGCCTTCTCAGTTTTGATTGTTTTCTGCCTCTACATGGGGATTCTCTTTCTCACCGCCCTATGGGTGGAGCAGAGATCTGCGGAAGCCAAAAGCCCTGTCGACAATTCCCTGGTCTATTCACTTTCCCTTGCGGTCTATTGCACCGCCTGGACGTATTACGGCAGCGTAGGAAAAGCGGCCACCTCCGGACTTCTCTTTCTCCCTATATACCTCGGCCCCACTATAGCCATAACTCTTTGGTGGATTGTTCTTAGGAAGTTGGTCAGGATCAAAACGATCCACCACATCACAAGCATCGCGGATTTCATTTCAGCCAGGTACGACAAGTCCCTTGCAGTCGGCGCGCTTGCCACACTGATCGCTCTGATCGGGACTATGCCTTACATCGCCCTGCAGTTTAAAGCGATCCTAACTACCTTTGCAATAATCACCTCGGAGAAGGGGGCCCCTCCCTCTTGGATCTCCCTTCATCTGGGGCCGGTGGTCGTCGGCTTAATGGTGGTCTTCACGCTAGTACTGGGTGTAAGACGCCTCGACCCTACAGAGCGACATCCTGGACTGATAATGGCAGTGGCGGTGGAATGTCTTGTTAAGCTTGTGGCTTTCCTGGCCGCGGGAATTTTTGTCACTTACTTTTTGTTTGACGGATTCGCTGACATATTGAATCAGGTTTCAACCAACCTCCCTGCCCAAGTCGTTGCCATGTGGAAGGATGATCAGGTCTGGTCAGTCACATGGATGACTTATCTCATTCTATCCATGTCCGCGATAATGTTCTTGCCGCGACAGTTCCATGTAGCTGTGGTGGAAAATTTCGATGAGAAACACATACCTACCGCACTTTGGCTGTTTCCCGCTTATATGCTCCTCATCAATATATTTGTCTTTCCCATCGCTATGGGCGGGATACTGAAGGGCTATAGCCCGTTGGAAGCCGATACGTTTGTGCTCGGATTGCCGCTTCACGCCGGTCACCAGTGGCTGTCTTTGCTGGTTTTCATCGGAGGGGCTTCTGCTGCCACGGGTATGATAATGATAAGTTCCATCACCGTATCCACCATGATTACCAACCACTTCCTTTTGCCCCTGATGGGCTGGATACCCGGGCTCGCGTTTCTTCGAAGACGACTCCTCCACTGCCGATGGGCCGCCGTGGCCCTTGTAATTCTCATAGGCTATTGGTTCGAGCGGGAGGTGGGCGAATCGTATATGCTGGTGAACATCGGAATGATATCGTTTGCTGCGGCCTTCCAGTTCGCGCCGGCGATACTTGGCGGAATTTTTTGGCGGCGAGGCAACAAAGCAGGGGCCCTCATGGGATTGAGCGCCGGGTTCGCAATCTGGTTCTACACGTCGCTGTTGCCCGCGTTTGTTCGGAGCGGATGGATAGCTTACAACTTTCTGGACGAGGGGCTGTGGGGCATCCACTTCCTCCGGCCCGAACAGCTCTTCGGCGTTTTGGCCATAGGCTCGCTGTCGCAGACTGTCTTTTGGTCGCTCATATTCAACACGGGGCTCTATGTTCTGGGATCTCTTCTATTTAAGCAAAGCGCCTCGGAAGAGAGTCTCGCGGAAGGTTTTGTCGGGGCCTTGACGACAGGCCCCGCGTTGAGCAGATCGTTACACCGGGAATCTTATATAGACCTGGCTGTGAAGGCTAAGATAATACTTGAGCTTTTCGGCCAATTCTTTTCGGAGGAAGAAGCTGGCTCCATGACTCACAAGTGCCTTCGCGAGGCCGGCCTCGAAGCTAAGGACAGAATTTCGATAGTGGAGTTGGCGCAACTGCACAGCGAAGTGGAAAGGCTGCTCGCCGGGTCTGTGGGAGCGGCAACCGCCCACCGCATACTCGCGCAATCCGATCTGTTCACCGAGCGGGAAGCTAGAGACCTTTCAGAGGTGTACGCGGAGATACTGGCCGGTCTGAAAGTCACGCCGGATGACCTAAAGCGCCGCATTGACTATCATCAGGAACGTGAAGCCCTACTTGCCCAACATGCCTCGGAACTTGAAGTGAAAGTTCGAGAGCGAACTCAAGACCTGGAGGCTGCCCAGGAAGAGTTGATAAAAAGGGAGCGGCTCTCGGTGCTCGGTCAGCTTACCGCGGTCGTGAGCCATGAACTCCGAAATCCACTTGGCGTCATCGGTTTTTCGGCCTATTACCTAACTCGGAATGTTAAAGAGCAAGATGAGAAAGTCAAGAAGCACCTCAATCGGATCGGAGAACAAGTGGGGCATTGCGACCTGATTATTGATGAACTCTTGGACTACACGCGAGGAACTCAATCCTCGCTCATAAGAGGCGAGATCAACCCGTGGTTGGCGACGGTTCTGGACCAGATTACTACACCCCAGGGAATAACAGTGAAGCGCAAGCTGGCTGCGGGATTGCCTCCGATTAAGTTCGACGGCGAAAAGCTCCGTCGCGTGATAATCAACCTCGTCGAAAATGCCTTTCAAGCGGTGCAGGCACGAAGCGCCAAGGAGAAAAGCGGGTCTTATCGGCCGCTCGTTAGGGTCTCTACCTCGATGCGAGACAGCGCAATTTATATTGAGCTTGAGGATAATGGAATCGGAATGGCGCCCGAACATGCGGCGAGGGCCTTTGAGCCCCTGTTCACGACCAGGTCACGCGGCACAGGACTAGGTCTCGCTGTGGTTAAGAAGATCGTTAACGAACACCGAGGCCAAGTGTCCCTTTCCAGCCGCCCCAATCACGGGACCACCGTAACCGTGTCATTGACGGTTGAACGCTAATCCAGGCTAGGAGCAGATATCGAGGAAGAGCAGGATCGAAGGAGATCACCGTGAAAAGGCGCATCCTTCTCGTGGATGACAACGAGCTGTTCCTTGACAGCGCCCGCGACGTATTGGAAAGTGAAGGCTACACTGTGATCACGGCCGAGAGTGGCGAGGAAGCCTTGGCCCGTGTACGGGCTGAATACTTTCCGGTCGTCATTATGGACATCAAAATGGCAGGGCTGACCGGCGTCGCGACTTTCATAGAAATGAAAAAGTACAGACCGGGAATACGGGTTATAATGTGTACGGCCCATTTAATGGAGGATCTGATCCACAGAGCCGAGGAGGAAGGAGCATTTGCGGTTCTGAAGAAACCGTTCAAGACCGGAGCGCTGCTGGAAGCAATGGAACGCGCCTTCCGGGCCGAGTAGCAAGAGACCGACAGTAACCACGTACTTGCCGGGATTTGTCTCACAAAGTCTTGTTCAATCCCGGAAGGGAATTAAATGTTTCTTGGTCCGCTTACAGGATCTCGGCCTGAGGCATTGCCGATTCGAGAAACCGCCGGCATCATCGCAGGCGACTCTAACAGAGGGTGAATGACCATGACGATGACAAGTTTCTTGAGGAAGATTTTTCCCAACAAGAGGCCGCCTACTGAAGACGCTCGAAGAATTCTCATAGTCGATGATGACGAAAGCTTGAGTGACAGTCTCAAAGATATTCTCGAGGGAGAGGGCTATGAGATTCTTCTAGCTTCCACAAGAGCCGGAGCGACTGCACAGGCCCAAAATGCATTGCCCAGCGTGGCCATTGTGGACCTTAAGCTTCCTGACGGGTCCGGTACCGCGCTCCTTTCTGAACTGAACAGCGTGGCTCCAGGAATTACCTGCATCCTCATGACGGCATACGCCGATGTAGATTCCGCCGTACTTGCCATTGAGAAAGGGGCATTCTATTACCTTCGCAAACCGGTTGACCCGCCGGAGCTAGTCGAGTTGGTGGACCTGGCTTTCGAGACGATTCGTCTCAAAGAAGAAAAGCAGAAGGCAGAAGACTCACTCAAGGCTCGAAACAGGGAACTGGAGGAAACTGTGGAGCGACTTCAGAAGTTGACAGGCCCTGGTGGGAACCAAAAGCCTTCTTGAGGAGGCTGCGGCGTTCAAAAAAGTCCCGGGGTATTCCGACTAGCCGTGTGGAGGTCTCTGAGCGTTCGGCACCCGAAGCCTTGCATTTTTCTTACCACAAAGACGAACAGACACGCGGCTTGGAAAGCATCTCCAAGGGCGTCGTGCTGCTCGAATCGGGGCAGATGGTATTTTTCCGAAAGCGTCTTGAGATTATACCCCGCCGCCACTTCAACTCTGTCGTAATGTCCGCCCCGCTGTCGCTCTTCGTAGACTTGAGCCAGCTTCATAGTATCCAGGCAGGGGTTTCGCAAGCGCCCTCCCATGAGCCTCCGCGCTGCCCTGTTTATGAACGCCATGTCGAGCCCGATGAAGTGTCCCACCAATAAAGCGTTACCTATGAAATCCACGAAATCGGGCATTACCTTTCTCAATTCCGGCGCACTTTCGATCTGATCCGGGGTAATCCGGTGGATTAGAGTGCTCACCTTGGGCATGGACCTCTGAGGTCTCACGTACGAAAAGAAATTGTTTCCTGTGATTATTTGCAATCCCGCGATGCGTACAGCCCCGATTGACACTATTGCATCGCGTTTCAGGTCGAGTCCGGTCAGTTCGGTATCCAGGGAGACAAACTGATATGTTTCAATTGGCCTGGTCTGATCAAACCGCTCCAAGCGCCTGTGGTTTGCAATAATTGCGGGATGCTTGTCCCTGCGAAACCATGGCCACTTGAGCTTCAAGCGAATTCTCCCTTACGCCGCGATCAGACCGTTTTATGAACGGAAGCAGGGTGGAATCAAAGCGTGTACACGCCAAGCGTCACCCGTCAAGAATATTGATGCCCCCCGCTTTCCACAAGAAGATTGCATCTTCGCGGTCAGAGTGGATTAAGCCGAGGTGAGCCGCCAACACAAACTTACCGGAGCCTTCCCAAACGAGAAAAAACGAACGGCGTAGCGCTTCCACGCGTACGCAGTGCCGGCGCTATTCCACGATCCTGATCTCTTCCTTTAAGAAGCCCTGTAAACGATTAATAACGCCGAATGCTTCCTTGAGGGTCTGCCTCTCGGTGTCCGTCAAGTCCACTGGATCGATGTAGTTGTCTGGCTTCAGCCCCGCCAGGAGCCTTCTCAACTGATGAACGAGACGGACCTGCATCTGAAATTCATACGCTTCACGCACCTCCGCGTGAAACCCTCGTGGAATCCATTCGTTGTCAGCCAGGGCTTTCAATCTGGCAAGGGTGTTGGTCTCCTTGATACCGTATTTCAGGGCCATGACGCGTGCGAAATCCACGAAGGGGACCAGACCTCGGGTCTTGAGGTCCAAGCGATTCTTGTGCTGGCCATCCTTCTCCACGACGAATTCTCTGAAAAAGGTCAGCGGAGCCCTGCCAGTAAGGCAATCTTTGGCAAGATGCATCAGGAAAAGACCCCTTTTCGGAGCCACCGCGGACACATAGTCTCTGAGATGCTCTCCGAGAGAAAAACTGCCGTAACCTGCGCGAAAGTCGAAAAAGATGGTGGCATGAAGAACAGCCTGGGGTTCGGGAGAGGTCATCCAACGGTCAAAATAACCTTGCCACACTTTGGAAGGCTTGCGCCAGTTGGGGGTCGAGGCCATCATCTTTCCTTTACACAGAGCGTACCCGCACGCTTCGAGATGCTTTACAGCCTCGTTTCCCAATCTGCGGAAGTATAGTTTAGCTGTCTTAATCCGCTCCCACTCGTCCGGCGGGGTCTCGTATAGCAAGGCGTTGTCTTGGTCGGTAGCGAAGGTTTGTTCCCGACGGCCTTCACTGCCGAGCATGAGCCAGCACCACCTATAAGGGGCAGGCCCGATCTCTTCTTCCAACAACGCCAAGACCCGGGTCACTATGTGGTCGTTAAGAACGGCTACCATTCTTGTGATATCTTGGGCTTTTCCCCCTTCCTGGACGAGAGTCGCAACAACAAGAGGCACTTTTTCCCCCAGGGAATAGAGCCCCTCGATTGTGCGCTGAGACACTATCTCCCTGAAGAGAGAGATAGGCGAGGTCCCCTGCTGGATCATTATGTCATGGGCGGTGATCATGCCGACTAGATCCCCATCTCGTTCCACTGCAAGATGGTGAACCTGTTGATTCATCATCTGCAGCAACGCGTCGAAAGCTGGTGCGGTCTCGGGCACGGACTTGACCGGAGAGGACGCTATCGACGCTACCGAACTGCCATAATCCAGACCCTTCGCCACGACCTTAGTTCTAAGGTCGTTGTCGGTGACGATTCCGACAACTTTTCCGGATTGATCCATGACCAGCAGAGAGCCTAGCGACAGGTCGGTCATCTTGCGCGCTGCTGCCTTAACGGACTCATCCCCGTTTATCACTTCTGCCGACCTCTTAACGACATCTTTTACTCTTGCAGTGAACAGGTACAGCCCACGCTGATTTGACTGAATCCTCTTCTGGTCTCGCATCTCGGCATATGCCGCTCCAACTATGTCGGCGGAAAACCTATCCAAATAATATTGCGCGAAAGAGGGATAGCTCTGGACCAGTCTGAGAAATACTTCTCTTTCCAGGAGATAACAGAAAGTGTCCTCTTCGGCTTGAACCGTGTGATTAGCCCTGGATTGTTTGATGATGCCCAATGCACCGAAATAGCCTCGCTCGCCGACGAAATCTACGAGCCTGACCGAGCCGTCCGGATCCGTATGCTGGACCTTCACTCCTCCCCTAGTTACGAGATGAAACTGAGTAACTTCACTCACGCCTTGCTCAAGGATAGTCGTCCCCCTCGGATAAAAATCCTGAGTAAATTTTCCCGAGATCTCTTTGAGAACAGTGGGTTCCAAGTCTTTGAAAGGTCGCGTCCGCCCAAGGAATTCCAGGACCGTTGCGGAATCTGCAGCCGGCATCTCGTTTTGTTGCGCCATTGACTACCTCAACAACTCGTTAGACTTCGGAGCGCGTCTCGCCTGCTCCTTCTGCGCAAGAAGATTTAACGCGGCCATTCCATCAACCTGTGAGCGCATCTCGCGGACTCAAGAGCCCTTGAAAACCTATGAACCTGATCGTTCTGACTGTCTCCGGCCCGGTTGAAC
Source organism: Desulfomonilaceae bacterium (assembly GCA_052146735.1). Lineage (GTDB taxonomy): Bacteria > Desulfobacterota > Desulfomonilia > Desulfomonilales > Desulfomonilaceae > CAWBBA01. Next base: position 11,851 of record JBKQMK010000306.1, on the reverse strand, counting down.
GGACGTTAGTTGAAACTCACGTCTTACATGCGCCATCAGCCTCTCTATGACCGAAAAAGAAAACTGCAGAGTCTTTCGCTCCAGCTCGGAGAGTTCTGCCGGCAATGCAAAGTTGTCCGGCTTTCGACCGGACTCAACCATTCTGAGCTGATGCACCAGAGTGAGATGTACATCGAACTCGTAGGCTTGACTTGCGTCGGCGTACAAATCCACAGGTACGTGCCCTTCATCGGCCAAGAGTTGGAGTCTCGCCAACGTGTTGGTTTCGCTGATCCCATGCCGTAAAGACATGATGCGAGCAAATTCCACAAAAGGGGTCAGCGTCCTGGTCTTTAAATCCAACAACTCGATCTTTGCGTCGTCTTTTTCCACAACCGAGTCGGCATAAAATGTCACCGGCGGCTCGTTCAACAAGAAGTATTTGATAAAGTACTTCAGGAATTGGGGATACCTCCCAGCTCGCCTGAGGACATTTGTCCGGAGATCCTCCGCGAGAGAAGCGCTGCCTGCCACCGGACGAAAATCAAAGAATATTGTCGAAAGGAAAATGTCCGGGGGCATGGGCGTGACTATCCACTCGTCAAAGCACTTCACCCATGATCCTAAGTCTTTGCACCACCGGGGATTGGACGACATGAAGTTGTTCTTGCATCGAGGATTACCCGATTTTTCCAGATGCTCCACTGCATGAGTGGCAAAGGTCAGGAAATAGTCTTGGGCTCTCTCGCGACTTTTTGGATCAAGCAGGGATTCGTAGACCAGAGCGTTATCTTGATCTGTCCGGAACGTCTGTTCCCTCCGACCTTCACTGCCCAAACCCAACCAACAGAAAGAGCAGGGAGGATCGCCAACGTATTCCATCAAAAGTGTAAGAATACGGTTTAGCAGATTGTCACTGAATACGGTGAGCATCTGGGTAACGCTCGCTGCTCTCGCCCCGGACTCAAGCAAGCTGCGGACCAGGGTTGGAACCTTCTGGGATAAGCCGTAAAGGCCATGAACAGTGCGCTGCGTGGAGATCTCCCGGAAAAGATAGAGTGGGGAAGACCCCAAGTACACCATCATGTCCGGCGCGTTTATCACACCCACAATTTCCTTGCGATGCTCTACTGCAAGATAGTCCACCTGTTGCTGAATCATTGTGACGAGCGCTTCAAAGCAAAAGGCCAGGGCCGGGACAGTCTTTACAGGTGATGACATGATCCGATCTACGGAAGCCCCATAGTCCAGCCCCTGGGCTACCACTTTGGTCCTGAGATCCAGGTTTGTCACCATGCCGACGACGTTGCCCGACGAGTCTCGTACCAACACCGAACCGGACCCTTGTTTTGCCATCAGCGCGCCGACCTGCCGAACCGTTGCCGAAGATTCCACTACTTCCGGCTGATGCTTGATTATGTCCATGACCCTGGTGTTGAACAGGTGCAGAGACCCTTCTGTCCGAAGACTTACCTTTTCCGTCCTTAACTCGGAATAAACCGTCCCCATCATGTCTTCAGAAATGTGTTCGTCGTAATAGGCAGCCAAGCGAGGGTTCTCATCTACTAGTAACAGGAACATGTCTCTGGGGATCAAAACGCAGAAAGTGTCTTCGACGGCTTCCACGTCGAACTCCGCTTTTTTCCGCGCGGCAATTGAGGAGGCGCCAAATGACGCTCCTTCCCCTCCGTATTCTTTCAACGTCACAACTTTCTCGTCGGTAGTCATACTGACCTTGACGCCCCCCGTCTGAATGAGATGAACATGAGAGATGTCAGTGACGTCCTGCTTGAAGATCAGCGTCCCCTTGGAGAAATGTTGTAGGACGCACTCTCTGCACAGGCTTTCGAGGGTGGGGCGGTCGAGTTCACTGAAGGGCATGGTCCGATAGAGAAATTCGAAGACCGCACTGGGAACCACGGCATAACTGCTCGATGTCAACTCCATGCACACTCTCGCGGGCGGGAGGGACTTGGCCCGTTATTAAGCCTCGGTTGGGAGCATTGCACTCCGGCATTCCAGGGTCACGTGCTCCCCCAGGAAGGTCATCTCTGCCGACCCCGGGTGCAGCGGCCGACAAAATCGGGCGGACCGATAGCTGATTACGATGTTAGGGCCGGACGAAGAACCGTCCCAGGGGTTCTTACCGTATCATCTGACGAGCGCAAAAGCACGAGGGATCATGTCATGACATCGCAGCCAGAAGGCGAAGCTTGTGAGCATCCTGTAATCACTTGGTTTAAATAGGATTTTTTAACTTGATCAAAAGCACGAAACTTTTTGTGGCGATCTTGCTTGACATTTGATCCCCATACCGATTAAGTTCGTTTGACAATACATCATAGTGAACTCTCGCGCAACGTCCTCCAGATACGGGGAACTCCACAATGCGGATGTGCGATTCTGCTTGCTTCCGTAACGAAGGTGGGGATGACGTCTTTCCTTCCTAAAGGGCAGTCTAATGGGTGTACAGCGGGTTACCGCCTGTTCACCTGCTTTCCGGAATTATACTCTACGGAAATCTCGATAAATCTTTTAACCGGCATTTGGAGTCCATACAACGCGATCGACCTCTGCGTCGATCAGGTCTTTCGGCGAACCACCGTGCGGTGGAGATGCCCTTAGGCTCTGAACAGCTCTGATATTGGCTTCCTGATCTTTGGCCGCAGCCGGCAAGTGATCGCTGGGTTTGCTCCCTTGCCGCTCTCTGGAAGTGCGCTGCAAGCGGAGGACTCCGTGAAGACCTGTGCCTGAGGCCATGGCCTGATCTCGGATGGCAGAAAGTTATGTCCTAAGCGATTCTACGTCGGGACTGGCGGCACATTGGCTTGGGCCGGCTCGCCGACGAAAAAACAAAAGGAGGAGGGTTATTAAATGGACAATGCTCCAAAATGGTACGACGCCCATCTGGAGGAGTATCGGAAGATAGCGTACATCAAGAGCATGGAGGAGTACAAGGAACTCTACAGGCGCTCGCTCGAAGACGTGGACAACTTCTGGGGCGAGGCAGCCAAGGAGTACATTACCTGGTACAAGGATTGGGATTTCGTGCTCCGTTACGATTTTGAGAAGGCCAACATTGAATGGTTCGGGGGAGGCGTCCTTAACGTCACCTACAACTGCCTGGACAGACACATGGACAAACTCAAGAACAAGGTGGCCTATTACTGGGAAGGGGACAATCCAGCAGAATCAAGGGTCGTAACTTATCTGGAGCTTTACAAAGAAGTCAACAAATTCGCCGCGGTACTCAAGTCCCAGGGCATTAAAAAGGGTGATCGGGTGATCATCTACCTGCCGATGATCGTGGAACTCCCCGTCGCCATGTTGGCTTGTGCCAGGATAGGAGCCATCCACTGCGTCATCTTTGGTGGGTTCAGCGCTGAATCCATCGCAAGCAGGATCGAGGATTGCAAGGCCAAGATGGTCATTACAGTCGATGGCGGCTACAGGGCCGGCAAGGTGCTGAATCTGAAGGGCAATGTGGATGAGGCATTGAAACGTTGTCCAGGAGTAATCGAAAAGACCATAGTTTTCCGGCGTACCGGCTCGGATGTCCAGCTAGATCCTAAAAGAGAATTTTGGTGGCATGAATTGATGTCTGATCCGATGCTGCCGGCCTATGTTGAGCCCGAGCGCATGGATTCGGAAGACCCCTTGTTCATACTCTATACCAGCGGCAGCACGGGGAAGCCCAAGGGGGTGTTGCACACCCAGGGGGGTTACTTACTCAATGTTGCCATGACGACCAAGTTGGTCTTCGATCTGAAACCGGAGGAGACGTTTTGGTGCACAGCGGACATCGGGTGGGTAACGGGTCACAGTTACATAGTCTACGGGCCGCTGTGTTGCGGTTTCACCAGTGTCATGTTTGAAGGTGTTCCAAGCTATCCGGATTTTGACCGATTCTGGGACATCGTTGAGAAACGGCGCGTCGACAAATTCTATACCGCGCCCACGGCCATTCGAGCCTTGGCCAAAGAAGGGAGCAGCCACGTAGAGAAACACGATGTTTCGAGCCTCAAGCTTCTCGGAACCGTGGGAGAACCCATCAATCCAGAGGCATGGAGATGGTATCACCACTATGTGGGGCGTGATTGGTGCCCCATCGTGGATACCTGGTGGCAGACGGAAACCGGCGCACAGTTGATGACCCCATTGCCCGGAGTGGCTCCGATCAAACCTGGCTCCTGCTCTTTCCCATTCTTCGGCGTTGATCCCATAATTCTAGATCCCGAAACTGGGGAGGAAGTCAAACATCCCGGCGAGGAGGGCGCTCTATTCATAAAAAAGCCGTGGCCGGGAATAATGAGAACCGTTTTCGGCGATCATGAGCGATTCAGGGAAACCTACTTCTCACGAATACCGGGGATGTACTTCACCGGCGACGGCGCGAAGAAGGATGAAGACGGCTACTATTGGATCATAGGTCGGATAGACGACGTAATTAATGTTTCGGGGCATCGGATGGGAACCGCGGAAGTGGAATCCGCGCTGGTTCTGCACAAGGATGTTGCCGAAGCGGCCGTGGTCGGTTTTCCGCATCCGATAAAGGGGCAGGGTATATATGCTTTTGTTACCCTCAATACGGGAGTGACGAAGTCGGACGATCTGAAGAAGGAGTTGGTCAAGCTGGTGCGAACTCAAATCGGTCCAATCGCGTCGCCGGACGCAATTCAATGGGCTGACGGTTTGCCCAAAACGCGCAGCGGAAAGATTATGAGACGCATCTTAAAGAAGATAGCAGCGGGCCAGGTTGAGGACTTGGGGGACACCACCACCCTCGCGGATCCCACTGTTATGGGAAGCCTCGTGAGTGCTCGCGTTGTGATCGAATAAAGATCTACTATCTGAAGACGGACGCCCCGAACATGCCGGGAAGAGCCTTTCCAGGCGGGGCGTTCTGTCTTCACCCACCGTCTCATCGCGTTTCTCGACAAACACCCGTGCGATCAACCGCTCACATATGACTCACCAAGAATCCTAAGCAAACGACAGAGTTCTGAGCTTGAAACACCTTGGCGATCTTATTTCCTTCCTGTGACGGCGGGTTTGACCCCTCAGAACCGTTAGTGATATAGTGGTCGCACAAATCAGTTGGGAATGTTTATCAAGTGTGATCCTTAAACTGTTTTATTATGCCCAAACCTCTCCAGAGAAGCCGGTGAACTCCAAGCGCAGTGCGGCCGTAGCGGCCTCTGCAGGGGTGGACATTAACCCTATCGAGTCTGGAAAAGCGAAATGACCACGCTTAATCGGGTCCGGAGAATTGACAAGGCTGGCTGCGAGTTTGAGGTGGGGAAATGCGACCTTGAATCGTCCTCTGAGATCAAGAAGATGTACGATGGGTTCGCCAGGCTGGGAATAAGTCAAGGGCTCCCGCCTACTGGAAAGGAAATTAGAGACCGATGGGTCGACAAACTTTTGGAATTCGGCCGAAACTTTCTGGTCTGGGCTGATGGAAACGCAGTCGGCCATGCCGCGGTCATTCCGGACTTCGATAGGGGTGACGGAGAATACGTAATATTTGTGAGCGAACCTTTTCGCAACCGTGGTCTCGGCACATCTCTGACGCAGATAGCTATCGACGATTCGCGATCTGTCGGATTGAAAAGGCTGTGGCTCACCGTCGAAGCCTTCAATTTCAGGGCCATAAGGCTTTATAGAAACGCAGGATTTACGGCCGTGGATCATGGCGAAACGGAAATAACCATGATCCTCAGACTTTGATTCGCGTTGACTGCCGTATCTGTCAGGAATCGTGCTCGAAAAAAGGCTCGTCCTGCAATCCTAGTAAATCTCCCTCGGGGAGTCCTAGTTCCCGCGCTCTCAAAACCCTCCTCAGGAGCTTGCCGGATCTGGTTTTTGGAAGCTCGTTGATGAACTCCACCTCACTCAGCTGGACCGCGGAGGAAAGATTAGGTTTGACGAAGGCCCTGATTTCGTGCCGTAGCCGCATCGAGGGCTTGAAGCCTTCCGACACGGTAAGGAATGCCTTCAACGAAGATTTTCCGAGAGATGCCTCTTTAGAGATTACTGCGGCTTCATGCACCGCCGGATGCCTACAGAGCACTTGTTCGATTTCGTACGGCCCGATAATCTTTTCGCCGATCTTGATGAGGTCGTCCATACGTCCCTGATGAAAAAAGTATCCGTCCTCGTCCACGATAGCCATGTCCCCCGTCAGGAACCATCCTGAGAGCCGTAAATACGCCTGGTATCTGTGTGTATCCTGCCATATCTCCCGCATCATGGCGGGCCACCCGGGTCTGAGAGCCAACTGACCCAGCGTGAGCATGGGCAGCTTCTCTCCATCTTCTGAAACTATCGCAGCCTCCAGTCCGGGTACCGGCTTGCCCATTGATCCCGGCTTGATATCCATTGAGGGAAAATTTGCCAAGCATATCATTCCGGTCTCGGTCATCCACCATGTGTCGTGCGGTGACAAGCCTATGTTGCTTCGGACCCAGTGAAACAGTTCCGGCCCGAGCGCCTCGCCGACGGTACAGATGTGGCGCAAGTTTGAAAAGTCGTATCTTGGCGGTAGATCTTCTCCGGCATCCATAAGTCTTCTGATTCTGCTCGGAGTCGTGTACCACACCTCGACCTTGTGTTTCTCCAGAGTGCGATACCAACTCGACGCCGAGAACGGATCCGCCATGATTATTGAGGTGGTTCCGCAAAGCCAGGATGCAAAGGTTCCGTACACGGTACCCAGTATCCATGCGGGATGCCCGTCGGTCCAGAGAACGCTGCCCTCATTGAGGTCAAGCACGTATCTCGCGGTCAGTTTCAGTCCCAGCATGTCCTGGTGAGCATGTACTACCCCTTTTGGGGGCCCTGTAGAACCTGAAGTGTAGAGCAGGTAAAGCCGCGCGTCCCGTTCGACCCACACCGTCTCAAATTCTTCCGACATCTGCCGAGCGATGTCTTCGATGACTGACTCACCTCTAAATAGCCCTGGCGCAGGGCCTTCCGTCAGGAGAACATGTTCTACGTCGGCCATTGCCTCATGGGGAAGGTTCTCAGCGAGATCCGGGTGGGTCAGTATAGCTTTCGGGGTGGCATTATGAATGCGGTCTTCGAGTTCATCAAAAACCAAGGTGGGATAAAGCGGACAGAAGACGACTCCCATACGCGCGCAAGCAATCATGGCAAAATAGAGTTCGGGGCATGGATCAAGGTAAATGAACAATCTGTCGCCCTTTGCCAAACCATACTGGGAAAGCAAGTTGGCCCACTGGCAAGAGATCTTCATTAAGTCGAGATAGGTGAAGCTCTCTGTCTTACCCGCCTTTTCTAAAACCAACGCTTTGAGGTGTCCCTTGTCCAACGCATGACGGTCGATGGCCTCAAAGGCTATATTTGTAAGATTAGAGTCCTTCCACGTGAACTCGGATTCCACCTCCGACCAGGAGAATGAGCGGTAGGTCTGGGCATAAGAACTCAGGTTAGCGTCACTCCGCTCGGCTTTGATTCTAGATTTGATCATGAGCCGGCTCCCTGCGGTGGCATCAATCAGTCCATACGCCATATTTTGAGTGAAAAGTGCGGGCGGTTGTCAACAATTGCTCCCCCGTTGGAGTGCTTTCATGAGGGAGTTTGACCGTAGAGTCTGAGTCTGTCAAGACTTTAAGCACCTCTCGGACCGACTTAACCAGTGCCGGGATTCTGTATCCACCTTCCAGGGCAAGAAGTAAAGGCGGGTCCCCTACTTCTCGCTTCCGATCCAGAATCAGTCGAGTAAGCATTCCGAAAAGGGTTTCGGTTATTTTCGCTCTGCTGAAAATATCCTGCTTGTGGAGGTCAAAGCCTGCGGCCACGAGAATCAAGTCGGGTTCGTATCGTAGTATCGCTTCACCCACGACTTCGCGGTAAAGATATAGTAGATCAAGGTCCTCAATGGCCTTTGTTAACACCATATTCACATTGTACCCTTCACCTTCACCAGCGCCTGTCTCCTCCCACTCTCCTGCGTACGGGAAGATGTTTGTATAGTGAGACGAAATGTAGAGCACTTCTTTCTCGTGGTAGAAGAGGTCCTGCAACGCATTACCGTGATGCAGATCCCAGTCCACTATAAGGATGCGTTTGTAGCCGTATTTTCTCAACGCGTAGCGGGCCGTTATGCCCAAATTGTTGAAAATGCAAAACCCTCCTGCTCTGTCAGGTTGCGCGTGATGTCCCGGTGGGCGTACCAGAGAGAAGGAGACGTCACATTCTCCAGAGCGAAGCCTCTCCAAGGCTGTAGTGCACCCACCCACTGCCAACCATGCCGCCATGTATGAGCGTGGGCTGGTTGGCGTGTCCTGGGCGAGGTGAGTAAAGTCTCGATTCGCTGTGTGCAGTACTTTCCTCACGTACGCCGGCGTGTGGACGACCTCCAGGTCCTCCAGAGTGACAGGTTGAGGCTTGATATAGACCACTTCGCGAGAGAACTCTGCATCCACCATGGCGTAAATATACTTCAGTCGGTTCGGATGCTCGGGATGTATAATGCCTGTCCTGTGCTCCAGGTATCTATCATCCCTAATTACGCCGACCTTAAGCGCCATCGTTCCCCTCAAATCCTCAGTGCCATTTTTCTTTCGGAAAGGCCTGCATCGCAAAACTGGAAGCCCATTTTCTTGTACAGCTTTATCGCCTTAAAGTTATCCGACTCGACAGTCAGCCAAACTAACCGCAAGCCAAGCTCTCTGGCGCGTTGAATTGCCATTTCGGTCAAAACTGTAGCGAGACCGCGTTTCCTGTGAGGACCTCCGACAAAAATCACATACTCGCCGTCGCTTGTCGCCCTGTTCGGCATAAGAGCCGCGTGACCTACGACTTTCCCCTCTATGATCGCAGCGTAGTTTTCGCCCGTCTCAAGAAGAGTTCGAATCCAGGTGTGTCGCGTTGCTTTGTCTGTCGGCGGGAGACCCTGGGCCACGGCCTCGGGCATAAATGAGTCGTACATGTCAAGGACGCGAAGAAAGTCACCGACGCTGCAACCTACCACGGTAAACGGCGTACCAAGTCTGTCATGATGGGTCTTTTGCGCCGTCTCGTCCATGCATTTCTTTCCTCGGCGAGCGAGCCTGACAAGACGGTGCCGCAGCCCACTAAAGTCAACAATTTGTCCGACTGCGTCGAGCCGCCATTCGGTGGTGATTGTTATGCGCCGAGTTCCAAACGACCCTTCACGAGGCTTTCGACAACTGTCGGGTCGGCAATGGAGGAAAAGTCTCTCAGGTTTGCAACATCGCCTGCCGCGATTTTTTGAAGAATTACTTTGAGAATCTTGCCGCTGGGGGTTCTCGGCAAAGTGTCGACCCATTGAATGACATCTATTTCCGCGAAGTCAGCGACTGTGTTGCGCACCAGATCGATAAGTTCGCCCTTGAGTTTCTCAGATTTTTCCGTACTGTCTTGAAGGTGCACAAAAGCGTATACACCGCTACCCTTTATGGGATGGGGATAGCCGACCACCGCAGTCTCAGCGACCTTGTCATGCCGGATGAGGACCGCTTCCAGCTCCGGTATTCCCAGACGATGACCCGCCGAATTGATAACATCATCGATGCGGCCGATTATCCAGTACTGGCCATCTTCATCCTGCCTGGCCCCATCACCTGTAAAAAATAGCCCGGGGACTCGGCTAAAATGGCCTTCCACGAATCGGTCGTGATCTGCAAAGATCGTCCGTGCCATACCTGGCCAGGCTCGCTCGATACAGAGCACACCTTCTTGATTAGGAAACTTGACCGCGTCGCCTGTGGCGGGATCCAATATTACGGGCTTAACGCCAAAAAATGGGAGCGAGCAAGAGCCGGCTTTCAATGGGGCAACGGCAGGAAAAGGGGCTATAAGAATTCCACCTGCTTCCGCTTGAGAATACGCATCTATTATGGGACACCGACCTTTTCCGACCCGGTCATAGTACCACTTCCACTCCTCCGGATTAACGGTTTCTCGCATTAGACCCAGTAATTTCAGTGAGCTAATATCGTGCCCGTTTACACAGTCTGGGTCGCGTTCAGCCATAAATCGAATAGTGCTCGGCCGCGTGCAGAATTTGTCGACCCTGTGCTTTGCCACAATCGCCCACAATCTATCGCTGTCATGATAGCCGGGAATCCCCTCGAAGATCACAGAGGTGAGGCCGTTTAAGAGTGGTCCGTAAACTCCATAACTGTGCCCCGATATGCAACCCATGTCCTCGGTGATCCAAAAGGTTTCTTCGTCTTTCAAATCGAAGACGAGGCGGGTAGTCATCGAGGCGTAGAGCAAGTATCCGCCGTGGGTATGAACAATCCCTTTGGGCTTGCCTGTAGGGCCGCTGGCATACAAGATAAAAAGTGGGTCCTCAGCGTCCATAGGCTCCGGCGCTATATACGAAGGGAGAGCGGGATCTGCAATCGCATCATGCCACCAGACTTCCTTTGGACCGTTGAGGCGAACAGCCTCGCCAGCATGCTTGAGGACTATCACCAATTCAACGGATTCACAGCCCTCGAGCGCAGCATCAACTTTAGGCTTCAACGGAACCGATTTGCCGGCGCGAAAGCCTCCGTCGGCCGTGATAACAACTTTGGCAAGGCAATTTTGAATCCGATAAGCAAGCGCGGCGGGCCCGAAACCTGAGTACACCACACAGTGGATGGCCCCGATTCTTGCACAAGCGAGCATGGCGATGGGGAGTTCGAGCACCATCGGCATGTATATGACTACTCTATCACCACGTTTGACGCCTCTGGCTCTTAACACAGCGGCAAACTTGTTTACTCTTTCGTAAAGCTCCAGATATGTTGCGGTGTAAGACTGGTTGGGATCATCCCCTTCCCAGAGGTAGGCGGGCTTCTCCTTGAGCGTCTCGACATGTCTGTCCAGGCAATTGCAAGCCGCGTTCAGTATTCCACCGCTAAACCATGTGATCTTTCCTTGCTCGAAGTCGGACTTGACCACAACTTCCCACTTCTTTACCCAAGAAAGATATTGTTCCGCCTGTTCAGCCCAGAACTCTTCCGGAGAATTCAGTGATCTTTCGTACAGCTCTTTGTACATCTCCGGGTTTTTTATGTAAGCTGTTCCACGATATTGATCCAGGTGGGCGTCATACCGTTCCGAACCTTCAGACATGCGATCACTCCATTTCTAAGTCTGCAACGGCAGAAGAATCTGGGCGAGCAGCACGCGCACAAATGCCTTAACGGGGTCCAAAACCACGACCAGTTTTACACGATGCCCCAATAGATGGCAACACAGTTTCAATCCACTCCGATTCAGCAAGGCCAAGGTCGATCCTAAGAGTGGACTGATCAAAAGTTGAGAGCTGACGATTTTTAACCTTCTTGAACTCATTTCTTTTGTTGTGTTAGAAGTCGTTCTTAGGCTAAATTAGCGCAGAAGACCATACTCCTTGCAAAAGGACCCCAAGGAAAATGAAAAGAATCCTCGCCGTGGACGATGAACCGGACGTTTTGGAAACAGTTGAGGAAGTTCTTTCTTCCTACGAAGTCCAGACAGCGAGAAGCTTTGAAGCGGCCAGGAGACTGCTCGTTACCGAAACGTACGACATGGTAATTCTTGACATAATGGGCGTCAGGGGTCTCGATCTTCTGGACATTGCAGTGGAGCAAAACTTCCCTGCCGTGATGCTTACAGCCCATGCTCTGGACCCCGGGAACGTCATGGAGTCCATGTTGCGTGGAGCGGTATCCTTTATCACGAAAGAGAATATTGATAGGCTTGACAGCCTCTTGGAAGAATTATTCGACCTCCTCGAAAAGGGCGAATCAACGTGGGTCCACACCATGAAACGATTGGCGCCCATGCTCGATGCATGCTTTTCTCCGGAGTGGCGCGACGCGTATAAGGAGATGGGACTCCTTGA
>JBKQMK010000305.1:0-3760 GCA_052146735.1 Desulfomonilaceae bacterium | reverse complement strand
CATCCGGTAGTGAGCCCCCATCTGCCAATTTCCAAAAAACATGTCCTCAAAAACCACAGGCAACCAAAGACTGCTCACAGTGGCTCTTCATCCAGAGTAGTCAGTCATTGAACGGTCACTACTGATTTGGAGGTGAGCAACAAGCGGACCATTGACTTTCGCCACTTACTTGCCATCGTAAATGCAGCTGTCGCTTCTTTTTTGTGCAAGGCGATATCTTTTGCCTCATTTCGTGAAAGGAGTTAATCAAGCATGGCAAAAGCACTAATCATTTTTGGCAGTCGCAGTGGTGCAACCACGAAAATTGCCGATCTGATAGCACAGGGCATAAGCCAGAAGGGCGTCGAGGCAAAAGTGATCAATGCGCTCCAGATTCACAAAGCGGAGGAACTGGAAGGATACGACGCATATGTCTTCGGTTCCCCCACTTACCACGGAGACATGCTTCCGGCAATGAAGACGTTCCTTTTTTTAGCCTCGGGCGTGGACCTGGCGGGTAAGGTCGGTGGATCATTTGGAGCCTTTGGTTGGAGCGGCGAAGCCCCGAACCGAATCTACGATACTATGAAGCACATCTACAAGATGCATATGGTCACATCCCCTTTGCGATTACAATCCGCATTGTTGCCAAGCGATCAGGCGGTAGCTCTAGATTACGGTGGAGAGATTGGTAGTAGAGTTCTTGGTGATTGACCTAGACACAGAACTTCTCTTTCGGCCACCCAGGGGATTGCATTTCAATTTCAGTCCCGGGAAGCCGTAGTCCTTTAAGCGAAACGCCGAGAGGGGACGGTTCTCGGCGCTTCAATCGGACGGAAACAAAGAAGGAGGCTGTTGACACTTCTACTGGAGAACGGACCTGTCTGTCAACGAGAAAATTAGGCCCTACAGATAAGACTTTACTAGCTCTTTCGTAAGATTCCCTGCTTGAAGAGCAGTATTGATCAGATTCTATTTCTTCATTTTCTCCTGAATTTCTTTTTTCTTCGGCTCCAACAGTTATTTTATCTGGGTCTTCAATTCATTCCTCTTCTGTTCCAATTCCTTCTTTATTTGCTCTCTCAGGTCTTTCTTCTTTTGCTCAAATTCCTTTTTCAGAGTCGGTTTATCTTCGGACTTGGCCGCTTTATACTTGTCCTTAAGCTCGTTAAGCTCCTTTTTCCCTTTGTCCATGAGTTGCTGCTTGAACTGCTCAAATTCCTTCTTCTTCTTCTGATCCTTAAGCTGTTGCAGGTATCGTACGGCCTGCCGTTTGTTGATGCCTGTGCCGTGCTCGTCCTGTGCGTCGGCTCCAAAGCAGAAATTAGGGATAGTCATTGCCAGAATAAGCACTAACAAACAACAGAGTCTTTTCATTGCCTTCTCCTTTCGTCAATTCGTGCCCGTCAATTGCGGAAATCTGTGACTTGATCGAAACGTAGCAGGCTCTAAAGAGGGATGCAAGGCTTGACGACAATTACCCCTGAGAGTTCGTGTACGCGATTCTGCGCGATTTCTTGGAAGAGGTGTAGGGGTAAGTGGGTGCGCGGAAGAGTAATTGAGTTGTGCTCGATGTCTGATAAGTTGCTGAATGCGGTGAAAGGACAGGAGGGGATGATCAGCCTTATGGGCCAACATGCCCCCATAAGAGACTTCTCCAAGGTCACATCGCCCCATGTTAGTGCCTATCATCATTGATCTTTACTCGGTGACCAAAATTGTTAAGCCAATATGACCCATTTCCCCGTAGACACACTCCGAAGATTCTCAGGGGAACCTAATGCTAGAGTCAAGCATTGGCCTCACATACTCATTACGGCCCTAAACACTCGAAGCGCTGGCATGCTATTTGCTGTCTGTCGAGTGAGATGCGTCTCAAACCTGGACAGCGGAAAAGATCCAACAGGATAATCTCACTTGATCGGGGTGTCGTTATGAGAAGAAGCCCCTTTGTTTGCGCCGTCTTGATGCTGGTGCTGGGTTCCTGGAGCCTATCGTTTGCCGAAACAGCTAAAGCGTTTCACGATAAAGGGGAAGCCTCGGTAAAAGCAAGTTGCGTGCTGAGACCTGGAGACTGCAAGGTTTGTATGGATCAATGTGCCCAGCTCGCAGAGGACGGAGTCTTTCCACCGGACTGCATGAACCGGTGTATGCGTGAAAGAGAAGTGCATCCGAAGGTCATATCTCAAACTGCTCAAGACCTTCATAACGAGGGAGAAGCAGCATACAAAGAGGGAAACTGCGCTAAAGCCGTGGAGTGTTACACAAAAGCCTTGAAGGTTGACCCTGAATGTCATGAGTCCCGATACGCTAGAGCAGTGAATTATTACAAGCTCAAGAATTACCTAGCAGCAAAGCATGACTTCGAGAACCTCCTGGAAATTCCTAATATTGCTCCCCATGCGTTCCATTACATCGGACTGATTCACTGTAAAGCCAATGAACAAGATAAAGCCTTGGCTGCCTTCAAGAGAGCCTCTGACCTTAACCCAAAGAACCTGACTTACCGCCTTAACGCGGCCAGGGCAGCAGTTGCCAGCGGAGACCGAATCCTTGCAATGCGATATTACAGGCAAGCTGCGGTATTAGACTCCAGAAACAAGGAAGCGGAGAGGTACATCGCTGGCCGCAAAGCAGCAATTGAGAGATACGAAGGAGAGCGGTTCCGAAAACAATGGGAAGAGCAAGCCCGGCAACAAAGGGAGATAGAGGAGAGACACCAAGCAGCAAGTAGGCACGAAGGCGGCTCACGATCTGCGGGACAGCGCTTGGGAAATGTCAGAAGGGCCAGCACCGGGAGAAGCAAACACACCGGCAAAGAAGAGAAATAAAAGAGAATAATAATGGATAAGACGTGAATAGGGGGATTGAACATCTTCACGTGAATTTCACCCCATAACAAAATTTCCGTCTCGGCTGAGGGTAGTATGAGATGCCGAGACGGATTTGATTAAAATGGGGCTCTCCGTAAACAGTAATTGGCAGTCTTCATATCAATATACGCAGAGCATCCTCATTCACCTCTACTCAAAGCATACCGTTCGATTAATACCATCTCGTGAGGCGTTGGTTAGAAGACGGTTATGACTCCGAAGTGACTCAAGGGGTGCAGGGATGTTAAGGATAAGAAATTCCAGCGAAAGGTGAGAAACTCCCGGATTAGTCCTGCCATTAAAGAAATTTCCAGTGCACTACGGCTAGGGGGTATAGGGGGGACCCGTAGTGCACTGGATCAACCTAAAATTTGGAGATCAATCAATTAGACGAGGAACCTACGAGTACGTTAAGCCGTCAAATTCTGAGCTGAGGCGTCACAGGATCAACGGTACGCGATTTTCCAGAACATACAAGGTAAAGGGCGCGCGGAAAAAGAGTCGAGCTGTACGCGCAGGAGATTAAGCGAGAACAAGACCCCTTTTCTTACTCACAAAGCGCCCGAGATTGTGATTGACCCTGGGGCCTGTGGTGAGGTATGCTCAAAGCAGTATGTAACTCTTTACAGGCAACGGGTTGGCAGTTCTTGTCGGAGGGGTTAGAGATAAAGTTGCCATTTTGTCAAACAATTGCATCATTGTTTAGCAGTAGTCCCACATCGGGGTAAGGAATGGGTCACACTATCCATGACATCTCCGCATTATTTGACGGCTACCGATCTGGCCTGCCCCCGTATTATGTACCACTTGTTAAGTTAGAGGTATAGTACCATGACCTCCTGGGATAGGGAAAGGATCTCCTGGTGGAGCATGGAGGATCCACGTTGTGAGTATGGCCTCAGGAGCAG
>JBKQMK010000304.1:0-6779 GCA_052146735.1 Desulfomonilaceae bacterium | reverse complement strand
CATGCTGGTTTGACCTCAAAACACTCTTACTCAGGTCACATCAACCGGAATTAGGCGGCGATCTTGCTTTTTCGGGGGTCTGCGGGGCGATAACGAGGCGAGAGATGGTTCCCTGGACCCCGAAAAGCCCCCCGCACGGTCGCCCAAAAGACGCAACGGATGAACGGATCCCACTATCTCGCTTGAAAAAAGTGTTCTACCAGTTTCTGAGAATGCCTAACCACACGGCACCATGTCAAACATAATCTTCAGCGCTGCTCCTTACCCAAATGCAGCCTGGTAGTGTCAGGCTGAGGGAACCATGAAGCCACATGGACATCTTCTCTCTTCAGCGTGGATCCCTTGGATTCCAAATAGCGCAGGGTGCACGAGGCTTTGCTTTGTGGCTTCACAGAATCGCCGTAGAGCCACGGTCTGGGTTAAGTGAGGTTCAAAAAACCTTACCCTGAACTCGCGGCTGGTTCTTCCTCCGTGATAATAATAACCTGGAGCGGATTATAGACAGCCTCCATGATGCTACCGGAAATGTGCCGAGGGACATTTCCGGTGGAAAAAAATGGTGATGGACGACAACAAGATCGGAGTCCGCCCCATCCTGGAATCCTGGCATCACCCCGATTACCCCCTTGTAAAAGTGGTGACGGAGGATGCCCGGGTATATGAGCGGGTATTTGAATGGGGAAAATTTCGGACGAGGCTTCCGGCTTCTCATTTTACCGCTTGCAGTTGCGGGCCAGAGCATCATCCATCGATCTGATATTCCCAGGACACGATTTGATGATGCATAACAATTTCCCCAAGGTGGCTGAATACGTTACCCAACTGGTATGATGTGGCTATCCATCAAGTGGACACCCGCACAGATATCATTCGGCGCACCAGTTTCCGTGTGTTTCCGTAGTCAGGGCGCTAAGAAACACACTTTCCGCCTTGGCGGTCGCCACGGTGGCGGCTCAGTAAAATAAGATGTTTGCAGTGAAAAGACCCATCCTTAGCATTTGCGAGAGCCGGATTCTATTCTTCTCAGTTCGGTCGAGCTAAGATCGGGAGCACATTCAGTAGAGTCGGTGAATGGAGTGGGTGCAGACGAAGCGGATACTTATGAAGTCCACTTTTCAAGCCAACATCACAGATTCGTGGGTTCGGCCTGCAGCGATCTTCTGAATTTTTCTTTCCTGCTACGATCGGCGGGACATCCCCAATTATAAAACAAATGGATTATAAGGCACCCGAGGCGGAAAATCCGCGATCTCCGGTTGCGTGGTATGTCAAGGGCCTCATTGAAAATTTCACAGCAGGCTTCACTGGACTTCACTAAGCCTTAACTTCGTGCTAAATTATAACAACGTGCATTGAAATGGCCACTTACGGTCCGCCAAAAGTTCTTGTACGGCGCGAGTGTCGCCGTGCGGCTGAGGCGGATACAAACTAGGGCAGACACACATGCCCGCGCGTGCCCCAGTCTCTGTCACTTCTTCGAATGCAAACCCGTATAACAACGCGAAATGGCAGCTTTATTCACGAAAGGAGTTCCAGCCGATGCGAGTGATCACCGTATGCGTGGGGAGCTCCTGCCATCTCAAGGGGTCCCACGAGATCATAAACTATTTCAAGGAGGCAATGGCAGAGGCCGGACTCGAAGGAAAAGTAGAGCTTAAAGGGACCTTTTGCATGGATCAGTGTACTGATGGAGCCAACCTCCTTATAGACGAGCAGATTTTCCATGCCAATTCAATTGACGAGGCTAGGCAGATCTTTCAAACGGAGATACTCCAGAAGCCAAAATAGAAGGTGACAGCATCATGGACTCAGTTAGACCGAAACGAGTCCCGTGGAAGAGTTGGAGTGACTTCACAGCATGGGCGCAGGATTTCTCCCTGCTACAAAAGGTGCTGGGGGGGTTCCTGGCTGTGGTTCTGCTTGTGGGGTTGGCCACGATTTTGATCGGCACGAGGCTGGCCAGGGAAACGATCATTGATCGGGCCAGGATTAGGCTCTTCAGCGATCTGGCTACTGCGGGATTCATTCTGAAAAATTCACAGGAAAACCTGGAGCTCAAGATCCGTCTGATGGCCGGTTCCGAGAAGATCGAGGAACTCTTGGACAAAGGAGAAATTCAGGCCATACGCAACGGTCTGGCAATGCTTGCTGTTGAAAACGATTTGGATTTCCTTTCGGTCACGGACGACAAGGGCCGTGTGCTGGCCAGGGCTTTCGCGCCCGAAATCAAGAACCCGGACGTTTCTTGCGATTCCCTTGTCGCGGCGGCCCTGAAAGGACAGGATTCGTCGGGGGTGAGGTTGGTTTCGGTGGAAGGACTGTCAGACGAGAACCCTACTCTCATCCGTCGTCTGGGGGAACGTCCTGACAAAAAAGGCATGATCCTGGAGGCAGCGCACCCGCTCCTCATGGGGACTAGAGTTGCTGCCACACTGTACGGCGGGATTCTTCTCAACAACAATAATCTCATCGTGGATCGGATCTCGGCCAAGCTCTTCAGGGGAGAAGTCTTAGACAAACGTGATGTCGGGTACGTGGCAATTTTTCAAGGGAACCAGGCGATCAGCACCACGTTGAGGGGAGAGGAGGGCCTGCACACACTAGGCTTCAATGCCGGCGGGCAGATTCGTGACAACGTGCTCGACAAGGGACAAACTGAGATGACATGGGAGTCTCAGCTCGGGGCAACGTATCTCTCCGCGACTGACCCTATCCGGGACGCGGACGGCAAGATCATAGGGGCTCTTCAGGTAGCCACCCTTGAGAAACCCATTACTTCAGTCATACACCAGCTTGTCGGGACATTCCTAGTGGTTGCATTTTTTGGGGTCCTTCTCATGGCCGCGATCTCTTATTTCCTTGTCAAATGGATTAACCGGCCTCTGGAACAGATGCTCTATGCGGCGCGGAGGGCTGCCGACGGCGATTTGAGCCAGGAGGTCCCTGTCATGGCCAGGGATGAAGTCGGGGAGTTGGCAGCGACCTTCAACCTGATGATCCGGAATCTGGCCGAATCCCGCAAGAAATTGGAAGCCTGGGCTGAACAACTGGCATCCAAGGTAGCGGCACAGACCGGCGAACTGGATCAAGCACGAGAACAGGTCGCGCGGGTCACGAAACTCGCTTCCCTTGAAAAAATGGCCGACGGCATGTCCCACATTATGGCGCACATCTCGGACCCGATGCTCAGCCTTGCGGGGACTGGTGACGAGACTGGCACCACCAATAGAATACTCATCCTGGATAGCGACGAGAAAGTCCTTGAGATCTGCGAGCGCATTCTGGACAGCGAAGGTTTTGACGTGAGGTTGACCCGCACGGTCAATGAGGCCCTGGAAGAGCTGGAGAAACAATTCTTCGACGTGGTTGTGACGGACATCGACATGCCGGAAATGGGTGGTAAAGAGTTGCTGAAAGAGATCAAGTACCGGCAGCCTGAAGTTCTCGTGATAATGACCGCGCCATTCAAAGCAACCGAGGAAGCTATCGAAGCAGTGAAAATGGGGGCTTACGATTACATCCCCAAGCCTTTCGGTCCGCATCAGATTCTGTTCCTGGTTTACACCGCGCTCCAGACCAGAGAGATGCTCCAAAAGACTCGTCAGCAACATGCCGAACAAAGAGCCGAGACCATCTTCCAGCGGTTGCCCGTGGCAATAGCTCTGGCCGACAAGGCCCATCGAGTGGTGTATCACAATAGGGCTTTCATAGAACTTGCCTCTCAAGACGGAGAGGGACCTGTTCAAGGGAAGACATTCAGAGAGCTGTTTGGAGTGGATCCTCTAGACAAAGGCAAAGGCGAGGAAGAGTCCCGCGGTTCCAGATGGTTGCAGCTCGATAAAGTCGGCCGTACAGCAAAGCTCTACAATTTTAAACTGCCTGACGAGGACCTTAGAGTTTTGATGTTGCTGGACATCACCGACACAGTCATGAGGGACCAGCAGGCGGAAGTGTTCAAAGCCGAAACCATTACGAAAGCTCAGCAGGTAATACACCAGCAGATGCGTGTGGCCCAGGAGATAGCGGGACTGCTGGGGGAGACCACTGCGGAAACCAAGGTGGCTCTCTTTGAGCTAATTAAGCTCGCAGGTGAGGGAGAGTCGCGATGAACGACGGTCTGTTCATTGAGGCCGGCGGGGCAAATATCTGCAAGTACGGGGAAACACTGTGCGGAGACTCCTTGTCTTGGCCGGTATGGGCGGCGGTAAGCTAATGGTGCTCTCCGACGGTCTTGGAAGCGGCGTCAAGGCCAACATACTGGCTACCCTTACCACCAAGATCGCCATGCAGCTTAATTGTGCGAGGCATTCCTCTCGAAGAGGTTGTTGCGACACTGCCTGACACGCTGCCGGAATGCAAGGTTCGGAAGATAGCGTTTCCATCTTCTCCTAAAACTCTGATTCTGAGTATCCAAGACATGGCAAAGATCTCCTTATCTTGAGACATATAGCCTGTGGCAAATGCGCCAACAATACCTGATCGTAAGGAAACGCCCGGATTACTTCCCCCTTATTCTTCGTCACTTTATCAATCTAAGAGCGAGGATCGACAAGGGGCATTTGCTTCTAACACTGCTTTTGTCTTGGTATGTACATCTCGTGCATGCTTAAATGCTTCGATAAGCGTGGCATGCAATTCCGCACGATTCGACCCTGTCTCCATCAGCATTACATTGGCTAATGCAATTGCTTTGGGCGGTCGCGCGAGGGGCCAAAGAAGCTCGCAAGCGACCTGAAGGTCAGGAACAAGGTATCTTTTGCATCGCTTCGAGATTTCTGAAATCAGGCTGCAACCTTGAGCGGCCGCGTGGATTATCTGCAGAGGCACCAGCGCTGCTCCCCGTACGGCCTCCGTAATGACTTCGGCTTCGGAAACATGAGCCCTGACGCTTGCCATTCTGGCGTAAGCCCGCCCATCCTCTTCGGACAGAAGTTGGAATTTGGCTCCAAGGTTGGCTAGACTGCTCAGTCTGCCACTCCAGATGAAGGTGGACTTGGTATCGACCTCGCATCGTTTCATCTCAAGCCGTACAACTTTTTCGACAAGCGCTATTGCCAGAGCGCCGACGTACGATGCTGCGGATCCCCCACCAGGGAAGGGTCGAGGCTCGGCGAGTTGTTCTAGGAAAGTCGACAAACGGATCTGCCACCAAATCATTCTCACAGAGACAAATTCTCAATAATGTAGGTTGCTTCTGAGTCCAGCCGTTCCAAAGGGCGATGGCTTTTGGGCCTCGTTACACTACGTTCAGCGCAATTTCGTCATTTCTTTTTCAATCCTCCACCATTCCAAGGACGAGAATCGTGTCAACTCAGGCTGACAAATAATGGACGCTAGGCTTGAACCTAATAGCTTCATCATCGCAGATGCGTAGCAGTGACTTCCTGGCAGCCTTGAGAATGCCACATCTGTTGGTTCTCCTGCAGCGGCCGATCTGACATGCATGACAACTGCATAATCCAAGACATATATGCCCTCAGACCGTCTTATGCGAAAAAAAATCTTCGAACCCCTCAAATCCTAACCCGATCTGAAATCATCTCGTACAACTCAATTTGAACAGACTCTTCTAACAGGTCGACTGCTTTTGGCTGAAAATCTACGATGTAAGGCATCTTGCGGTGTTGATCTAGAGCGGCGTGGTCTACCCAATTTTCGTAGAATACGAACTTGCCCGGTTTCCCGAGGCTTCGGTGGAGATCATAATTTATGCAGCCAGCTTCTTGTCGAGTGAGCGCCACAAGTTCCAGAAGGGTGTCTTCCAGGACCTTCTCTTTTCCCGGTTTGGCTTGTGCTATTGCAACTAACGTCAGCATAACTTCCCCCTAATTCTGCTACCAAGTAGTACAAAATGTACCTTGAGGCGAAGCATACGGATCTCCCCAGACGCAGATAGCACAATCCCTTCTGCGGTTCGACACCGCTTGGCGATTCTAAGCTTGCACTCTAGTCTTCAGACAAATTTTACTTGGACTTCAGCACTGTCTCCTTCAACTTTTTAGAAGCGGAGAAACGGGGAACCGTCATTGCAGGTATTTTGATTGGCTTGCCGGTTTGCGGATTGACACCGGTACGTGACTTTCTTTTCAAGACCTTAAACGTCCCGAGATCTGATATGCGAATCGAGCCGCCCTTCTTTTGCAGTGCGTCACGAACCGCCGTGACGAAGGAATTGAGGACAGCCAAGGCAGACTTTTTGCTGATCTTCGCTTCTTCTGCCATGCGGGCAACGATTTCAACCTTTCTCATCAGAACACCTCCTAAGAATAAAAGGTCCCTTGCAAGGAACCCCAACAACAAGATATTCAGCTGGCTAGACGTAGATTTATTCCAACCTTGGCTAGAATCCGACGGCGCCACTCTACAGGAAACTCTTGAATCAGACGGCTATAAGTACCGCAGGTAGCGCACCAGGTAAGGAAGGTAGTGGGGCTCTGGCTGGAATGTAGAGCAATGCTCTTGACTTCGATCATTGAGCCACCGCAGTCGGCACAGGTCTCATTGAGGGTACCCATAGCAGTGATCACAATTCGTACGCATTCGTCCTGCAATTGAATCCCGTCCAAATAAACCGGCGGCATCACATTAGCCCCTCAGATACTCGCTTTGTTTTGCAGAAAAGACTAGTGCATAGATCCCACAGTTTATTTTGTAACAGTAGTGACCGTTCAATGACTGACTACTCTGGATGAAGAGCCACTGTGAGCAGTCTTTGGTTGCCTGTGGTTTTTGAGGACATGTTTTTTGGAAATTGGCAGATGGGGGCTCACTACCGGATG
>JBKQMK010000303.1:0-4158 GCA_052146735.1 Desulfomonilaceae bacterium | reverse complement strand
GCGGTCCCGCCGGAACTCTCAACGGCATTGACGTCAGCGCCTTTTTCCAGCAGCAGCTTTGCCACTTCAAAACGGCCTTTCACCGATGCGTACATCAGGGGTGTAAAACCTTCCTTGTCCGCGGCGTTTGGATTGGCGCCCTTGTCCAGTAGCAATAGAGCCATTTCAGTGGTCCCATCGAAGGAAGCGGCCATCAACGCGGTTTTGCCGTCTTTGGCCTTCACATCCGGGTGAGAGCCACTTTGAACCAGTGTTCTTACCACTTCGGTACGGCCCTGAAGAGCCGCCCCCAACAAAGCAGTTGTTCCCGCTTTGTCCTTAGCACTGACATCAGCCCCATTGGCGAGGAGCAGCTTTACTACTGCAAGATGACCGTTCCAGGAGGCATCCATAAGCGCAGTCCCACCGTTATCACTGGCGATGTTCACGTCTGCTCCAGCTTCGATTAGCCTCTTGACGACCTCTGCGTGACCTTTGTTGGATGCCGCCATCAAAGCCGTGAACCCATCGGCCGCCTTGGCGTTGACCTCTAGTCCCTCACCAAGGAGACGTTCGACCTCTGCCGGCTTGCCTTCCAAAGCGGCCTGCGCAAGCTTGGCATTCTGATTCTTGTAAGTAAGCGACAGGACAATAAGGCCCAATCCCACCGCAACGCCGATTATGCCCAAATATATTCTTTTCGGCATGAAACGCTCCTGTTGTTTCCGAAGGCGGTACCAAAACTGGAGAGTCTTGGGACGGAACTATGTGGCAGTAACCTCGGCAACCTCTTTTGTCACCGCTCCTAGAGGATACTTCACGAGTGACCACTCGGTCAACCGACATCCTGCCCTTGAGCAAAGATGGAGTCACCCACCCGGACCACTCGAACAAAGAAATGCGATCTCAAGTGAGAAAACAAAACCCCCTTGTGTAGGGAATATCATCAGGAAGCAAAAATGTATACCGGGCGAGGTTTGGTAAATTGCCAATCATGTTGAAATGCGACGAAGCTCAAGGACAACAGGTCCGAAATTCGGGGCGCATCCCTCGTCAGCAGACGGATTGAACTGTCTGGAACCAAACAGTGCGGCAATTTTTTCATTTCTGGGGTGTTCAAGCCAGTGACAAGTCCCAGCATTGCGTCCCTGACCGTGAAAGTGCTGGGTCATGGTCCCCCACAAGACCCGATGGATGCAAAACCACGGTCAGGTTAATGAAAAAGGCAGTTTTTCCCTGACGTAGTGCGTAACTCGCCGCACGGCCGCCAGTCAAGCACAATCCCGCGCATGATCTCTTGTCCGGACGTAGCTAGGTAGTATTGGTCGAGAGAATCCCGTGGGGAACGCGGTATCTCAGGCCGGAACGTCCTCGAACAATCAGTTCGGTTTGGGGAGAATCAATGACGACACCGGATTGACCTGTTTGGGCATCTCTGGTACGCACAGATTGTTGAAGATCGCACCAAGGAGGGAATCATGGAGCCGCAAGAAATCAGAGAAGAAGTCAAAGAGAAACTCGAACATGCCGCAGAAGACTGGGTCAACTTTTTGGCTTTAACCACCGTAATACTCGCTGTCTGTGCGACCTTGTCCAGTTTCCAATTGGAGCATTATTCCGTGGAATCGGTGCTCAAGCAGGCCCTGGCCTCGGACCAGTGGGCCTTTTACCAGGCGAAGAGCGTCAAGGGGTATCTGTACGATCTGCAAAGAGAGAAGCTGGAATTGGAACTGAGCACGGTTGAGAAGAACCTCACTCCGGAACTCAAGGAACGATATCAAAAAACCATCACATCCTACGGGACGCAGGTAGAAACTTATAACAAAGAAAAGAAAGAAATTATGCACGAGGCCAAGGAATTTGAAAAAGGGAAAGATGAAGCTCAGGAGCGCCGTGAGACTTTCGGACATTCAATCATATTTCTGCAAATGGGGATTCTGCTATGTTCCATGGCCGCTCTGATGAGGAAGAAGTATATCTGGATAGTAGGATCGTTAGTGGGCGCGGTGGGAATTGTATACTTTGCCAACGGCTATCTGCATTTTATGTAGGTGGCGCTGCTGAATGCGCAGAATGCGTATCTCACCGCAGATATTGCAGAGGACACTGAGAAGAACTCAAAGAATGTCCCTCAGCAATTTCCGCGGTGGAAGTTCTCTTACCTACCCAACTTAATGGTGAGGATAGCTTAATTATTACCTTAAGTTCTATAAATTTATTGACTCAGTTCCTAGGTCTGCTATATCTCTCCTGTTCCGGAATACCCCCGTATGCGGAGGACTGGCAAGAGAGGATGCAAGTTGCTTGATGACTAAAGAACAGGTTGTCTCTAAAGTTAGGAAGCTCTTTGAACTGTCTAATTCTTCAAATGAAAATGAGGCGGCTTTGGCAGCGGCAAAGGCCCGTGAGCTCCTGTCGCGCTACAACCTGAGTATGGCGGACCTGCCAACGGACGACATGAAGAACGCCGTGTCAGTCACCGAGGCCTCAGTGGGAGTAGGCAGGGTCGTAAGGAACTGGGTTAAGGGATTGCTGATTCACGTTGCTTGTGGATTCGATTGTGAGCACATCATTCGCCGGCGGCACGGTTCCATTCCCATTTTGACATTCATCGGCACGACGGCGGATGCCCAGATCGCAGTCTATACATTTCGATTTCTCTTTCGCGAGCTGAATAGACTAGTGGATAGGTCACTCCCTAAGCTTAAACGAGAAAACAGATTTTGGAGCACATCGTCGCTGAGATACGCCTATCTCGACGGAGCCGTGAAAAGGATCGGAGAAAAGATTCACTCGAAAACGGAGAAGATCAGGGCAGCGGAGCGCCAAGGATGCAAAGAGTTGGTCTTGGCCAAGGAACAAATGATCAAAATTTACATGGCCGACGCCTTCCCTTACATCAGGATGGAACACCCCAAGAGAAGGGTGGTCAGTGCCGGGGCTTTTGAACAAGGATATCGAGATGCCGCGACTATTGCCTTAGCCCCTGAAATTGCACGCAAAGATACAGAGCATTTTGCAGTCACAGCGTAGCTTCATGAATTGTGCCTGAGCTGTAAAAGTTGAGACTTTGTCTGACATTTATCCTTTCAAATTCCTGGTGCGAATAGCAGAAATGTCAGATAACGTCTCAACTTTTACAAGTAAGTTGAACTTCATCACACCTTCCAGGCATCCTCGACCACTGCCTCGCCTTGATCCGCAAAAGCCACCGAATAAGACATCGCGATTAGGGTCAGCAACGTGATTAGGACTCTGACGATTGCAGGCTTGTGCATTATGAACCTCCCCCGGCGGTGATTGCTTGCGAAGTTCTACTTATGGGATTCTCGTGACTCGCGGATGACGCCATCAGTATTCGTTTGTAAGTCCAGAGATGTCAAGAATTTCCAAAAGTGGTTCCATCTGCAGGTCTGCGCCGGAGAATTCCCGATCACCCAATTGGCTCGGGTGTCGTTTAATATTCTTCACCTTATCAGATAGTTGAGTGGAAGAACACGCATTTATACTTCATAGCGCTGAATAATCGCGGTTCATACGGCAGATCTCATGCTAGTTCGGAATCTGCAATCTCTTGGCTACACCAAAAACCAGTTGGCTAGGCCAGCTTAACAAGATATCGGCGGCGCCGTCTCAATTAATTGAGAAACAAAGTGTCGGAGCTAGGCAATGGGAACTTTTCCGGTTGACGCCTCTTCTTTCAAGCAATGGCCAAAAAATAGGCTCCGTTTGGGCTTCCGAGATGGAGAATCCAGAAGACTCGCCGTAAGGGGCGTCTTCTCCGTCATTCCCACAGTTCAGGCAAAGATTTTGGCACTTGTTATGACTTGCCGCGGCTGAATGTCTGTCGTATGTTCATGAAACACAACGGCCTGGAGGACTAAGAGTTGGCCTTGATCCTGATGGAGAATCTTGGAAAAATTTACGACACGGGCGCCATTCAGGTGTCGGCACTTGAGGGCATCGATTTGACCATCGATCCGGGCGAGTTTCTCTCGATCTTGGGCCCTTCAGGATCCGGTAAGTCTACACTTATGAACATCTTGGGGTGTCTGGATGTCCCCACATCCGGCAAGTACTATCTCGGAGATGAGGATGTCTCAGAGCTGGACCGGGATCAGAGGGCCGAGGTCAGAAACAGAAAGATAGGCTTTGTTTTTCAAGGCTTCAACTTGCTCC
>JBKQMK010000302.1:0-3393 GCA_052146735.1 Desulfomonilaceae bacterium | reverse complement strand
GGTTGTCATGACATTTACCAAGGCACTCATAGCAAAGAAAATAGCTGATGACTGCGGTTTTATGAAGGGAGAAGCGGAGGAGATCTTCGAGAAGATGCTCGAAATCATGAAGGCAAAGCTTGTTGCCAGGGAAGACGTTATGATCTCAGGCTTCGGCAAGTGGGCGGTGAAGTCGAAGCATGCTCGGAAAGGTAGGAACCCTCAGACTGGAGAGCCAATAGTGCTGGATGCCCGCAGAGTTGTCACGTGGAAATACTCGCCTGTCCTAAAGGCGACGGTCAACAAAGTGGAGCGATGAGATCCTGACGAGCCGCTGAAATTTTATGGAATTGGGGGGGTGGTAGTGCAAATTTCGCAAAGTAAAAGCAAAGGACATGGCACAAGATGTTCAAGAGGGGCTGGGGGATACCGCTTTGATGGAAAAGTACAATCTTTCACAAAAACAACTCGAAATGGTCCTAAGAAGATTGGTGGATGCTGACCTGATCACCCACATGGAACTCTGTGAAAGAACATCATTATCCGATAGCTTGGTGACTCGGGCGTTTGTCGAGGCCGACAGGGCTATTAGAGAGCTGGATTAATCTCACAATCCTTATTGGTTGAAAATCCTTGGCTGGAAGATGAGGTCCAGGATATTTTGCCGGAGACAAGGGGGGCGAGACAAAAGCGCCAAATAATCCAAGGTCATACGCGGGCTAAATGAACAATTACCAGCATAACTGTTGTTTTTCGCTTGACATCGTTTCTGGTCCGTAGTACCGAGCGTCCTGCCGTTTCCGCAATGTGCGCTATGGGCTGCTCCCATACAGGCGCACGATTGCCGAAGCTGTTTTCGTTTCACCGGACCGGCAGCTCGGACCACGTGAAAACGATTTACCTTTTCAATTCAATCACTCGTAATCGTAGGAGGTTAAGGTGCTAGGTGTTTGTCGCGCATTGGTGTGTATTCTGACACTGTCAATTCTCATCGCCTTCGTGGACGCGTCTTCGGCCCAAGCGGAGGAGCAGTCGTCTTCGCATGCTGCCAACAATCTGCACACGGGAATCGTGGGGCTGCCCTCTCCCGGCAGCGACTCTGTCAGCAAGCTGCCTCCTGTGCTCCCCCTGGGCACTGTTTTCGAGCGACAGAATGATTACCAGATCAAAGTCGCGTACGGCCGCACGTTCGGGACCTCCACCGCACTTGATTATGCCACACTGGAGTTGAGCAAACCTTTGACGCGATACTCAGCCTCCAAACTGGGAGGGCTTGCCTCCGCGGAGTTTCAGTTCGCCGTGCTCGGCTCCTATGTGGTCTACTATCAGGGCGACGTCGAGCGGATCAAGAGACTCGACTTCCGCGACGGATATGAGCTTGCATGGCTTCCCAAGAGCAAATTCATTCTTCCCACTTTGGTGCTGGGCTTGATCCCGTACCTCGAGAACGGCGCAGGCATGAGCTACGTTTCAGAAACGTACCGCAATTCCGGCTCCAGATTCAACTGGTCATTGCTTGGCGGAATGGGCGTTGAAAAGCCCCTGTCGGAGGGATTGCTCTCCATGGGGCTGCAATGGCGACACTTGTCAAACGGCAACATGTGGGGAAAGGGGGATGAGCTGCACAACTCGAATTCCGGCACGGACATGGTTCAGCTCTTGGCTAGTTTAGTCCAGCAATTCTGAGTGCATGCGGACATGCGTGCATCCGGAAATCTCTCCCTCGTTCGGTCGATCTCAGCGCCGTGCCTTGTGTCTGCGATCTTGGAATGCCTAAAATGAACGGGTGGGAGGTTGGCAAGGCAATCAAAGACTTCTGTTTGGAGCGGCAAATGCCAAAGCCACCCTTTGTCATTCTGACCGGGTGGAATGATGTGTCCGATGAGACTGTGCGCTCGATTTCGTAAGCTGCCACCAGAACGTCATACATCGTTAAGGTTCCTGGCATGAGTTTCTCTGATTGTGACTGAACGTTTGAAACAAACGCCCTGAGAGTAGCAAGCGGAAAGGGCTTTCCCGGGCTAAATTTAGGGGGTTCTCTGATTATATCACCATGTTGATGAAAGAGCCCTCAACTGCATCTTCCGGATACACAGATACTCGAGCTACCAATAGCGAAAGCAAGGGGTCGAATGAAAGGGCTTTCCGGAGAGATAGTTTCGGAAAAGTGGTGGCGTCCGTATTTCAGACTAACCTGGGCAGAGATATGAATCAACATAACACGTTAAGGAAGGCCTATGAACAAAGCTTCCCATTCTTCACTTTAATCTGATCTTCCCATATGAGAGACCGTGACACGAAAGATTTTACAAAGATTTCTTCGCAGTCCTCGTTTTATATTTATGAGTCTTGTGAAACTTACTTTTGCCGTACGCATGCTGATGTTTTCTGTGATGTTTTCCGGCATAGGCGGATTTCTTCATAGTCTTCTTGCGCGAAGCAAACTTCTTCGAAGTCTTGTGGCGGGCCGACTTTAGTTTCGAATGTTCTTTGGTGCTGCTCAATTTTGCGTCGTTTGAGCTCTTTTCGACGGCCGCTTTCAAAATACTGGCGAAGTTGTCTTGAGGATCTTTAAGCTTCTGCGTGGATGTATCTGACTCCCCTGCAAATAAATTGCCGGCCATAAAGGCGGTACAGCACGTTGCCAAAAAAACCACCAAAAGCAGATACCTTGGCATGATTTGCCTCTCCAGAGTTTTATGAATTTTGGACAGCCTAGCGAATTAAATGCGATTTGTCAAGACAAATGGCATCAACCGATGCCGAAATAGTGTCTTTGCTCGAAAAATTTACCTCAACCATCACTTTCATAATATAAAATCATGCAATAGCATAGCTGGAGCTACCAACAGCCAATGTTTAAATCAAAGAATAACTACATTTGTCACCTTTTCAAAAGTCTATCATGAGATTAAGTCTTTTTATGTTGGCATGTAGAACATATAATATAATCTCATTGATAAACTAAATGTGGTACTTGACCAATATAAATACTGTTATTAGCCGGTTATGGAATAGAAAATAACTCTCACCTCTAACCTGAATTATGCGGCGGTCTTGCCATCTTGCGCGGTTTGGCATCCTTGAGGGGTTGAGGGATAGCTCCGCTGGCCCCAAAAGGGTTGCTGTATGCCCTACCATACATCCTAACGCAGACAAAACCGTCGTCACTTTGAACAAGCGAGCCCATAAAATAAAACTTCTGAGCCAACTTCTGAACTTCTGAGTCGAGCTTAAAAAGTGCGGCGCTTCATTTGTCAGGAATTACATGACAAAAAGCCTTTTTATCAGTAGAGATGGATTTGTGGTGCGCCAGGCGAAGCTTGGCGTCTCTTGCGGGGTGCAAGTCCCCGCCGGGTAAGGTCTAACCAGCCACCCGTATCGAGTGTTGCGGATATTGAGGAGGATGCAATG
>JBKQMK010000301.1:0-8424 GCA_052146735.1 Desulfomonilaceae bacterium | reverse complement strand
CTCCTCGGTGCCCTTTACTCCCATGTGGGCACCAGTTGTTGGTTTTCGCCCGAACAAACGCCGGGTGCCGAATTACATCGGCCTTGTGCTCTCCCGCCGTGGAGGTTCCAGCGGTTGAGCGTTAATCGACTAAGACTGGTAAAGAGTTCAGCTATTAATCGGGAGGCATAAACAAGGATAAGACGATTCAATACGACGACAGATCAGTTCAAGATTTCCGAGAATTCATCGGGGGAAGAGGGTAGTCCGTGTTTAGTTGTTCCAGAGAATCTATTTGCCGTTCTATGACAACCGAATATTCCCCCTCGTTGCTTAGTTGCAGGGTCAATCGCTTCAGTCGGTTTATCTCGCCATGGACTGCTCTTAGAACACATAATCTCAAGAGGTCTTCAGGCGACAAATCCTCATCCATAGATCTTTTGACATCTTCCTTATTACTTAGGGCTTCTGCCAACAATTCCTCCACAGGTGTATAATAAGGGCCGCCTGGGTGCCATTCCTCGTACCAGTTTCTGTCGTCACCTAGTATGATTGGCAGTCTGTTTTCCAGAATCAGGAGTTTAAGTTCACGTTCTCCATCTTTTTCAAGAATATACGATACGGCCCTCACCAAACATTGTCTGTCTTCCACACATTTGAGTGGGCGCTGGTAACGGTCTTCGAGTTCTACTTGGCTTGTTTCAAATTTCTTCAGTTGGCTTTCTACGTCGTTTGTTCTCATTGCTTCTCCTTCTTTTCCGATAATTCCCTTCATTTTCTTGCTCCTTTTTTCCACCAGGCTTTGCCTGGCCTTTTTCAGAGACGTAACGCCCCTGTGTTTTATCAATTACGGGGTTCATCAAATTGCTCCTGCCTTCGGTCATCAATTCAAAATCACGCGGAATATTGGGGTGAAACTCTGTGATCAATCGATTTTCATGCAGTCTGCTCGTCGGATCTTTTGGCAAATTTGCAAAAAGATTCTCGCGAAGATCTACCAGCCTCTGTATTAGGGAAGATGGGGTGGGCTCTTTGAAACTGCCTATGTCCCACCCCTTTGCGTCCAAACCTTAATTCGCTGTGTTGCTCAAAAACATCTTTTCGTGCAGTACTTGCTCGTCATCAACTATAGAACTGTTGGCATGCAAGTCGGTAATCTCTATGCCTACCTTGCGATACAGATTGGCCACTGCCGGTCGCCATCCCTCTTTCTTGAAAATTCGCGCACAGTCAGCGAAGCCCTGCCTGGATAAGGGGGTCTGATGGGCTCCCAAAAGTGATATAGCAGCGGCGACCATAAAGAATAAGTCACCTTGCCGAATCCTTATCGCATCGCACTTGTTGATGTAATATTTGGTATAAGCAGCGGCCAGGAGATCAGTTTTCTTCCAGGTCGTTTGATCAGCGAAGTACTCGAGCGGTATGTAATGAAACAGCCCGAACCAAGCTCCAGGTTCCGCAGTTCCCCACAATCTGTCACAGAAATTTTTAAGTTCCTTCCGCGAGGTCACTATAGTCAGAAACATATCGAAATCGTCGGGGTTAGAATTATCAAATGCCAAATAAAAAAACTCCTTGCCTTTCAAGATCTTGTCTTCTTCGTTCAGTAGCTTTGTCATTTTGCTAATTCCCTTTTTTGCGAATCTTAGTGTTTCCATTTTGTTATCCTTTCTTTTTTGGATCTTGGTAATCCTTTCTGAACGGGTTTAAGAATTGTCTCTTGCCTCTTTTGCTTTCCGTAGGCATGATCACATTCGGAAATATTTGTAGGGAACTTGTTTATCTGAAGTGTCATTACGAAGGTATATGGTCAAGTGCTCAATAATCTGATAATAAGACCTATGGGCTGGGCCGCCCGGTTCGTCACTGGCGCATTTTGTATCACCTCCTTGTCGCTGCGCACGCTCTACAAATATATATGGGACACAAAAAAATCTCCGATTACATTTTATTTCCACAAAAGTATACCAAAAGGACCCCAAAAAGATCTTTGTGGCGCTCTAGAACACGGTTAGCACTTTTTTGCGTGATGTGCAGTTTTTTCTTAAGGCTTACATTTTGAAGGCGTCCGCTTCACAGTTTTGGTTGCTTCAAGAGCTCGTATAACATTCTAATAGAGCCACAAATGAGTTTTTTGAAAAAAACGGACCGATGATTTGAGGGTCTGCAAAATGTATCATCCCCAAGCGTTGATATTCGCGCCCTGACGCGCGATAGAACTACGGGCATACATTTCTCTAACCTGAAAAGAAAGTCGCTCAGAAGCGTTGCTGGTACGCAAATTCTTCATTTCTCGGGCAGGGGCTGTCCTGTGGTAAATTATAGGTCGGTCGGGGCGAGGAGCGTATGGACGACTTCGGGCAACAGGAACGCCCCGGATTCCTGGAGTGGCTGTATGGAGATGTCAGAGCAAGAAAGAAACGAGAAGGCACGGATATTTGACCTGCTTGTCCACCACTATGGGTCTGGGGCAAGAGTCCTCAACCAGCGCAACCACACTAACGTGTATGCCGATGAACGCGGGACTTACGACCTGCGGGGGATTGAAGAGAAGTTCCTTGACCCCAAGACCGGCAAACTTTCTCCCCAAGCTCTGAAGCACTGGACTCTGTTGGACAAGACCCTCGATTACCTGCGCACGCGGTACAAGATCTTCACGAGCGGCAATATCTACACGACCTGCTCCATCCATTCGTGGTTCGGCAAGACTCCGCCCCCGCTGAAACGACTCCACTATCTGAACAAGGTGCGAGCCTATATCCAATACATCGGGACCGTGGCCTTCACGTGCGATTCTCGGCACTGCACCTGGGAGCAATGCGCTCTGCACTGCAGAAAGAAGACGAAGAAAAAGGACTTCGGACAGATCAAGTTCGACATCTTCAACCTCCTGCATATCCTTGATGCTGTCGAGCATGGGCTCCCTTACCCACGCCGCCGCCACAACCTGGGGCATTACTCCAAGATGTTGGCTGAGGAATGGAACGAAGAGGTCAAGGCTCTTAAATCAGGATCGGGTGAGGATCGTGGAGGCCAGAGATACCCGAAATACAAGGGTCATATCGTCAAGAAGAAGGCTCTGATAAGGGCTCTAAAAAAGCCCACGAAGAACCCGGCGCTCACGGGGGAATTCGTCAAGACGTTGCTTCATCTCATCAACAGCTCTCCGCTGGAGGATATCACCAGCACCATGAAGTCTGACGAGGAGTATCATCTTCACGCTGAGACCTCCTACACGGTGATGCAGCTAGGGGCAGCGGCCAAGCTGTGGCTTTACATCTGGATGAGATGCGAGGAAGCGAGTAGCAGGATCGACCTGAACATCCGGGACTGCGAGCAAACCCTGGACATAGCCAGGTCTCGTATCTACGTTTACCGGGAGGTGTTGGAAAGGCTCGGATGCTTGAACACGGACAAACAAGGACGGGTGTCCGTCAGTGTCCTGAGAGAGAAACCCTAGGTAACTCCTTCGGTTAGGACACACACATGGCTTATCTGGTTGATATGGTCAACGAATCAGCACAACCGTGCCAAAAGAAGTACAGGTAGTATAGAACCTATGAGTCCTGGGTCTACCCGCGCCTACCCCCCCCCTACTGGTTGAGTGGTGGATTATCGGTATCGGGTACCAGGTGTGTATGTATGTGTGTGAGTATCCATACTAGTACGTGTGTGATTGAATAGGTAAATCATGCATGAGCAAATATCAAAGATTATGTAAGTAGTAATAATAAATACATGTAAGTGTGTTTGCTCGTTTGTATGAAGGAGATCAAACCTCTCACTCCCGTGGCCGTCGTTGAGAGAGAGAGAGAACTTTCAGGAGGCATGGAATGATTCATCGACGTATGTCCTTGCTGATTAAGGCGCTGGCGCTCCTGTTAACCGTGTTTATTGGGTTGACTTGGGCAGAGACTCCCTCGGGTAAGCGAACACCCTCCGCTGGCCGTCTATCTGAGGCGGTTCCGAAGGCTCAGACTACAATGTCCGCGCTCCCGCCATTGATGCTTCCTGAAGTTACAGTGGCCGGTTTTGCGGAAATCCCTCCTGGGACGAACCCCTCGGTTACTGCGGCATTGAAGGACCGTGCCACCACCTGGGACAAAGCGACGAACAGGGATCATGCACTCAACTTCCTTGGGGTTCGCTTGACGAAAGCTCAACAGGATTTCTTGAATGAAGAAAAATTTCTGCTGATACCGGAGCGGTCCATACGTGCTGAATTGCGAATGGAACCGCCAGGTTGTGTGGACGACCCCTGGGACGAGATGCTCATCCTCTTCGATATGGTATCTGGCACCTGGTCTGCGATGGAGCGAGCGCCGGAGAACGCACACTTTGTGAACCCGGATGTGGTGCTCCATGCGTTTCACAAGTATTTCGATAACTCGCTCAAGTACCTGGAAAAGAATGATTTGGCGATCCTTCTGAGATCATTTGTGCGAGACATGCAAGTCAAGGCATCAGATTACAGCCGTACCTCCGACAGGACGGTCGCGGAGCATTACAGCCTTATTGCTGCCCAGTTCACCGTGCCGCTAATCCTGATCGAAAATGCCCAGTGGGGAGAAAAGAGCGGCCGCGAAGATGATGAAGCTATAGACACCTTTGCCAACGCCAAGAAGCTGCTGAGCAAGTTCCAAGATGGTTTTTCCCAGGAAATGCTGGCGAAAATAGAAAACGAGCTGCAATCCATCTATGATGCCCAGAGGATGAGCCTTTCCCCGCTGTTCAGTCAGTATGCGAAGAACAAATCCCTTCAGACCGACTACACTCAGTTCCGTCCGCGCGGTCATTATGCAACCCATTCGGTACTCAGGGCATATTTTCGGACCATGATGTATCTCGGTCGAAACGGGTATCTCTTTCAGACAGACGAGGGCGTGGTGGATGCCATGCTCGTGGCCTATCTCCTGGCAAGCCCCGGCAAAGACGGGCGCCCCATGATCGATCCGTGGCAGAAAATTATGGAAATCACCGGCTTCTACGCAGGACAATCCGACGACATCTCGTATCCCGAGTGGCGTGAATTCCTCGTGAAGACACTCGGCGCCGAAGAGTTTGCTCCAACGGAGGCGGTGCGAGCAGAGACCATTCAGAAGTTATCCAAGGAAATGCACAAGTTGAGGCGTCCTTCGATCCTGTCGGACGCGATTGTCGATCAGAGTGTATTGCGGAAGACGAAGGAACAGCTCCTTGATGAAACGAAGGCTTTCAGAGTCTTCGGCCAACGATTCGCCCTGGACGGCTGGATTCTGGATCATCTCACTGCGGGCGATGAGAAAACAGAATCTCCGCTCCCCTCGCTCGCATCAGCTTTGTTCATTCCTGCGGCCTTGGGTGATGAAACAGCACAGAATTCGGTGAACCGGTACCTCGAGCAGTACCACCCGCCGTTTTCAAAGGACGACATTGCAAAGTTTTCTCGAAGAATGGCGGGGATCGGTCAGAACCTGGGCAGACTTGATGACACCATATGGTTTGGGTCGCTTGGCTCTGCTTGGCTCAAGGTGCTGGGAAACCTAACGGGTACCTTTGGAAAAGGATATCCATGGTACATGCAAAGCAAGCTGTTTCCCGCGAAGCAGCTGGAGTCGTTCCTCGGATCGTACACTGAACTCAAACACGACACTCTCCTTTACGTCAAGCAGCCCTACGCGGAAAAAGGTGATGGGGGCGACGAAGGGACCCCTCCGCCGGTGCCGAAAGGTTTCGTAGAACCGAACCTGCCGTTCTGGTCCGGTCTGCAAAGGCTGGTAGCATATGCCTATGCCGGTTTTGCAGAACATGGACTGTTTGAGTCGGAGCGCGAGCAATACGGCAGGCTGAGCAGATTCAAAGAGCAGGTGGACTTCTATGCCATGCTCGCGAAAAAAGAACTCTTGGGCGAAGAAATCACTTCGGATGAATACGAAAGATTACGGACGTATCAGCTCGGGTACATGGCTCAGCCGTTTGAGCCCGCCGCGGAATTTGACGAAAAGGACAGGCGTTCGGCCCTCATAGCGGATATCCAGACTGACGCTGCCAAGACCAATCAGATAGTGTACGAAGCCACGGGAGAGCCTTATCTCATGCTTGTCTTGGTGGGGAACGAAAATGCTCCCCGGCTCGCGGTCGGTGTGGCCTTCAATCATTATGAGTTTACCAATCCGCTCGCGGTCAGGCTGGGAGACGAGGATTGGCAGAAAAGGGTGTACGAGAGCCCTGGAGAACTTCCGACCAAAAAGTTCTGGTACCAGGGGTTGATGGTCAAATGAATGCGCCGAGGTACGCCGGTGTTTGGCTCTGCGTGGTAGTCCTTGTGGCTGTCAGCGATACCGGAAATGCGGAGGAATTCTTCCCCGCGCTGTTCCCCAAGAAGGGCGTCTTCCTGGCAGCCATTGAAAAGGCCACGCGTGCGCCAGTGCAACAAACTATCACCGGTATTACGGTACCTCATCACCTTCTCGCTGCAGACCTCATAGCCGAAACATTCCATATGGCTTCGGGCAGTGGCCCTACCCGAATCATCATCTTGAGTCCCGACCATTTTCGGCGCAGTCAGACACCATTTGCCGTGGCTAGAAAGGGATTCAGGACGCCGTTCGGTCCGGTCCGAAGTGATGAGGAAGCCGTAGAAGAACTGCTGTCAAATCATCTGGTTTCCGAGTCGAATCTGTTCTCACACGAGCACGGGGTTCAGGCTATGCTACCCTTCATAACGTACTATTTTCCGGAAGCCAGAGTGATTGCGGTAGCCATCCATATCATGAGCAAGCCGGAAGAGTGGAATTCCTTTGTCCGTACGCTCAGCCGAATAGTGACCCGCGATACACTTATCGTGCAGAGCACGGATTTCTCTCACTACATGTCCTTTCCGGAGGCTCGGAAGAAGGATCAGGAAACCTTGAGGGTTCTGAGCATGGCGGACCCTGGGCTCGTAAAACACCTCACCCAACCGGATCACTTGGATTCGGCTGCTGCACAGTACATTCAGCTTTGCGTTCAGCGCGAGATCTTTCACTCCTGGCCCACCGTCACGTGCAACCGCAACTCTCAGGATTATTCGGATAAACCGGTGCAGAAGACCACGAGCTATATCACCCAAGTATACAGCCCGGACCGATTGAAAGTTCCTGTAAGAGACCGTTACTTCTTCGCAGGTGACACATTCTGCGGTCGCCGCATGGCTCGCGTGCTGGCAGACGATCAGAGGTTCAGCGATCTGGTGAGGCAGGTTTCCACAATCACGGGCGGTGGGAAACTGATTGTCAACCTCGAAGGGGTGATGATGGACCAATGCCCGGACCACGTTGGACGCTATCAGCTTTGCATGGAAACCACAGTTACGCTCCGCCTGCTGAGGGAATTGAACGTGATCGCCGTGAGTCTCGCCAACAACCATGCAGGAGACTTCGGCAGCCACGCGTATGATGACATGAGACACCTTTTGCAGCGCTCGGGGATAACTGTCTTGGAACGTGGCTCGCTGACGGACCTGGGACCGTTTCGAATTGCTGCACTGACAGACGTGGACAACTCGGGCGAGCGCCGAACCTCAGTGCTCCAAGATTCTGACCTCCAGTTCTTGGTACAGGCGGCCACGGACAAGCCGCTCTTCGCTTTTCTTCACTGGGGCTCCGAGTATTCCCGGCGGCCTGCGCTTCGTGAAAGCATACTCGATTCGGAGCTTGGCTCAAAAGGCGTCGAGGTCTTAATCGGTTGTCACTCCCATAGGGCCAGTGACCTTCACTGCGATTCGAGAAGGTGTGGAGTGTTTTCGCTCGGGAACTTTGTTTTCGATCAGTCGGACCCCCGGATTTCGGGCAAGATCCTGGAAATCGACTTCTTCCCACAAGGTACGTATTTTCTTCGTATCCATGAACTGGGAAACATGTACTCTGGCCTGTACAAACACAAGAAAAGTGATTAGCGCTTCAACTAGAAGATAGCGGCTAATCCCGAAGAGCCATGCTTTGCGGGCTAAAACATTGATGTGCAGTAAACATGGACGTGAATAATAACGATAATAAGTATATACAAGTGTTTACACGTTTGAATAAATCACTAGACTGGTGTTCCCAAGCCAGTACCGCTGCTCCATTAGCTGTGTCCCATCCATTGTTCATACCGGATGGCAAAGACGCGGGTACCGTCCTCATGGGCATCTACGCTCCTGACCAGGCTCCCTTCTGTACAGCTCTGTCTGCAGAGGAGCATGAGAAATTCATCGATACCCTGGTCATGGACACGCCTGTGAAGATCATAACGCACGACCTGAAGACGTGGTTGAAGCCTGTGTACGAACGTAATGGAGTGGATAAACGTTTATATAATAACAGTAGTGACCGTTCAATGACTGACTACTCTGGATGAAGAGCCACTGTGAGCAGTCTTTGGTTGCCTGTGGTTTTTGAGGACATGTTTTTTGGAAATTGGCAGATGGGGGCTCACTACCGGATG
>JBKQMK010000300.1:0-3052 GCA_052146735.1 Desulfomonilaceae bacterium | reverse complement strand
AGGGCCAGCAGATGGAGACATCCCGCATCCATGGCATCCAAGATCGCAAGATCATAGGTGAGACAGGCCATCTTCTGCATCGCTTCCTTGCAGGATCTTGCCAGATCAAGAATCACACCATAGTTCTTCGACTCCTCAGCAAGGAATACGAGAATGTTCGTCTCGTCGTTTACCGCTAGTATTCCCTTGCCTTTGAGGATGGTCTTTTTCATCGTTGTCCCCAGGACTGCTCAGAGGCCGCCGTCCTCACATAAGGAATTAAAAATGTATCCAGAAATCACTGAACTTTCGATCCCCATCAATCTCCTTCAATTCCTTTCACTCCCATTCGGCGCTTCCACTCGCGCACACTCACTTACAATGCCCCAATCTCCCCAGTTAGCCAGGGTTCTGGCGCATTCTAACCCAGACCCCGAGGCTAACTTTCTCAGGGACAGCTCACGGGAGCAAGATGAAAGGCTCTGTGATCGGCTTGAAAGTATCTGTGATTGGCCTCATATTGTCCCCTGCTGTGGATGGCTTGGCTGTTGCTGGAATTCCTGTCTCTGGTGAAGTGGCTGCCCGCTGCCAGTCACTTCCCATTGTGGATGGCTTGGCTGCTGCTGGAATTCCTGTCTCTGGTGAAGTGGCGACCTTCTGCCAGGCACTTGGCGTTTCCTGCTGAAGGTCGAGTGTGCAACATTCAAGGGCCGCAAGGGATTCAAGGGAACCTCCAGCCGTCGAAACCACCCACCCAAGCACGGCCAGAAACGTCACGATGACCAAAATCGTGTTCTTTTTCATGACCCTGGCTCCTTTCAGATTGTTTGAATAGGTTTGTTGATGCAACTCCCTTTACACCGTGGGCCGTCTCCCACGATTTCCGGTTTTGTATCCCAGTGGTTCAAACTGGGGCGAGTGGCTGCGCAGAAACCATGTTCCGTCAAACAGCTCATTGATCCTCGAGCTCCATACGAAACAACTCTCGAGATCCTTGGCCTCATGCTTTCGAAAGCAGTTCTCCTTCTGTCATGATCTGCTCCGTACCTTTTCATCAAAGTCATCACGGTCCCCCGAATTTGATCTCGGCAAATCCCAGTTACGCTTTTCCGTCTTCAATAGGCTGGGCAAAGATTTTCTCTATATTTAGCCGCTTCCACTACTGTGACCAGGCACCCTGCTGTCCGCGGGTCGTCGCTGCCAAATTTACGTCGAGCCTGTAGCAATGATTTCATAGCCATGTGAAACGCAGAGACAGCATCACCGTTTTGGCAAAGTTGCTCAACTTCGTTGCGGACGTCGTTGGGCGACCTGTCTTGGGCAGCACAGCTTTGGACGGTAGAAAGGCCCATCAAGATTGCCAGTGTGACCACGTAAAAACTTTTCATTGCAAGCCCCCCATTCTTCAAATATCCGCCATTCAAGTGGCCTTTAGAGACTTTTCAAAAGCATTTTCTTGGTTAGCTCTCGGTCAATCAAGCTGGCAACCTGCTCGTTACGGCCGCAGAGGTCTTTTAGCTTCTGAACTGTGGTTCCAAGACCTTCGGGGGGAGGAGCATACACAAACTCCTCCATGGAGTTGAACCTCACGTTCCTCCCCAGCTCCCTAACGAAGCGGCATTTCCACATGCGGTCTGTCATTACCATTTTCACGAATCGAACGGCTTGTTCGGGCCTTCTGTTGCCATTAGATAACAAGTCGGTCAGGACACTTACATAGTGATAATTTATTTTGGAGCGGCTCATCAGAGTTCCCCTCGGATGATACGATTATTTGCTCGCCATGAAACGAGAGACCGCCTGACCGCAAGTGCACCCGGACTTGCTCACGCGAGCGCAAATCAAGTATTTCCCCGGACAGGGAGGCTGCCATTGAGAAATGAATCTTCCGCGATGATCGGTGTACCCTTCGATAGGCTCAAAGTGCACGGGACACGTAGCAGCCGTCTCGCCGAGCAGCCAGAACCAGAGCACCACTCTACCGTGATGAAGACTGGAGCCGTCAACAGCTGTTTTCAGTGCTATCTTTATTTTTTCGCTACCGTTGATTTTGCAGGGTGAAGCTTCCACTGAAACCGAAATAGGTGGTTCCTGCGAAGAGCCTTCCTTGTTTGACAGCCCTAAGAGTACTAGAATCGAGCCACAGAGTGCAATTACCGCCAGGACCTTCCAGGATGACATCATATAATTCCCCCTAGTGCTTCGTCCCGCAAATAACTCGACGGGAAAACAGCGTCGCTGCAGCCTTTAGCAACCTTTTTATACCCAGGTATTTCAGGGACCGAGCACTAGCAGCAGACGGACTATTTGTCTCTTGAGCAAGCTCTTCCAGTTGACTGGTGGTGCAACTGATTAACGAAAGGGAGAGATAAATAGATGCCAGAGCTAATGCCGTTTCCCCAATGCTGGATGAGTCGTGAGCCATGATTCCCCCCGGTCTGAAAAATATTTCCAGTGATAAGATATTCCTGAATGTAGCCCCCCTTAGAACTGTGCGGTCGCTCTGCTCAAATAAGCTCGGTTCACGTATTTAGGGAGATCGTGAATATTTAAAGGCTTCGTCATGAAATCGTAAGCTCCGCTCCGCAATGCCTTAATGGCCGATTCCCACTCTCCGTAGCTAGTCAGCACTATTGTTGCAGTCAAAGGCGCCTTCTTTTTTGCTTCTCTCAGGATCTCCAGGCTATCCTTAGCGGACATTTTCATATCCAGAATGAAGACCTCAAAATCTTCTTCGGCCATAAAAGCCAGCGCGGCATCCCCATCATCCACCGCGACCACTTCGACGCCCTGAGATATAAGTCGGCTGAGCATGGCTTGGGCCAAATTCTTATCACTATCAGCGACCAAAACTCTGAACTGTTCCATGACCCTCCCCCAATCTGGCTGGATGCATTACTCCATCCGGCCCCCCGTCTCGGATGAGGATGGTTTATCGGATTAGGTGGCCCGGCGTTGGATTGCACGCCCTACGCTCTTTCAAGCTAGCTCCAATGCATGAGCCGTGCGGGTTTTCAACGTTTCGAAGACTATCGTTTCGCTTGCGATGACCCAACCCTGCCCTTACGCAATG
>JBKQMK010000299.1:0-10917 GCA_052146735.1 Desulfomonilaceae bacterium | reverse complement strand
GACTCGTCCTGCGGCTGTGCAAAAGGAGTGCGAGGAAGCAAAGATATAGCTCCGGGGGCTTTGAGCAAAATCTTCTTACAAATAGACACAGAGGGGATGTCCTCGGGCTTGCATTCCAAAACCATCGAAGTTCATTCGAATGACCCGGAGCATCCCTTGATCACCTTGAAACTGAAATTCAACGTGATCAGGAACATTAGCATAGAGCCTCGCTCTCTGGGGCTGTCTTTGTCGGAATGGGGCAAGGACGCGGTCTTCGCCCTGACTGCCACCAATAGCGGTACAGAGCCTGTTACAGTGAAAAGGGCCAAGTCGAATGACCCGGATCAAGTGGCGCTGATTCCACAAGAACTTGTCGTGCCTGCCGGCAGCAAGGCGGATTTTCAATTGTCCGTCAAAGTGCAACGGCGGGAGGGGCAAGCCTTTATTAGAGGCACAGCTCTGATTGAGACAACTGATAAGAGGGAAAAAATTGTTCCCATTCGTTATCTCATCCGGCTCCCTCAGGTAAGCCGCCGATGAATCCGAGGCCTGGCGATCTATGATCGACCGAAAGTTATTCCACGATGCGGTGTGAGGTGAAAGGAATGGAAAGGGTGCTGATAGTCGGCTGCGAGAAGGGAATGAACAAGGTCTGCGTTGGGTGTTCCCGCTGCCTGGTTGCTTTTAGCAGGCGTGACGGTGAATTCACAAGGTACGCGGAACAAAAGGTGGAGTTGATGGGCCTTGCGAGCTGTGGAGGTTGCCCCGGCGACCAATTACTTCCGAGACTCGCCCTTATGAAGTTTTGGAATGCGCCTCTCGAAGCCGAGCCAACGAAGATTCACTTGTCCCCTTGTCTTGTCAATTGTCAGCATTCTGAATCCATTATGACCAAAATGGAGGCCAAATGCGCAATTGAGATCGTCAAAGGAACTCATCCATATCAGATAAAAACCATCTTTGGTTAGTTTTGCGGATGATCTCTTCAGAAGATTTCACGTCGGCTCGGAGCACTGCTAGGAAGGCCCCGGAGACAACAGACGTTTTCATAACCTATTGCATCTCGTTTCCACAGCCTGATATCGAGGAACATAAGCCCTGAGGGTCGGCTGGAATACTCCTCCGCTGACGCTAGAGCCGCGGCAGCCCGAGTCCTTCGGGGCATCCTTGCAAATGCCATTTCCAAAGTTCGGCTCTGACGCGGTACCTGGCCGCGACCTTTGACGCGCGACCAAAGGTTAGTAGGGAGATAGATCCGAGTGCGAGGACATTCAGCGCCAGGTTAATTGTGAGGACGCCTTTTAAGAGACGCATCGTTCTGACGCCGTAGTGTTTGCGAAAGAAGAGGTAGCGGGAACGGTAAAACTCAATGCGCGCAGCCGCATGGTACGTTTTTGCCGTCGCTCCCTGGAGGTGCACGGCCGTCGCGCGTGGATCGTGGATCACTTTCCAGCCTGCCTCGCGCATCCGAACAGCAAGGTCGGTCTCTTCCAGAAAGAAGAAATAGTCTTCGTCAAATCCTCCCAACTGCTCCAGTGCCTGTCGCCGGATCATCATCACCGCGCCAATTAGGGTTTCGACCTGTTCCGGATCTTCCAACCTGCGTCCCTTTCCAGGGAACCTCGAAGGGAACAGACGCTTCAGGAGGCTCCGGTTGAGTGTTTCAGTAGCGAGAGTCGGAGCAGCCTCATAGGAAGTCTGCAGGCTCCCGTCCTCGTTCAATAGCTGGGGTCCCACCATGCCCACGCGAGGATCGGCCTCCATAATATTTAAGAGAGACTGTGCGCAACCCTTTTGCACAAGAGCGTCCGTGTTTACGAGCACGACAAAGTCGCCTTTCGCTTGCTGGACAGCTCTATTATTGGCTGCTGCAAACCCCTGGTTACGCCCGGCCTCAATCGCGATGACCTGCGGGTACCGCTCTTTCACGCGGGAGACAGAATCATCGCTGGAGCCATTGTCCGCAACCACTACCTGGGGATTCCGGTCGAGGTCTGACTGGAATATGTAGTCGAGACATCTGACCAGAAGATCAGCGGTATTCCTGTTTACTACTATGAAAGTGAGCGGATTATTGGCCATTCGGCGCTTTTATCCACCGATCAGGTTCATCCCGTCCCGCATGGCCGTCGAACGCGAAGGCTGGCCCACAGGTTTGGCAAGCACAGCCCCTCTGATGATCTCAGCCAGCGTCTTGAGCGAAGCTCCGCGTCGCAGGGCCGTCTTGATGTCTATCTCCAGGGGACCGAGCAGACAGGGGCGCAATGTGCCTCTAGCAGTTAACCTTAGCCGGTTGCATGTGCCGCAAAAGTGCCCTGTCACAGGATCTATGATCCCTATACGCCCCAGGGCCCCGGGCAGGCTGAACATCGTAGCCGGGCCGCCACGAAGATCGCGGTCCACCGGCCGCGGCTCGCCCACATCCTGACGTATCATTTCCAAGGCATTTTCGGCGCTGAAGGAGTTCGGAGAACGTCGGCCGGTTTCGGCCCCGAAAGGCATGCGTTCGATGAATCTGACGTCAACGCGGCGGTCCAGAGTGAGACGCGCAAAGGTTGGTATGTCTGCCTCGTTGATCCCCTCAAGTAGCACTACGTTGATTTTTACCGGATCGAAGCCTTCTCTAAGGGCGCAACTGATCCCTTCAAGAACTGCTTCGAGGCAGTCGCTGCCAGTGATCTCCTTGAACGTTTCGCGGCGCATGGAATCAAGGCTGATATTAATGCGGGTAAGTCCCGCGGCCCTGAGGTCTCGCACCATTGAAGCCAGCAGCACCCCATTTGTCGTGAGACCTACATCCTCGATCCCATCCATTCTTGTAATCCGTGATACGAAGTCCAGAACTCCTCGCCGGACAAGTGGTTCACCACCGGTTATCCTGAGCTTTCGAACACCCATGTCTCTGGCAAGACGAATGATGGTCAGGATCTCCTCGTATCGGAGGATCTCGTCGTGCGAAATCAGCTTTACGCCCTCCGGCGGCCTGCAATAGAGACATCTCAGATTGCACAGATCGGTGATTGAAACCCTCAAGTAATCAACGACTCGTCTGTGGGGATCTACCAACGAACCTGACATAGTCATTCCTTCAACGAGAGAAAATGCGAGTTCTCAGAGACGGTGGCTTTGAGGTCGCGTGCGCAACCGCATGACAATTACTCTGGTTCTATGCTCATATTAATTGTTTCGAAGAAATTGTCAAAGGTGGCCAGTGTCCTAATTTAGTGTAGTGGCCGTCATTCCGGCCAACGCCGAAATCCATCCCGCGAAACACGGGACTGGTCCCGGATAGGAG
Organism: Desulfomonilaceae bacterium; assembly: GCA_052146735.1. Lineage (GTDB taxonomy): Bacteria > Desulfobacterota > Desulfomonilia > Desulfomonilales > Desulfomonilaceae > CAWBBA01. The sequence continues at coordinate 7,640 of JBKQMK010000299.1, read as the reverse complement.
TCCGGGCTGACGGTTTGTGGAGACCGCTCTTGGTGTCCAAAATTACGACGCTGCCAAGGTGCGACCTTCACAGATGCCGTGTGGTCAGAGTCTGGCTATCAGATTCACTACAGAGCCGGGATCCTTTCCGAAGATTCTTATCATGGGCACCTTACCGACGGCACCTCGGTCAAAAATAGCGTCCGGGACCTTCCCGAGTTCCTCCATTACGTCCTGAACGCCCCAGGCCAGCGTGCTCCCCTCTTCCTGCTGGAGATCCGGGGGAGTCCGACTACGGTCAAATTCGGCCACAGTGTAGCCCAACGAGCGAATTCGTCTTACAAGAGTATCAGAATAAGCGATGCTCATGGCCGAACGCCGCTCCGGATCGTATTCCATGGCAGCCAATACCAGATGATGTATCTGTCTGGACGCCCCGAACCTGGCCGAGGAGAGGGTGGCTATTGTATTAACCAGCCTGACGATGCGCCCGGGGAAAGAGGCGACGTCGTCTACGGATTCCGCAAACGGAATGGCGTATGCCAGGTTTGACTGAACTTCAGGGATCAGATGCCCTATATTCAGCCGCTTCAAACGTTCGAGCGCCTTGTCTAATTCCTCAATCACATGGGTCCGAGCGATTTCTCTGGTGATGGAGGCGAAATGGTTGGTCGGGCCGATACCGCCTCCGAGGCTGAGCGAGAACCTGAGCGCCCTATACAGGTACCGTTTGGCCTGGTCTATGCATTCCACCAGGGATATGCCTTGCGCCAGGCGCGTGGCTATGGCGGAAGCCAAGGTGCATCCCGTGCCATGAGTATGACGAGTGCGCACGCGTTGGGTGGAGAACTCGTAATGCTGGCTACCGTCGTGCAGCACGTCCACGGCCATTTCCTTCAGATGCCCGCCCTTTACCAAAACGTACTCGGGGCCCATTTTCTGGAGTCTTTTCGCGGCTTTTTTCATGTCGGAAACAGTGGTGATCGTTTTGCCGGTCAGTATTTCAGCTTCCGGGATATTGGGGGTTAAGAGATAGGCCACGGGAAATAGCTCTTTGACGACTGCTTTTCGTCCTTCCTCGTCCAGCAGCACCGACCCCCATTCCGAGGCGAGAACCGGATCCACCACTACTTTTTCAATCTGATATTTAGTGACCTTCTCTGCCACAACGCGCACTATTTCCGCGTTGACCAACATGCCCGTCTTGACGCAGTCCGCTCCAATGTCGCCCAGCGTGGATTCAAGTTGCAAAGCGACAAATTCCGGAGCGATCGGGACCATGCCCTGAATCCCCAAGGTGTTCTGGGCTGTCACAGCGGTCACGACGCTCATACCGTATCCGCCCAGAGAAAGAATGGTCTTCAGGTCGGCCTGAATGCCCGACCCTCCACCCGAATCGGAACCCGCAATCGTGAGGACCTTATTCATAGTGAACCGCCCTGCCCTTGTGGTTCATTATTGCGTATCGGCACGCATTTCGCGCCGGCTTTATATAGAGCTTGGTTTCAGTCCCGGCGTAGCGTCAATTCGAGCTCCAACCCACGGGGTCTAATACTCTGCTGTCGGGGACCTTGGCCGGGAACCCCAAGAGCGTAAGATGACCACGGGCGCGTTGGCAAAATAGGCCCCCGTGCCTCTTTAAACATGATCTTACACTAAAACCTTGCTATTTCACAGCGGTTGGACGTTAGCCAAGAGTTGAAGGTCTGCCAGGCAATGTTGTGACTTAGGCCCCCTGTCCCCAATGTGGTGGCTATGTTGGTCGTTTCGACGAACCCCGGACTGAGGGTCCAAGGCAGGCCCCGGAATCCAGTCCCGCCGCAGGCGGGATTCAATCCCGCTGGACGCGGGACTTCTGGACCCCGTCCCGCGCAGATCGCGGGATTCGTCGGGGTGACATCGTGGCTTGATGGAATTCAGCGTTATGGCAAAGGCCTCGCTCCTGCCCTCAGACTGACAGCAGATGACCGCCCTCGGCGGAGCGCTCACTGTCGAGACCTTCCACCTCATATGACGGAGGGGTACCTCCATATTTCTCGCTAGAATGGGGTTCCCCAACCTCACACTGGTCACTAGGCTCAAACCAGGAGACCTCAAGAGACTCAGGAAGGAGCTCGCTTTCCCGCGAGTTCTGAGCGTGAGGCTCCTGGATTATATTACTTGAAGCGTCGACAGATGAGTTGCCACCCGGTATCGTCACAATCTTCGTTTGACACGACAGGTCATCTCCACGGTCGGCCGTAAACTCCCGCGCAGAGGCCGGTTTGTCAAATTCAGCTTCCGATTGTAGGGGGAAAGGACCCTTTGCAACCGGGAGCGGCATCTCACCGTTATTTTCGGTTAATGAGACTGAACCCTCGCAAAATTTAGGCTCTGCGTCGCGCTTCTCATCTTGGACCGCTGACTGACGGCCTGCCGCGGATTCCTTGGCAAGGTCTTGGTCATGACTGTCCTGGAAGGCCGCGGGCCTAAAAAAAATGCCTGCGAGAACAGTGCAAAGGAGAAGGAATAGAGGCGCCGCTATTGCTGGGCGCCACAAAATGGGAGGCGTCGCGCTATTTTCCATACGTATCAGCAAACCAGGCATGGTAAGCAGAGCCTCGGCGCCAATGGGACCGCGCCACCAGCTACCGAAAGTCCTGACAGCGGACAATTCCTCCCTGGAAATGGATATCGGACCTTCCGGAATGTCCTTGGAGGCTCCTGTGATAGGCACGATGGTCACGCGTCGGGCCGGGATGGACTTTAGAATCGCGACGACGGCTTCTCGGGAAAACCTGCTTCTGGTAAACCATTTGCCTCCTTCTGGACCGACATGCTTGCAGGTAATGAAAAAGCAATTGTTTTCCGGGTCATCCTGGAATATCCCTCTGTTGTGTTGGATACCTAAATTGACCGCAGAGATTTGCCCAGAAGGTTTCTTTGAGAACAGGCTTGCCTGAGACAGAGGCAAATCGCCGCCCATGGCTTGGATTTGCCCGTGGTCGTTGGTGATTTCGACGCTGAGGAAATCCGGAAAATTGCTCCGAAGCGCGTTCAGCATCTTGTCCAAACCACCGGACTCCAGAAAACTGTCCAGTTCAGTGTTGCCTGCCACCATGGTTATCAGCGAACTTCTTGTCCGCACGCCGGAGTCGATTTCTGTGGCCAGACTACGGACTTCCGCAGACAAGAGGTTCTTTTCGAGTGGAACAACCACGGCAAAATGTGAGACCAGGTTGACAGCCAATGCACTGGAGATGCCTAACAATAAGTAACCTAGGAAAGGTATCATCAGGGTTCTTGCTCGGTTGAAGGTCTCGTTTGCACGCTGGGGCCCCCGGGCCGTTACCACGCCCGGGGAGGCGGTATAAGGCCGCGTGGCCTGGTCACTATTTCTGGCCGATTCATGAGCAGCGTGTTTTGATTTCGCTTCTTCTGTTTGGCTTGTTGTTGTCATGCTTTTTCGATCCGTTCCGATGTATGGGTAGTTCCGAATCTTGACAAGAGGAGCAGACGATGACTAACTATAACCATGTACATTAATCAACCTCTTCCCACGGAGGGAAAGGAGGGCGCCTTGAAAAGGTATATGATACCGAGAGTAGCCCATTGCAAAGACGGCTGCAGTACTGAGTCCTGAGCAAGACTCTAAAAGGTTCGACGATAGGGAAAGCCGCGTCGGTGGTTCAATGTGATCGGACCGCCGGCGTGAGCTTTGTTCAGGAATAGAGGACGTCCCGCGGTTGCGCGCTCGCGTTTTGCCGCCCCGCCTGATCTCGGTCCCGACAGGGATGATGCCGCCGCAAGGCCCTAATAGCGTGTGGAGGCTCCCGGAGATGGAGCAAGGCATGCGGTCTCCCATGAATAAGCATTGACAATTATTTGCGTTAAGCTGCTTGAAACCATTATTGATCCGCATCTTGGCCTTCATTCCAGGGGTGACTCCAGATCGCGGGCCTCCGGTTGTTCCATCCAACGCCATTCCTCTAACAATAATACATGAAAAAAGCAATTATAAACTTGGTCTTGCCAATATTTCTTAATGTAGGAAATGGCATTCCGTTCGCCTGGAAACTACTTGAAGCTGTTGCAAAACCCTCCTAATGGAGGGTATTGAGTTGTGGGGAAATTTGAGCGTATCGTCTTTTCGTCTTCTCGCACCCTCTCCTAGTGAAGGCGTAGAGGCGTACAATACCGTGATAACGGCTAGTTGAGCTGAGGAGGACGCGAATTGAACGAGAACATGGTCAGAGCGATGAAACCGGCTCCGATTCTGGTGGTCGGAGACGTGATGGTTGACGAATACGTCTTGGGAGAGGTCGAGCGCATATCCCCTGAATCGCCTGTGCCTGTGGTGGTGGCCCACGATCGTCTCCGCAGACTGGGAGGAGCGGGGAACGTGGTCAAGAACCTGGTTGCCATGGGCGGTACCGTGGCGCTGTTCGCCACGGTTGGCAAGGACAATCCCGGTGCTTGGTTCAAAAAAACTTGTGAACAGATGGCTGTAGAGAGTTTCTGGTTGAAGGACGACCCGTCCCGCCCTACCACGATAAAGACCCGCGTAGTGGCCAGAAACCAGCAAATCGTGCGCATCGATGAAGAAAGAGTTGGAGATATCCCCCCTGAAATAGAAATTGCGGTTCTCGAAGACGTCAAGTCGGTTATGCCTCAGGTTAAGGCAGCGATCATTTCCGATTACGGCAAAGGTTTTCTCACACCGGATCTGCTCGCCGCCCTCTTGTCGTCTGCTCGGGCAAACCGCATTCCCACTTTGGTGGACCCCAAGGGGATGGATTTTAAGCGGTACCGAGGCGCCACGTACATAACTCCCAACGTACGAGAAGCTTCAGTGGCCTCGGGCATCGAAATCCGGAACCAAGAAACGCTCGTGGAGGCGGGGCGAATACTTTTAGACCAGACGGAGGCGGAAGCCTTGATCATAACCCGTGGGAGAGACGGGATCACGCTGGTCACTCGGCGCAAGGCACAGGATTTTCCTGTAAAGCCCATGGAAATAGTTGATGTAACAGGAGCGGGTGACACTGTCATCTCAACGCTGGCTCTCGCGGTGGCAAACGGTCTCGCCATCGAAGAAGCGATCAGTCTGGCCAATTTAGCCGCGTCACTTGTGGTAGCCCGCTTTGGCGCCGCGTCTGTCAGTCTTGAGGAGATGATCAATGCCCTTCGTGAGAAGCCACTGAGCAGTAAAACAGTTGCCCTCGAAGATATCGACGCAGTGCTTCGCAACCACAGAATCCAAGGCCAGAAGATCGTCTTCACAAACGGGTGCTTTGATTTGTTTCATGCGGGCCATCTCGAAATATTGCGCCAGGCATCTGCCATAGGGGAAATCATGGTGGTTGGCATTAATTCAGACCGGTCGGTCGCGCGCATAAAGGGACAGGGTCGCCCCATCATTTCACAGGCCGATCGTGTGGAACTGGTTTCTGCTTTGAGCTTCGTGGATTATGTGGTGGTATTCGAGGAAGACACCCCGCTGAATCTTATCAAAGAGGTACGTCCGGATATCCTAGTAAAAGGGGAAGACTGGAAGGGCAAGGAAGTCGTAGGCGGAGACATCGTGAAAGCAAGAGGGGGAAGGGTAGAATTCGTAAGGCATATCGGTGGAATATCCACCACTCAACTCATCCAAAAGATTCGGGGTCACGCCTGAGACCAAGGGGCCACGAAAGGGCTCAACCCGATGTCGTCACCGGCAACGTGTTCTTCAAAAGTGTCCAGACAGACCATCGAGCCATTTCAACTTCACTTTGAATACCTCTGGGGGCGATCAGGTTGCCCCTCCGGGGCAGTGCCCTTGAGGCTCATTTTCACTCCCATACTTCTGCTTTATTGAACGTGGCATGGGAAGTGCCCCTTTTCCAAACGGACAGTGGCAGTTCTCCAGAATTCCACGCTCCAGGGTAACGAGGCGCGTCCGCTTCACCGTCTGGTTCTCGCTGGCCTGGACCTTTGCCTGTCCCGGGGCCTTGCCTCTTCGGCGGGCCGTGCGGGTCGCGGCGGTCGTTTTATATCTTCGAGTGCAACGCCTAGCGGACCGCCTGGGACCATTGTGGTTGTGATTTCGCCGTTATTCATCACGCTCAGTGTTACTTGGCCGGACCGCGAGCAGTCATCGACCAGTTTTTTCAAACCTATGACACGGAAGCCGGTTTCCCCTGCGTACTCAATTATGATGTCTCCCGCAACAACGCCCGCCTTGTCCGCGATCCCCCCTTTCTTTATCTCGACCACCTTGACACCGGGCGATGTTTCGAGTTCCTCCAGGCGCGCAAGTATGATTCGGGCGTTAGTAGCGTCCCCCATTTTCCGGAAATCCGCAAGGGCTTGGGTGTAAAGCTCTTTGCTCTTATATTTTCTGTTCCGTTCCGCATAAATGCCCGCCAGAGTGGCTTTCACTCTAGCTATCCATTTGTAATCTTCCCGCTTTTCATAAACCTTTTGCGCCTCTTCGAGGTCCTCGATGGCTTGGTCCCACTGCTGTTGCTGAGCCGCGAACATAGCCTGGCGGAAAAGGCGCAGCCCATCCTCGTCACTCGGCGGGAAGTATTTTTCCGAAGACGATTTGCCTTTAGACTCTTCTGAATCGCCTGTTTTGGAAGCTAGAGTTCCCCTTTCAGGTTCCTTCTCCTCCATCACAACGCGAAAACCCAAATTCCAGAAACTCATGCTCGGTCCGGAAAAGCCGCGGAATGCACACCTGCAATCGGCCGGACTGGCGAACCAATTCCCCCCTTTGTTGACTCTACCTGTACCGGTCCCCGGTCCCTTAGGATCTTCCAGAGGAGATGTCTCGTAATAGTTCCGGTCGTACCAGTCCTCCACCCATTGCATCACATTCCCGCCCATGTCATAGAGGCCATAACCGTTCGGAGGAAAAGCTCGCACGGGCGACACGTTTTCATAGCCGTCGCTAACGGTGGTGAGGCTTTCGGGAAGCTTCGGATTGCCGTCGCCGAAATTGGTGTCTCTATCTCCAGGCAGACGATCTCCCCACGCAAATCGGGTCCAGACTGAACCTCCCCGGCACCCCATCTCCCATTCAGCCTCGGTGGGGAGGCGGTAGGTCTGCTTCTCTTTGCGGCTCAACCATCGACAAAAGGCTTGAGCATCATTCCATGAAACAAAGACGACAGGCTGATCATCTGCAAGAGACCAGGGCACCGCGTCCCATTTCATGTTCTTTTGCGGGGCCCAACGTTCCTCCTTCTTGCTGTATATCATTCCCCCGTCGCCTTTTTCCGCGTCGGTCTTGTGGTTTGAGTCTTTAACGAACTGCCGAAACTGCCCGACTGTGACGACGGTAGCGCCCATATAGAAGGGGCGGGTAATCCGCACAGGATGCAGGGGGAGTTCATCCTGAAACCACTGCTTGTGCCCCTCCCTCCAGATCTTTTTGAAAGTCAATCTCAGCCAGTCCATCTCCCGCTTGAGGCTACCCATCATGTATTCCCCAGCAGGGATACGGACCAAGTCCATGCCCAGTGAATTCTTGACAACTTTCTGTTCGGTCGGCTTGGCCAAGAGCGAATTGAGGCCTCGCAAGAATTCCGACCATTGAGAACAGTCCCGGAGATTTCCTTCACCTGACTCGCAGTCACGCATTGCTTGCCGGACAATTTCCCTGGCCCTGGCGACGTCGCGTGCGGCAAGGAACT